>JBGSMI010000182.1:0-13207 GCA_041740215.1 Ferruginibacter sp.
ATGAAAACTTTGGTGAAAAAGTATATACCGAAATTGCCAAACATGAAAAGGAAATAACAGACTGGTGCGAAAAGAATGAACTGAATTTGAATGCGAAACAAGCCAAAGCCCTGGTGAGTGAAGCACTTTGGAACAAACAACTGGAATTGCTGAAAACCGCTACCGGACTGACGCAGGCTGTTGGCACAGATGAATACAATGACTTTAATATTTTCAGGGATAAGGTGGATGAAGTATTGAAAGAAAGCAAAGCCAAACTATCCTCCTCTGAAAAAAATGCAATACTGAATGCCGTAAGCTGGTACGATGCCGGTGCAGAAAAAGTAATCAATGGAACCGTGAAATTAACCGGTGATAAACTAATGCAATTGCTGAAACGCCTGGATTGTAAAGAAAACCAGTTGGCCAATTATGGTTTTTATGCCAACAGCAGAAAAGGGGAGTATCTTGAATATGAAACTGAAAGTGATTTACGGGATATGGAGAATGTGCCGCTGAAAGAAAATATTTACGATTACTTTTTAAAAGAAGTGAAGCCACATGTAGCCGAAGCCTGGATAAATCTGGATGCCACAAAGATTGGTTACGAGATTAGTTTTAATAAATATTTCTACCGGCACAAACCATTGCGCAGCATTGAGGAGGTGACTACAGATATTTTGAAACTGGAAGAAGAAAGTGATGGACTGATTCGGGAGATACTGTCGCTCATGTAATGGCTAACAGGCGGGAATTTATACTTTCTGAATACTAAGTCCTTATAAATATCCAGCTACTGGTTGGAGATTTAACCAACCAGTAAAAGGTATTCTTTAAATATTAAATTGAATGCTGTTTAAATATTAAATACAACACAATAAATAATGCAAGGAACAGATAAAGATCAAATAAAATTTATTGCCGAAATAAAAGCCAAAGTACGGTAAGCACAGTACGAAGCGCTAAAATCGGTAAACGTATATTTTATCAACCTGTACTGGGAATTGGGTAAAGCGATTACAGAAAAGCAGGCTTTAGGGTGGGGCAAAGCCATTGTACCTACTTTATCCAAAGAATTACAAATGGAATTTCCTTCCATGGCTGGTTTTTCAGTTAGTAATCTTTGGTATATGGCCCAATTTTATGCTGAATACCACAACGATTCAAATCTCGAACCATTGGTTCGGGAAATCAGTTGGAGTAAACATTTAATCATTCTTAAAAAATGCAAAGACAGCCAGGAACGTCAGTTTTATACATTGGCTACCAAAAAATTTGGCTGGACAAAAGATGTGCTTACCCACCAAATAGAAAATAAAAGCTACGAAAAATACCTGCTCAACCAAACAAATTTTGAAGCTGCCCTGCCAGACTCCATTAAACAACAGGCCTACCTGGCAGTAAAAAATAATTATACATTCGATTTCCTGAATCTTGCAGATCAACATTCTGAAAGCGAACTGGAACTGGCGTTGCTTCAAAATATCCGGCAGTTTTTGCTGGCCATGGTTACTGATTTCACCTTTGTTGGTAACCAGTACCGGTTGAGTGTAAATGACAAGGAATATAAGATTGACCTGCTGCTATACCACAGAAGGCTGCTGAGCCAGATAGCCGTGGACCTTAAAATTGGCGAGTTTGAACCGGAGCACAAAGGCAAAATGGAATTTTACCTGAGCGTGCAAAATGATACTGTAAAACTGCCAAACGAAAACCCTGCCATTGGTATTATCATTTGCAAAAGTAAAGACCGCACCATTGTTGAATACGCTTTAAAAACAGCTAGTTTGCCCATTGGGGTAGCCACTTATACCATCACCGGCAACCTGCCCGCAGCATACAAGGCCTTATTACCAGCGGCAGAAGAAATTGCTCAAAAAATACAAGTCTTTTTAAATGAAAGATAATACGACAGGTTACGATGCATATAAACCTTCTGGCGTTGAATGGATTGGGGTGATTCCTGAGCATTGGGAGATTTATAAAGGTAAATGGCTATTCGTTAAAGAAGAGAGACCAGCAAGGAAGGAAGACGGAATTGTAACTTGCTTTAGAAATGGAGAAGTTACTTTAAGAACAAATCGAAAGACAGATGGATTTACTATTGCATTAAAGGAACATGGGTATCAGGGAATACGTAAAGGAGATTTGGTTATTCATAACATGGACGCTTTTGCAGGAGCTATCGGCGTCTCCGATTCGGATGGCAAATCAACTCCTGTATATTCTGCCTGAACTCCAAGAGTTTCAAATAAAGTGAACGCCTACTATTATGCATATTTTTTAAAAGATCTAGCTAAAAGTGATTTTCAAAGAGCAGGCAATTTTTGACTTGGAAGATATTTGGTTGTACACGCTGCATACATGGTCTTTAACGCAAGCTGACAGGTATCATTCTATCATAGCTAAAGAAATTGATTTCTTAAAAGTTCACCCAAACTCAGGATGGATCAACATCATATCCGGGAGGGCTATCGTTCTTCAAAAATTAAGTCTCACATAACCTTCTACCGGATTTTGGAAGGTAAATTAGAAATCATCTGAATTTTTCATGAAAGAATGGATATACCAAACAGACTGAAAGGCTAGCAACTATCGCATAACATTAGGAAGAACACCCGCAATTCGCCACGAAAAAGCCCAGCATTAAAAAGAGAATAACGGGGGCTTGCGGTTATTCTTTTTTGACCGACACCTGGCTGGGTATCACCATTCAGACGCAGCATCCAATAGCTTTCGGATTCGTCCTATATCTGCTTTATTACTACTGTTTTAAGTTGAATACTAATTCGGCTACGCAGGTTTAGTTATAACGATATAGATGAAAACACAATGTAGACCGGGTATAGATTTGTAGATAGCAGCACTGTATATTGTACCGCGTCAACTGTAGCTGGTTGGCCTATGTTTTTACCAGGGATTTGTAGAGATTTATTAGACAGATTTGTTTTTGTCTACTCAATCAAGGATTGTTAGTTCATGCCTGCCTGACTACCCGAATTATTCTGGCGGTGGTATTGATGAATGGTAGTCTGCGGATCATCAGTCATTAATCTTCCCCGGAAAAAAAATAAATTTTGATTCCAGAGCTTGCCTAAAACTTTACCACCGCTGAAACTATATTGCTCCTCAATTTTCAGAAATCTTACTTCCCTTGATTAATAAGTCTTTACTGGATTTTGGCAGAATCAGGTTTCCTTTTAATTCAATATCGCCGTTCTTTTTCAGAATGATTGCCGCATTACCTGAAACAATTGAAATTTGGTCGCCCGCCTGTATCACAATCGTTTTTCCAGCGGTTAATAAATAACTTTTACCGGCATTAAGGCTCAGGCTGCTGCCGATGTTGGAAGTCATGTTCTCACCAACAATAGTGGTTTCATTTGCGGCAATAGTAATGCTGCTGCTGCCGCCAATAGATTGGTTGTAATTGGCACCGGTGACATCGGTACGGGAGCTTTTATTCTTTATAGTAAGATTGCCATTGCTGCTGGCATTGATTACCGATTGTAGCGCAACCAGTTCCGATTTCAACAGGCTTATTTGTTGTTTCAGGTCGTCCATTTGTTTTTGAATTTCCTGCACGGATTGGGCTTTTACATTTGTACCAACAAAGAGTAGCAGGAAGCAACCAATCGTACCTATTAAAAATGCCGGTTTTGAAATTACAGTCATTGTAAAGTTGTTAAAAATGATGAATGACTGAAATTAAGTAAATTATCGCTAAGGCAGATACCAGAGGGTGTCAGTTTTAGCTGAATTTCCGGTAGCTTGTTTCATCCTTTACTATCTGTATAACTTTCGTCAGTATTAGTTTTGGCGAAAAACAAAAAGTATGTGAGACAGCGGCCGCCGTACTTTGCCTGCGTATGGCCGGGTGAGCTACGCCTACGGGTCTGACCTGCGGTGCCGACCCGTTGAATGGATGCCCTTATTGCAGACCCTTTGCAGCAATGCATTCACAATTACTACCCCACTTTTTTGTCCAGGCTTTTTATAATCGCCATCACATCCTCTTCGCCCAAGCCTTCCTGTTGGGCCTGCTGATAACTTTCAAACAGCGGTGTGATCAAGGGCGTATCAAGGCCGGCATCTTTTGCCAGTTGCAGATCTTTTACCAAATGTTTCAGTGCAAAAGCGGCCGGGTAATCATTTTTTAAAATGGAAGGCGATTTGATTTTTGTAATGCCATTGCCACAGGCACCTTCGTTGATGATGGTGAGCATATCCTTTTTGCTAACGCCATTTTTTTCTGCAAAGAGAATGGTTTCCGCCAGGCCCTGCAGGTTTAATCCAAGCAGGTAATTGATCGCCAGTTTAGCAGAGCTGCCTACACCGGCTCCCCCTGTATGAACCGACAATTTACCCAACGCATTAAAAATGGGGATAGCTTTTTCGTAGTTGGCAACCGTACCGCCTGCCAGTATAATCAACTGGCCATCCTGCGCCGGTTTTACGCTTCCGGAAACAGGGGCTTCCAAAAAATTCATATGATGATCGGAACAGCGGCCGGACAAATAGCGGGAAGTGTCCGGTGCTACTGTACTCATATCAATCAGCAATTTTCCGGCAACACTGTTGGAAAGTAAACCGTTTGTTCCATCAAATATTTCTTTTACCGCAGCATCATTGCTCAGCATGGTGATTACCACATCACAGGCCTGTAGCATTTGTTGAGGGCTGTCTCCAGAAGAAGCGCCTGCCTCAACCAACTCAAGTTCTTTTGATCGGGTTCGGTTATACACCATTAATTCAAACCCGTCCTTTAACAGGTTTTTTGCCATCGGATTGCCCATATTGCCAAGGCCGATCCAGCCTAATTTTAATTGTGTCATCTTATGGTTGCTGATTGTTTATTGTTATTTGTATGATTGTTTTGCATCAGGCAGTTCAACATTTGTTGTTGATTATACAAAATAATTTAAACCAGCGGATCACTAAATTAGGTAATTGCGGCAATCAAAAAAAAATACCAGTGGTGCATTTCAATTCTGCGCAGCGACTTTTGGATAACGAGGACGTGCCACGGCCTTGCATTGCACGGCGTGTCTACCAATCAAAATCGGAAATGCAAAAGCTATAAGATTTTGAAATCCAACCAATACTCATTTAATACCTGAAAATGGTAATGGATCTGCGTATTCAATACATATTTTAGCTGAATTTCAAGCTCAACGGTGTTGATGAATTTGCTATTTTTGAGGAATTTTTTTCACAAATATTACAGCCTATACTACTTTATAGGGTACAGCCACCGTGGCAAGGTTTTAGAGCTATTTATAAAAACAATATTTACTAAACTAAAAAAACATTGTATGATTAATTTTATAAAAGGACTATCTATCGGGTTTATACTGGGTATATTGTTGGCTCCGGATAGTGGCGCTGCAACAAGAAAAAAGTTAACCCGTGTTGGCACCGACATTAGGGATGATGTGGAGGATACGTATACTGATATTAGCAATAGCGTATCAGATAAAGTTTCCCAAATAAAAGATGAAGCCAATGAACTGATGCATACTGGCCAACAGGGATACAGTTCTTTCGCTTCATCTCAGGGAAGATTGTAATAATGCATTCATTAAATTGAAGGTACAGTAACATCGCATGTTGAAGTATTTGATTTATCAGCAAAATCCCGGAACAGTTGTTTCGGGATTTTTTTATCAGTGATAATAACACTAATCTATATACTTGAAGGCAAGTATCGGAATTTTCATAGCGTTTACCGCAGGCTTCGCAGCAGACTTTAAACCGGTTGAAAATGCTTTGAAGGATCACCGCTTTGGATTTCAAATTTGGTGATAAAATCAATTTAGCTGTAAGTTTTAAAAGCGGGTTTGCTTGTGGTTACCTGCTACGCCCGCGTTTCGTCAATATATGAGTATCTTTTGTTCCGGAATTACGCCCGGAAAATTTTTTGCTTATTAACTATGGCGGGGTGAGTATGGTTTGTTAACCAAGTCAGTTCATATTTTAATACAAGCGCATTATTGAAGTATTCAAAAGTGTTATTTCAGCTATTGTTTTGATAATATTTTTTAGACTGGCGTTAAAATTTCTGGTAAAATATAGGATGATAAAGGGAAAATAGTCTATTTGGAAATTTGTTTAATTCTTTAGGTTAATGCCGGTGAAAAAAGTGTAGTTGGCATATCATATGCAATACCTCATAAAAAAAATTGTATGAAAAAGAATATGATGATATACGCAGCCCTTGCAGCCGGCGTTATTGCGGTTATTTATTTTCTAAAAGGCAAAAAAAGCGGTGCCGCCACGGAGCAGCAAAAACCCTTGAAGCATTCACGGCATCTTACAGAGGTGTTCTCAAAAGCAAAGCAACCAGACTCGCCAGTTATCTAAAATGCAACGGTTAGTTTGCTGCTAAAGTGGTGCGTTTTTCAATTGCGATGTGGTACACTTTTCAACCGGTATATACACGTTGAGCCATTTATTCAAAAAAGTTTCCCGCTCTCTATTAGGCAATTATAACGCACCTTATATTACTATTGTCCTTTATTGTTCTAATGGTGATGGTTCCAATTTTGCTACGGCTTTGCCATTGTTAATGGTAGTTAGGTGCCTGTAAAAATGATGGTTCATGATCCAGGTTATGCACATTAATTAGGCTGCCAATCTCGTTATTCCTGAATTACAAATAAAATTGTTTTTACTCCTCCATTAACCTGAAAAGATTATCTTTCAGATGCACCCTTTTCATTCTTAGCTCGTTCAGGTGTTCATCGGTGGTGGGTTCAATCCCTTCTTCGATACGGTGAATACAGTAGTCGGCTTCCTGATATTCTTCCGCCATTTTTTTAAAGCGGTTGCTTTGTTTTTGTAGTGTCAGTATTTTTTCCCGGTGTTCAGGAAATTCGTGTAATAGATCGTGCTTTTCCATATGGCTTATTTTTATACGAATCTATCTATTTCATAAAAACAAGAGGTGAGCAAAGGCAGTTAAAAGCATGATTTTTGTCAGATAATGCCAAACCATACCGATGGAGTAGATTAAAAAGGAGCGTCATCTCCGCATAAAAGATTTAAAATAAATCAATTCCGGTTGTATGTTTCTTCTTAAAATGATTTTACATATTTGATCAAGCCAATTTGTGCGTTGATGTAGATTTTTAGTAGATGATATATCTGAGAAGTTGTTGCCCGATTTGAGGAAACTTATTCCACTAAGGCGTAATTTGTTTGCAGATACACACTATTATGAAGTAGCTATGTTAATAAAGCGTAAAAATGACAATTATCAAACCGCTGCGCTTTGATAAAAAAGTAGCTTTACAAGTATCTGGTTGCTAAAATCTATCATAAATGCAGCTCAATTACGCTGAATCTAGCAGGATGTTTTTTCCTTTTCTTAGATAAGACCGTTTTCTTTTAAACTCAAAAATGCATGTCTGTGGGTCAATAAGCGGTCTGGTCGTTTAATTTTGCGTGAGCTATTTCTCATTTTCAACATTTTAGAGCAGCAATTTATTATTAAAAAGCCCTTATATGATGAAGGGTAAAACAATTTGGTGAACAAGTTGTAACATTACTGATAACACAAAAGTGCCATTGTGGAAATTTCTGCATGGCAATTTTTACTAAAAAATTTCGGCATGAAGCAGCTTTTACTATATCTCTTTTTTATTGTATCTTTTTTTGAAGTAGGTGGCCAGGTTAGTGTCGAGCCGCAATCTGAAAGCGGGAATGTATCCGGACGGAACCGTAATACCGGTGATAAAATAACGATTTACGGCAAACTGGTTAATAAAAGCACAGGCAAGGCGATTGAAGCGGCATCGGTGCAGTTGTTCTTTAAAACAAATGGTCAAAAAGATAGCCTGGCAGATGGCATGCTGAGCAAACCAAATGGGGAGTTTCGCTTTGAAAAGTTGCCTCTAGCCAATGGCTACTGGTTAGAAATATCGGCGCTCGGATTCAAAACCATTGAACAAATGATTCGGTTTGATGCTGGTATTAAAACGCAGGGTAATAACAGAGATCTTGGTAATATTGCGCTCGAAAACGATATTCAACAGTTGAGTGAGGTAGTGGTAACTTCTGCAAAGCCGGCACTTCAAATGGGCATCGACCGTAAAGTGTTTGATGTAAGTAAAAGCCTTTTGGCCACCGGTGGAACAGCCGTTGATATTATGAAAAATATACCCTCTGTTTCGGTAGATATTGAAGGGAATGTAGAATTGCGGAATAGTACGCCACAAATATTTATAGACGGACGCCCAACAATATTGACCCTTGATCAGATTCCTGCCGATCACATTGATAAAATTGAACTGATCACCAATCCTTCTGCTAAATTTGATGCGGCCAGTTCGGGTGGGATCATCAATATTGTTTTAAAGAAAAATAAACGCATTGGGTTAAATGGAATGGCAGCTTTAAGTGGCGGCACTCCAGGCATATTTAGTGGTAATCTTAACCTGAATTTGCGCCAGGGCAAGTTTAACTTTTTTGCCAGTGGCGGCCACAACCAGTCCGGCGGTATCGCCAGAGGGCAAACGCTGCGACAAAATAAAAAGGGCGGCGCTATAACGGATTACTTTAATCAGTTTTCGGCCAATGAGCGTTCCCGCAATTTTAATTCAGTACGGTATGGTGTCGATTTCTTTATAGACAATCGAAATACATTTTCTATTTCGCAGGATTTTGTATCCGGGAAATTTGGCAATGTTGAAAATCAGGACCAGGAATACCTGGATGCCAATGCTATCCTGCAGTACAGGGGTGATCGGGTTTCTGATGGTACTTCACAATTTAACCGGAGTGGAACCCGCCTAAACTTTAAACATGTTTTTCCAAAGGAAGGGAAGGAGCTAACCGCCGATGTAAGCTTTAATAACGGCAGCCGCGGAAGCGATGGCACGATATTAAACACTTATATAAAACCGGATGGTGGCGAATACCGTATTCCATCCAATGTGTGGAACGATGGAACCAGCAGCGAAAAGCAGTTGACCATACAAACAGATTATACCAATCCTGTTACGGAAAATAGCAAAATTGAAATGGGTTTGCGGAGTTATCATAATAGATATTTAAGTGAGTTCAATGCGTATACAAGTGTTTTCGGTCAGGTAGTAAAGTTGCCGTTGAGTAATAAGTACGCATATACCGAAATGGTAAATGCAGCTTATTTCACCTATTCCTACAAGAAAAAAGAGTTCTCTTATCAGGTAGGTTTAAGAACCGAGTATTCAAAATTTGATGGTGAGCTGGTAGATAGCGCCTACAAATTTGGTTATGAATATCCCAGCAAAATCACCAGCATCTGGGATGCGCTGTTCCCGAGCTTTTTTGTAACGCAAAAGCTAAGTGAAAAAGATGAGCTCCAATTCAATTATTCCCGCAGAATCAGGCGACCGGATTTTTGGCAAATGAATCCATTTATTGATATCAATGATCCTGCTAATTTACGGCAAGGCAATCCACAGTTAAAGCCTGAATTCATCAATTCGTTTGAAGCTAATTACAATAGAACCTATAGCAAGGGAAGTTTGCTGGCGGTGCTGTATTTTAGAAATAACCCCAACGATATTACTCAATTTAGCGATACAATTACTGACGCTCAGTACCAGCAATTGAGTAATGCAGCCATTGATCCAAATGCCATCCTCAATACATTTATTAATGCGAGCACTACCAATCGATATGGGGCAGAATTAACTTTACAGCATAAGGTGGGTAAAAACTTTGATATCACGCCGACAGTAAACCTGCAATATCGCACAGTAAAGGCCAATGTTAATAAGCTGGACCTAAGTAATAAAGGGTTTAACTGGGAAGCAAAATTAATCACCAATTATAAAATTGAGAAGCCCGAAAAACCATTCCTCAATAATTTAGGTTTTCAAATGATACTTGATTATGAATCACCAAGCGTGATACCGCAGGGGCGAAATATTGCAGAATTTGATGTAGATATGGCCATCCGTAAAGAATTTTTGAAAAATAAAAGGGCCTCGCTCACTTTTGCAGTAAATGATGTATTCAATAGCCAAAGATGGGGAGCCGTGTACGACACCGATCAGTTTTACCAGGATTCATACCGTCGCTGGAATGTGCGGAATTTTCGGGCTACTTTCAGTTACAAATTTGGTGATAGTAATTTCTCACTTTTTAATGGTGGAAATAGAGGAGGCGGTTCCGAAAACAATTAAAGGATATTGGACTTCAAATCGTTGGGATTGAATGTAAATGCCTTGTTTTTTTTCTCCCGGTGAGTCACCCCCAAAGGGTGACTCACCGGGAGAAAAAAAACGGTTAGCACATCACCAGGCGTTTTTTTATGATCGATTTAAATTTATTCTACCATGTCGTTCTCAACACTTTGTTATTCTGCGAGCCATCTTCTAAATATTTGATTATACGGTTATCGAAGTCAATATGGCCTTCAATAACCGTCTTTATTATTCCGGAATCGTAGGAGCTACCGTTTTATTCTCTACCACTACTTTTGTAGCGCCGGCTCTTTCAATCATTACTTGTTTTCCTAATTCCTCTAACCCTTTGCTTTCATACACTTTCATGGCGGTAGAAACATCAATGGCTTGCCTTGTTTGTTCATCTAAATCAAAAGTGAGGGTAATAAAATTCAGGTGAACGCCATATGGGTCGAGTATTTTATTGGTTTCTATCAGTAGTTTATTTTCAATTTCAGCCTGGTCCATGTCCACAATGTCTTCCATTAAAAACATGGATTTACCCACATCCCTGATTCTTTTATCAATCACAATATTTTCAGCGCCTTCAAATGCAGCATTGTTCAAAGCGCCGTCGGAATCAGCATCCGTATTTGCTTTACCTAAATATTTGGCCTGTTTAATAAATGCCAGCGGTTCGGTTATTGAGTAGTCATAATCAATGTGAACCGATGCCCTAACCCGGTCTTTTAAATTGGTGATAAAACGGCTGTCTCCCTGCATAGGAAAATTAGGGATCACCACTTTCATGTAACAGGCATTCATTCCTCCTTTTGGAACGGCATCGCCTGCTGAAATTTTCCTCCACGTCATGCCGCAGTCACTCGAAACCAATACCTGTTGATTTGACTTTGCATAATTGCAGCTCTGGGCGCTAAAGAAAACGCAGATGACTGCTGCAATCCACAAGGCTTTTATTCCTTTGTAAGCGACATAAAGAATGACTGCAATGGCAATGATAATCAGTATAGCATTGAACGGCGAGTTGGCAAAGTAATTACCTGACAATGCTTTACCAAAGCCAAACAATAGGAATGCTAATAAGGTAATTACTACAAATACGATGGCTGTTTTTAAAAATTTACTCATAGTTGATTTGGGTTTTATAACTCCGCCCGGAAGTGTGTTTTTTAAATTACTAAATAGATTAATTCAAGTGGATTCTGATATTACAAACAGGCCTTTATTTCGTCTACCGTTTCTATAAATGCCTTTTCTTTTTTGATGCCTTTTTTCCAGGCAAGATTCCGCTCAATCAAATCAATTTCCCGTTTGATGGTAGCACCTGGTTTGCCTGCTTCATTGCCTAAGATGATCACCGTATCTGAAATGGCCACGGAGGTGTTGATATCATGCGATACAATGATCAGTGTTTTTCTTTCGTCTGATACTGATACCTGCAACAGCAACTCGGTTACTTTATCCAGTACGTACACATCCAGTCCTGAAAAGGGTTCATCAAGCAATAAAAAATCAGAGCCCTTTAACAATTGTTGAATGATGCTCACCCGCTGCCGCTGTCCGCCCGACAATTGCTGTGGATACTTTTTCAGTTCTTCTGTTAAATGAAAGTCGGAAGCATACTGGTTGATGGTTTCATCTTCTTTGCCTTTTAATTCGTTGTTCTTTTTTGCTGCCAGTAACAGCGATTCATAAACAGTTCTCCATTCAAACAAATAATAGTTTTGAAAGATGACACCCATATCGCCGGCCTGCACTTTTTTATCTCCATGGATCGTAACATTTCCGGTATCGGCTTGTTGCAAGCCAGACAGTATTTTAAACAATTGTGTTTTGCCAATACCACTTCTGCCAATCAATGAAACTACCTGCCCTTGCTTCATTTCAGGTCGGATGATGTCTTTGATGCAGAAATTAATATCTCTTAAAATTATTTTTTTGTTGTAGGAAAGTCCTATGTTTTTTGCTTCCAGTAACACTTGTGATTTGATATGTGTTGTCATGCTGTTGCTTGTTTTAATTTACTGTGAGGAAATAGCCAATGCCGGGTAGTGCCCAATAAGAAATCGAAACACAACCCAATTAAAAAGATGACGAGCTGCAATGCAATTACATTGGTTAGATCGTTGTACTTGTTGTATTTTATCAGCAACGACCCTATACCACCTTCGCTCATACTCAACCCTTCTACCATAGTGATCATCAGCCAGGAGATGGCAAAGTTTTGTTGCAAAATTTCAAATACCTGGTCCGCCTTGCCCACGATGATTACTTCGTACAACGTTTGCCAATTATTATAACCGAGGGTTTTACACAATTCATATTGCTGCTTGTCGATATTAAGAATCACCACTAAAAAAGACGTGGTGAAAAAGGGCACTATACCAAAAACCAATAACGATAATTTGAGCTCGCTGCCATCTTTGGTAAGCAGGGTAAATATAAATATCAATCCTGTTAAGGTTAAGTACCTGCATTTTACAATGAACTGTGCAATGGTTTTAAAGAATGGTATCACCGAAGTGTATGCGAAAAATAAGGTTATGATGATGGAGAACAACATGGCTTTTAAAGTGAGCACCAGGCTTACCAGCATATTATCCAGCAGCAATTTTGAGGTAAGCAATTTGCCAAAGGCGATGGCAACAGCACCGGGTTTTGGTATAAGCCCGTTCGATGTTGTATGCCATACCAATAAAGTAATCATCACCTGTACCAGGATCATGATGAGTATGTTTTGCCTGCTGAGTTTACCGAATGGTTTGAATATTTGTTTCATGTTGATGTGTTGATTTTAATTATAATCCGATTGGCATCAATTTTTTCCTCTGGTGGGTCACCCCTCAAGGGTGGCTCACCATGAGGGAAATCGAAGAGCCCCCTGAATAGAACGGTGCCTTTTTTTGAGGGTAATTCTCTGCTGATTCAATTTTTCCCTCTGGTGGGTCACCCCTCAAGGGTGGCTCACCATGAGGTAAATCGAAGAGCCCCCTGAATAGAACGGTGCCTTTTTTGAGGATAATTTTCTGCTGATTCAATTTTTCCCTCAG
>JBGSMI010000230.1:0-12325 GCA_041740215.1 Ferruginibacter sp.
CCAAACTGCATGCAATCTGCGTAAAGTGTGGTAATATAGCCAATTTCAGCTATCGGAAAACAGCCGCAGCAGAGCTGGCATTACTGGGAGAAAAAGATTTGTATGAGCCAAGGTGCAGGCATTGCGCTAATCTTAAATAAAGTATACAAAATTGGTTTAAATTATACGAAAAATTAAACGGTCAAAGCAGGTATTCTATATTTAAATTTAATACCCAGCTTTAAATAGGTTAGCAAAAAAATACCTAATCTGCAATTTTTAATACAAAAATATTTGAATAGTCAAATGCAAACTTCATCAATGACCAAAACAGTTTTTGCTTTATTGAAAAAAGATTTATTGCTCGAAATGAGGCAACAGCATAGCTTTCATGGAATCTTATTATATGTCGCATCCACCATTTTTGTTTTAAAATTATCCATTGACAATCCCGAAGGCGAAGTTTGGAATGGGCTTTTCTGGGTGATTCAGTTATTTGTTTGTGTAAATGCTGTTGCCAAAAGCTTCCTACAGGAAAGTCGTGGCCGAATGCTTTACTTTTACACCATTTCAGGAGCAAAAGAATTTATCATTGCAAAGCTTATTTACAATATAATTTTAATGTTGATAATGAGCCTGCTAAGTTTGGGGCTATTCTTTGTATTATTAAAAAACCCCTTGTCGAAAACGTTGGTATTTACGGGTATCGTTTGCCTGGGCGGAATTAGTCTTAGCCTTGTTTTCACATTGCTGGCGGCAATAGCAGCAAAAGCTCAACAAAACGCCGCCTTGATGGCAATTTTAGGATTTCCCCTTATAATACCACAATTACTTTTATTGATCCGGCTTTCAAAAGTAGCCTTTGGAGAAATATTCAGAGCAGGAGCATTGTTGCAATTGTCCCTGTTAATTATTGGATTAGATATAATGGTAATAGCTCTTTCAATCATACTATTTCCCTTTCTTTGGAAGGACTAATTTGAGTAATACAGGATAGTTGCATTTTATATTTCCATGTTCTATGACAATAGCTTTAAAGAATATCATTTTTCTATAGTGCTTGTGTCAATTTAATAATCATTTTAGAATTTATATGACACATTCTTTTCCTAATTTTGCAATCACATTATTATAAACATGCGAAAAAGGTGGTGGAAAATATTGACAGCGGTATTATTGGTTTACACCTTTACTGCAGGTTTTTTAATAAAAGTTCCTGATATAGGTAATTTAAAACAAACCATCCGGAACACCTTCTTTCATGTTCCCATGTGGTTTGGTCAAATTATCCTGTTGACCATATCGCTTATTTATTCTGTTCTATACCTCCGTAAATCAGACCTGCGTTATGATATATATGCTTCAGCTTTTGCTAAAACCGGCATCCTAATGGGTGTACTTGGATTGGTAACCGGCTCAATTTGGGCCACCTATACTTGGGGCGAACCCTGGAGCAATGATCCAAAACAAATTGGGGTCGCAATTGCATTACTGATTTATTTTGCCTACTTGGTTTTACGCAATGCCATACCTGATATAGATAAATGTGCCAAGGTAAGTGCCGTCTATAATATTTTCGCCTACTTCATATATTTACCACTTATTATGATTTTACCACGATTAGTAGAATCACTACATCCGGGTGGAAAAGGTGTATCAGGTAACCCTGGATTAAACGGATCTGATTTGGACCCAACGATGCGACTTGTATTTTGGCCTTCGGTTATAGGATGGACATTACTGGGCGTTTGGATCAGTACACTTTACATTAGATTATATTTAATAAGAGATAAAAATTTAATTAATGCGAAATAGCGTTTACTGTTTACTATTAATGATGGGAGGCCTGTTGAGCCATTCCGTTTCATATGCACAAACCATTGAAGTTGCTGAAAATGCGATGCGAAGCAACGGGAAAATATATGTGGTGATGGCAATTTGTATTACCATCCTCGTAGGCTTATTCCTGTATATGGTAAGTATTGATAGAAAGATTGCAAAAATAGAAGACAAACAATAAATCAGTTGTTTATTAAATTTTGGTCAGACATCGAATAATGAAATAAGTGATCTAGAATATTATTTAATTTTAAATAAAAATAATACTTAGTCCGTTCATCTACATTTAAAAACCAGTATCAGTTTTAACTTAGTCAAAAATCAGCTTGCTCTTTTAATTTTACAAAAAAAACATATTGCGAAATTAAAAAATAAATACCCCCATTTAACGTTAGTATAAGACTTCAATCATCTAAATTCTTTAAATCATCAATAATTAATAAGAATTAATCTAGCTACCTGCCAGTCGCTATTACTTTTTTTACGATTGCTCAATTAAAACCAACATTATGTCAGCACAAACCCCGTACAGTTTTTTTGAAAGTGTAGAAAAGAGCTTTGATAAAGCCGCCCGCTTAACAAAATGGGATGCCGGTATTTTAGCACAAATTAAGGCCTGTAACAGCGTTTACAGAATGAGATTCCCTATTAAAAGAGATGATGGAACCATTGAAGTAATGGAAGCCTATCGGGTGCAGCATAGCCAGCACAAATCTCCCTGCAAAGGCGGTATCCGTTTTAGTGAGGAAGTTAACCAGGATGAAGTAATGGCACTTGCTGCATTAATGACCTATAAATGCGCCATAGTGAATGTGCCGTTTGGAGGTGCAAAAGGCGGTATTAAAATTAATCCACGTAATTACTCAACTTATGAGTTAGAAAAAATCACCCGCCGTTACACATCAGAGTTGGTAAAGAAAAATTTTATTGGACCGGGTATTGATGTGCCGGCTCCTGATTATGGTACCGGAGAAAGAGAAATGTCATGGATTGTAGATACCTACCAATCCCTAAAGCCGGGCGAAATTGATGGCGCCGGTTGTGTAACCGGAAAGCCCATTACGCAGGGCGGTGTCCGTGGTCGTAAAGAGGCAACTGGTCTGGGTGTATTTTTTGGAATACGGGAGGTGTGTAATATGTCGAATGTGATGACAAAAATCGGTCTCACCACTGGTATTGAAGGTAAACGAGTTGTGGTGCAGGGCATTGGAAATGTAGGTTATCATTGTGCCAAGTTTTTCAGAGAACATGGAGCCATTGTAATTGCAATTTCCGAATATGATGGAGCCGTTTACAACGCCAACGGTTTGAATGAAGAAGAGTTGATACAGTTTAGAAACAAAACAGGTTCTATTACCAATTTTCCTGGTGGAATTACAATCACAAATAATACGGACGCACTGGAATTGGACTGCGACATTCTAATTCCGGCTGCGTTGGAAAATGTAATCAATGGAGAAAATGCCCCGAGAATTAAAGCAAAAATTATCGGCGAAGCGGCCAATGGTCCATGCACACCCGAAGCAGATGAAGTATTTATTAAAAAAGGGATTTTGTGTGTGCCTGATATGTACTTGAATGCAGGTGGTGTAACGGTAAGCTATTTTGAGTGGTTGAAAAACCTTAGTCACGTACGCTATGGCCGCCTTGAAAAACGCTTTAATGAAAATATGAATACCCGTATTTTGCAGCAGATGGAAGAATTGAGTGGCAAAACAGTTGGTGAAAAGGAAAGAATGCTCATTAAGCAAGGGGCCGAAGAAATAGACCTTGTTCATAGCGGACTGGAGGAAACCATGATCAGTGCAACCAGAGAAATAATGGCAATCTGGTTAAACAGCCCTGAAATCCCGGATATGCGGACTGCTGCTTATGTAAGCGCTATTAATAAAGTAGCCATCATTTACTCGGAGTTAGGTATTTTCCCATAATAGCTGTTGCAAAAAGGGAAGCCAGATAAGCATATAACAAATACCCCGGTACGTTCAGGTAACCGGGGTATTTATTGCAAAAAACTTATTTAGAAATCTGCTAAAATGTCAACCGCATTCTTACGAAACAACCCTTATTTTGAATAACTCACACTGCAAACAAATTTCGCATCGTTTGTACCTAATTCCTGGGCTGCTGCATTACTTAAACGAACCAGCAAACCTGTGTTCTGTTTAATATCGGGCATCACATCTAATACTTTGGCATAAATACTTTTACCAGTAGTTGAGCTGGTAATTTTAATAATAGTTCCTGGTGTTGAAGAGTTGTGCAGGCAATAGTATTTTCCATCTTCCCAGCCACTGGTACTCTTAAAAATGGCAGCCTCGCCGGTTTCGCCTTCGATGTCTTTGTTACGTACCTGCTTTTCATATTCTGATTTAAATGCGCCTCCGTCGAAACCCTTACCGTTACTTGCAGGCGGAGTCACTTTTTTTACTGGTTCGGGATTTTTTGCTACAATCGTTTCAACAGGTTCTTTTTTTACCTTTGCTACCACCACCGGGTTTTCTTTTGCCGGAGTTTTTACAACCGGAGTTGACTCATTCGATACTTCCTGTTTAGGCGTTTCTCTGGTAACAATTGGTTTAGCAGGAACCTCTGCTACTTTCTCAATATTATCAGCAGGCTTCGCTTTTGCCATACTTGCCAAAGGTGATAGTTCTTTTTTTACTTTTAAATAACCTACTATTAAATTGGTTCCATTTGCTACAGCATCAGATTTTAGATTGTTCCATTTTTTTAGTGTTTCCAAAGGCAGTTTATTATAATTGGTACTGATGCGATATAAGCCTTCTTTGCCAGCCACCGTATGATAAACAGGCACCAATACCTCATCCGAAGCGGCAGCTCCCGATTGCAGAAAATTGACATCAGTTAATGGTATTTTCAATGCCTGTCCAAGGCTTAATCCGCTTTCTAAAACCAACTTATTGTATGGTGCTACTTCCTTTGGACTTATGTTGTAGATACGTCCAATGCTATAATAATTTTCTTTGGAAGCTACTGTATGATTGATATATAAATCAGGAGAAACGCCTTCTATTATCAACGCTTTATTTTGTGCAAAAACACATACCGGAACAGCAAATAATACAATCAATAAACGCTTCATGGCTAATAATTTTTTCATCGCAAAGATGGGAAATTTTGTTGGTTAGTACGCTAACTATGCAGGCCATCCAATTTAGTTTAACGTATTTTTTCAGTGACAGTAGGCCAATCCTTTACTGGCAGCGGATTGTATGCGAGATTGAATCCCGCAGATTGAAAGAAGCGTTATGTGCTATTTATTCAATATCCGCCACTCCTTTGGATAATAATTATTCACCCGGTTGGTCAACACTTTTACCCAACCAAGGGGCAATTGCTGGTGAGTGATCAATGCCCAGTTTTTGATATCAATTTCCAATTTTATTTCAGTTCTCCGCAAATAGTTCAATGCAATTTCCTTGTCAACTTCAATGGCAGGGATATTTGTATTGATGATGATACTAATGGCCAATTCATGATCGGGTATCAATTCGTTGCGAATAATCGTGCCCAGTTTTACGCCTGCCTTTTTTATGTAAAGGGCCCATTGCACATCTGCCAGGTATCGTTCAAGATGCATGGGCATAGCAATTACCTCTTCCTGTTGTTTGATAAAGAAAAAATCATCCCCATTTTTTAACCAGGGCTTTACCACTTCCACCTCTTTTGACAATAACCTTTCCGACTTCCCGTTTGATCTGCTTTCATATGCTGTTGCTTCCTCCGAAGCCGGCTTTTTAAAACCGGCAATAAAAAATCCTTCGCCTTTTAAGTGATTTGGATAAAATCGATAGCCAAATACATTGCTTTCGGGTGAAATGGTTTCAACAATATTCCACTCCTGTTTTAATTGAATGTGGATACTGGATAGCTGCCGGTCTTTTACAAGCCAGTCGCAAATTGATTCATCCTCCTTTGATGAATAAGAACAGGTGGAGTAAATTAATATTCCTCCATCTTTTAAGGAAGGTAAAATATCGGCGAGTATTCTTTGTTGGCGCTGGCTGCAGTGTTCAACATTTTGTTCGCTCCATTCTTCAATTGCTTTGGGATCTTTTCTAAACAAACCACTTCCACTACACGGCGCATCTACTACAATCAAATCGAAGTAGTTTGGCAATCGTTTAAAGTCTTTTGGATCATTATTGGTTACTATCACATTGGCAGCCCCCCACTTGGTAATATTTTCTGCCAAAATGGTTACCCTTGTTTTGATCACTTCATTGCTTACCAGTAAACTTTTATCTGAAATAAGGGATTGAATTAAGGTTGATTTTCCACCTGGGGCAGCACATAAATCCAATACTTTTAACGGTTGAGAAAGGTCCGTTGACTGACGGATTGCCTCTTCTAAAAACATACTGCTGGCCTCCTGTACATAATAGGCACCGCCATGAAAAAGCGGATCTGTTGTAAAAGATGGACGGGCTGAAAGATAGTATCCGCTGGCATTCCAGGGAACGGGCGTTAGATTAATATCTTCAAAGCCGTTGATGATAAAAGATTTGCGCATCCGCTCCGAAAGCTTTGCCGTATTTAACCGGATGGAAGTATTCTGCTCACCGGATTGATGCACCTTTTCGAAGGCTTCTTCATCAAATCCTTTTACATGCTGGAGTGAATCAATGAGTGCTTGCGGAATTTTCAATCGATGATTTTATTGATGACCTGTTTTGATTATTCAATAGAAGCTGCTTCTTTTCTAACGGATGCCAGAAGTTGCCCTCCCGACAGCTATCGGGAGGTATGCTGTACAAGGGAGCCGATAGCTATCGGTTGACACAACGATGTTGAACAAGGATTTTTAGCTGGCTAACAAAACTGCTGGTTTCCAAATCGTCCTTTGAAAAAAATAACCGAAAACGTTAAACGACTACGCTGATTTAATTTCTGAACACAAATCCTGCAATACCTTTTTAGCATCGCCGAATAACATGCTGGTTTTTGGCTGGTAGAAAAGATCGTTTTCAATACCGGCATAACCTGGCTTCATGCTTCGTTTATTTACAATGACTGTTTTAGCCAATTCTACCTCTAAGATCGGCATGCCGTAAATGGGTGATGCCGGATCTTTTTTTGCGGCCGGATTTACCACATCATTGGCGCCTAATATCAACACCACATCACAGGTTTTAAATTCGTCGTTGGCATCTTCCATCTCCAATAATTTTTCATAATTCACATCAGCTTCTGCCAGCAAAACATTCATGTGACCAGGCATTCGACCTGCTACGGGATGAATGGCGTACTTTACTTCTACGCCTTTTTCTTCCAATATTTTTTCCAGCTCATGACAAATATGTTGGGCCTGCGCTACCGCCAAACCATAGCCCGGCACTATCATCACTTTATTGGCAAAACTCATCACCATCGATGCATCGCTTAAACTGATTTCTTTGGTAGCACCATGGTCGGATGAAGTGGCACCAGCGGCGGCGGCGGCACCTCCACCCCAGGAGCCAATAATTACATTGAGCAAACTGCGGTTCATCGCTTTACACATTAAAATGGTGAGCAATGTTCCGGCTGCGCCTACCAAAATACCACCAGTCAGCATAGCCTGGTTATCATACATAAATCCTGCACAGGCTGCGGCTACACCAGTAAAGGAATTGAGCAACGAAATGACGACCGGCATATCGGCGCCACCAATGGGCAGTACAAACAAAACACCGTATAATAATGATAAAGCAAGAATGCCGTAAAATAAATAAATCTGCAAATTGGTTAAAGCCCAGGTGGTGTTTGCACTATCTGCACCAATAATGGGCGTTTTTACAATGAAGATTACAATTACTGTAAGCAGCACTAGTAATATAAACATATTGAGGTTGCGCTGGCCTTTAAAGGAAGTGTCTTTGATTACTCCCCGTAACTTTCCCCATGCAATGATACTACCTGCAAAAGAGATACTGCCGATCATTAAACCGGCTGTTATTGCAATGATTGAAACAGTGGTTAATTCCTTTGTTAAATAAATAAGACCATCTGCCGCAGGCACACCATTGTGGAGGTAATGATTGAATTCTATTACTGAAATCAGCATCGCACAAGCGCCACCCATCCCGTTGAAAAGACTTACCATTTCTGGCATTGCCGTCATCTTTACTTTTTTTGCAGAAATAAAACCAAGCACAGTTCCAATTGCTAACGCTACAAAAATGATTACGATATTATTCAGATGGGTCTTAATACCATCTACCTCCTGCTCAAATAAAAAGATGGTACCAAAAATACCAATCGCCATACCGGCAGCAGCAACAAGGTTTCCCCTGCGGGCACTTTCCGGATGTGACAACATTTTAAGCCCCAAAATAAAAGTCACCGATGCAATCAGGTAACAGATGGTAAGTATGTGAATTCCCATATAAAAAAAATTTGAAGTAAATAGCCCAAAACCCTGAAGGGGCTTTTTGGAGCATTTGGTCCGCAATCTCTTTTAGACATTGGACGATTATATAATGAATATTTTAAAAAGCTTTACTAAATATAAAAGCAACTCCCAACTTCAGACTCCTGTCTTGTTCCAGGTTAGGGGTTAGGGGCTTGCTTGGGTGTTTTCTTCTTCTTAAACATCTCCAGCATTCTATCCGTAACCACAAAACCTCCCACCACATTTAGCGTTCCCAGTACTACTGCTAAAAAGCCAAGTACCAATGCAAAATAGTTGTCAGGTTGCGCCTGCCCCATCACGATGATGGCTCCAATGACTACCACACCGTGAATGGCATTTGCGCCACTCATTAAAGGGGTGTGCAAAACGCTTGGTACCCTACCGATTACTTCAATTCCTAAAAAAACGGAGAGAATGACAATGTAAATAATTTCGATGTGATTGCTAAAAAAATCTAAAATAGATTGCATAAGTTATTTTTAATTGCCCTTTCGGCGTTTTTAGTTTTGTGATTAGAAAATGTCTTTTGGCGTTTGGCTTATGGCTTTTGGCTTGTGGCTTGTGCCTTTTGGCTTTTGGCTTTTGGCTTTTGGCTTGTACCTTTCGCCTTTTAGACGCAAATATCGCGTTATTACTTAAGGTAACTTTTCACACATTCAATTCATGGTGAGCCACCCTTGAGGGGTGACCCACCAGAATTGAATGCCTTTTGGCTTTTGCCTTTTGACTTTTGCCTTTTAGACGTAAATATTGCGTTATTACTTAAGGTAACTTTTCACACATTCAATTCATGGTGAGCCATCCTTGAGGGGTGACCCACCAGAATTGAATGCCTTTTGCCTTTCGCCCTCCATCTAACTATTTACTACAGCCAATACTCTTTCATTTGTAATCTTTCCTTCGTGAACAATACAGGTGCCTTTTACAAGGTCATCTTCAAAATTTAAATTCAATGCGCCTTCTTTGGTTATTACGAGTTGCAAAAAGTTCAGGATATTTTTGCCGTATAATTTACTGGCATCACTGGGCATGGTAGCTGGCAACGCAGAATTACCAACAATACTAACCCCATTGTGGATCACTGTCTGTGCATTTTTGGTGAGTTCCGTATTACCACCGGTTACAGCAGCAAGGTCAATAATTACAGAGCCATTTTTCATGGCTTCCATCATTTGCGTTGTAATGAGTATTGGTGCTTTTTTCCCGGGTATTTGTGCAGTGGTAATAATGATATCTGCCTTAGCAACACTTTCTGCTATTTTTGCTTTCTGTCGTTGCATAAAATCTTCGCTTTGTTCAACAGCATAACCGCCCGCTTTGCTTGCGTCGGCTGCTCCTTCTACTTCGACAAATTTTGCACCCAGACTCATCACCTCTTCTTTTACTGCAGGCCTCGTATCAAAAACCTCCACCACAGCACCCAATCTTTTACCAGTAGCGATCGCTTGCAACCCTGCAACACCTGCACCCAATATCAGCATTTTTGCGGGAGGAATACTACCGGCCGCTGTCATAAACATGGGGAAATATTTGGGGAATAAATTGGCCGCGGTCAATACCGCCTTGTAACCGGCAATATTGGCCTGGCTACTCAGTACATCCATGGTTTGCGCCCTCGTAGTACGGGGAATCATATCAATGCTAAAAACAGTTACGCATTTAACGGCCAATTCTTTTACCAGCTCGGAATTGAACAGCGGCTGAAAAATGCCCAGTATAATTTTGCTTTGTAACAAAGACAGCTCTGATAGCAGTGGTTCGTTGATCAATAAAATGATATCTGCCGAATGGATGACTTCCGCACGATCTGCAATAGTTGCACCTGCGTCAATATATTTTTCATCATTGGCAAATGCGGATGCTCCTGCATTTTTTTCAACAACAACATTTACGTTCCATTTTTTTAGGATTATTACATGTTCAGGTAAAATAGAGACCCTTGTTTCGGGTGATGGTTCTTTTAGTGCGCCGATCGTCATAAGAAAATTGTTGGCGCAAAGGTATAGGAAAATTAGAATCGTATCACAAAATGTTGCTTTACTTTAAAGTCAGGATTGATAAAAACAAGACCTACAAAAAAAAGGTCAATGGTAAGCGTTACCATAGGATTTTGGCGGATCATTTCCCAGGCGGCTTCCATTTCAGCACTCCAGTGTATATCGTCAAAAACCAATATGGTAGTCACTTTTGAATGATTTAAGAACTCCTGAAAATATTGAACCGTTGGTTCTTTGCGATGATTGCCATCAACGAAGGCAAAATCAACAGTAGCAATTTTAGCAAAAAGGTCAGGCAGGTTTTTTGTAAAATCGCCTTTAATCAACTCAATATTTTCAATTTGCAGGGCATCAAAATTTTGCTGTGCAATGGCAGCGATATTGGTTGCTCCCTCGCAGGTGTACAATTGCGCATTTTTATTTCCTAAAGCAAGATAGGATGAGGTAATGCCAAAAGAAGTCCCCAATTCAACAATGGTAGCCGGGTTGTAATACTGCACCATCCTGAATAAAAGCTGTGCAAATTTCCGGGGCTTTAGGGATGAGTTGGCAATATGCTTTACAATACGCTGGTTCGACTTGATGACAGATGAACCAGCTCCAAAATCTTCTACTTCTATCAGTGTATTATTGGCTTTTAATTTTTTACGCTGCCTTTCAATTGCTGCATAACAATCGTATTGCTTCTTATCCCGTAGCACATTTTTTATAAAATCAAAAACAAATGGCGAATGCACACCGTGTCCCCTTCCGTTGGAAGCGTTGAAGTAATACCGCAGGTATTTTTTTGCTAATTGAAAAGGGGTGTGCAATGATGAGTGATGAGAAATGAGTTATGATTTATGCGTTACGTTCCGATACCTATCGGGTGATCAGTTATGAGCTAACGGACGAGTAATCAAAATGAGTCTTGCCTTAGTCTACTTTTTCTTCCACACCTGGAATGAATAAGCAAATGCGTGCCTTTCATCCGCCGGAAAATCTTCGTTTGAAACCAGCTCCCAATCCTGTTCGTCAATCACCGGAAAAAAAGTATCCCCATCCAACACAGCGTGTACCCTTGTCATGTAGATGGTGTCCGCAATGGCCATGGACTGCTTGTAAATTTCTCCGCCGCCAATGATGAAAATTTGATTGGCATTTGTTGCTGTAGCTTTTGCAATAGCATCGTTCAAATCTGTGGCATTAATTACACCTTCTGCCTTCCAATCTTCATTACGGGTGATTACAATATTTGTTCTGCCCGGTAGCGGTTTGTTCACGGCCTCAAAGGTTTTACGCCCCATAACTACTGGAAAACCCCAGGTGGTATTTTTGAAAAATTTAAGGTCGTTTGGCAAATGCCAAAGCAACTTATTATCTTTTCCAATGGCATTGTTGGTGGATGCGGCTACCACAAGGGCGGCCCCCCCACCCCCCAAGGGGGGATTTTTTGTAGCTTCTATATCGTTGATGTCATTCATAATAGGAATTATTTAAAGCCCCCCACCTCCCAAGGGGGGATTTCGTAGCTTTTATATTCGTTGTTTTATTCGTAATAGGAAAATTCCATTCCTGCTGATTTCTAGGTTATCCTTTATTCATATCCTCATACAAATACTCCCAAAAGTATCATTCTCTAAAATCCCCCCTTGGGGGGTGGGGGGGCCGCTTTTTACACCGCCACCGGTGCCTTTATACCCGGATGAGACTGGTAATTCACCAGCTCAAAATCTTCAAACTTAAAATCAAAAATATCTTTTACCGCAGGATTGATTTTCATTTCCGGCAAAGGAAAAGGTGTTCGGCTCAATTGCAGATCGGCCTGCTCAAAATGATTGTTGTATAAATGCACATCGCCAAATGAATGTACAAAATCACCCGGTACCATATCACAAACCTGTGCAATCATCATGGTTAACAAAGCATAGGATGCAATGTTGAAAGGCACCCCTAAAAAAACATCCGCACTTCTTTGGTATAGCTGGCAACTCAGGCTGCTTTTCTGTTCACCCTTTAGAGGGTTAGGGGGCGTTACGTAAAACTGAAACAGGCAATGGCAAGGCATCAGTTTCATCTTTGGCAAATCGGCTACATTCCAGGCGCTGATGAT
>JBGSMI010000242.1:0-13524 GCA_041740215.1 Ferruginibacter sp.
GGCCTTCTCCATACTGGCATCCATTGTGAGCCTGCACCTGATGAACTATACCAGCATTACAGCCATCATAGAAAAATACAAACAAGAAAGGGAAAGATCTAAACCGGATAACCCATCCAAACAGAAGCCGCAAAAAGCACATCCCCCTATTCAAGCCTCTTTCGAATTTTGAATAGCAACAATACTTTCAAGACCCCAAACAGCTTATTTTTGTATCAACTTGGACAACAATAAATTGAAAATACTTAATCCTTTTTTTGAATAATACATAATACTATATATCTTCATCATCTGTAAAAAACCCTAAAAATTGAAAAAGTATGCGCCACATCATTACCCTATTTACCATTTGTTTGCTTACAATTATAGCTGATAAAAGTTATGCTCAATTAGACGTTGCCCTGTTATTGGGCGAAAGATCAAAAGCTCTTGACCTGCCTATTGCATTTGGAGGTTATATAAAATTGGGGTTCCCCATCAACCAGGCTGATGAAATATCGGCAGAGGCATCTTATCTAACCTGGGACGAAGGGGACGCCGGCTATTTTTCTGGAAAATTGGGTTACGTGTATACTTTAAATCGGGAAGGTTACGGCTGGTTTATTGAACCCCAGCTAGGTTATGCATTTGTGGGCAGCGATCCGTCGTACATTGATTATGATGGAACTGGAGATTTTAAGGGCGCACTTGGCTCTATGGGCGTAGGATACCGATTTGGCCAAGATCGTGCTAAATGGGATTTATCACTTCGATACGAGAATGTATTTACCAATAATGTTGGTAGAATATCTATCCTTGGTTTACGGTTTTCCAGATCTTTCGGGATTGGAAGGGGTAAATACTACGAATAGTCTTATCGATAATTTTTTTTCCATGGATGGAGTATCACCGAAACAGCCGACACTCCAAAGTTGGAGTCTCAACGTGACGTCAACCACGACTCAGAAAATTAATAATTAATCACCTGCCGATCGTTTTTCAGTATAAAGATGAGTTGGTAGTTTTTTGAATAATATAATAAAAAGAGGTTGTCTCAAAATTCGGAGGCAGCCTCTTTTTATTTGGTAAGGATGATGAGCATTATACTTCAGGCAATTGGTGCATCCTTTCGTTTCAGTGGATATATTCGGGATTAAATATTGCTGTTTAATAGTCTCTTATTTGGAAAAGTGCCGGTACTTTGGTAAGCAGGAAGATATGTTGTTTAGAGCATGTTCCACTTTAGCCAGGGTAGCCAACCTTTCAAAGACTGGCAACCCTGGCAACAACAATTTCGAATTATTTTGAAAACCTCCTGATTTTATAAGAGTGTCTTCTCTTTGGTAAGTAGACAGATATGTTGTTGAGAGCATGTTATGCTATCGAAAGGTGGCATGCTTTAAAGATTTGGCAACTGCCCAAAGCGCTGGAATGAGGCGTACGTCTTTTCTCTGGATTTCCAGTACCGGGTTGTTACGAATGCTGGACCAGCGGGGTAATTCGTAACAAGGTAGATCCAGGACTTAAGCCCTGCTTTTGTTAGGTAGACTATCATTTTCTATGCCGACTATCCACTACAAATATCGCTCCTCAACAATTTTTTTATGATGGTTAAAATGGCCGAGCAGAATGAATCCTAGCGCTTCTACGGAATAGGTATTGCTGCTGGCTTTACCAACACGGGCAAGCATTTCAGGTGTAAAGCTGTCATAAAGAAATAAGGTTGATCTGCGTACAGCAACAAATTCGGCGGTTAAACTTTCCCAGCTTCTGGTATTTGCAGTTGAGGCTGCGGCGTAGTCGTCTTCATCAAATCCGGGAAGGGTGACTTGCTCATTTCTTGCAAAACACATGGCCCGATAAGTAAAAACTCTTTCTGCATCGATGAGGTGTTGCAACAATTCTTTGATGGTCCATTTGCCAGGGGCGTATGCATGTGTGGACTGGTCTTCGGAGATCGCAGTCAAAAAGTTTTTAATGATTTCTGATTGTCGGGAGAAAGCAGCCGCTAAATTTTTTTCCTCTACCAGGTCAATATAAACCTGGAAATAGCCCGGCTGGTTGGTAAAAGATGTATTGTTCATGTTATTTGATTTTAAAATGAAAACCGCAGATTCACTGGTGTAGGTCAGCCAATCTGCGGTAGCATTAATTTATAAAATGATTATCCTCTTTTGCTTTTTTTCATGGTAGATTTGGGTAATACATCTTCTGTTGTTTTTCTTTCTCCTTTTAACGTACTGGCCAATTTAATTGCATCGTAAGCGTTGAGTAAACCAGCGGATTTTGAGATTTCACCCAAAGAAGTGGTTTCTGCTGTACCGGGTATGGTTACATCCTCTTTTAAAGGTTGTGAAGCGGCAGAAGTTTCAATGACATATTTCAACTGCTTAGCGGTAAGGTTGGGGTAGTATCCCAAAATAAAGGCAGCAGTTCCGGCTACTACCGGACAAGCCATACTGGTTCCGGAAGCGTTTCCGTAAGTATTACCGCCAGGGATAGTAGAATAAATTTGAACACCTGGAGCAAATACATCAACTTCTTTTTTACCATAGTTACTAAACCGTGCTGCAATACCGCCATTTTTTGGATCACCACTAGCTCCTACTGTTATCCAGTTGGTAGCTTTTCCAATTGCATCGGTATAAACAGGCGAAGGAAAGTTATCAGCACTATCAACGTTTTTAGCATCATTGCCCGCAGCATGTATTAGTAAAACGCCTTTACTTTCTGCATATTTTACGGCATCATCTACCCATTCTTTATTAGGTGAAAAGTCTTTACCAAAACTCATACTTACAATTTGTGCTCCATTATCAACTGCATATCGAATGCCCAATGCAATATCTTTATCATGCTCATCGCCATCAGGTACAGCCCTAATCATCATAATGCGAACATTGTCTGCAATGCCGTCCATGCCTTTGTTATTGTTCCTAACAGCAGCTATTATTCCTGAGCAATGTGTACCGTGAAAAGGAGTGGATGCCATTACATCATTGTTGCCATAAAAACGATCATTGATATCCGCTTCGTTATCCTGAACAATTTCACCCCTATATTCTCTGGGAGGATTGTTTGCAGCGTCAGCTTTTCTGATTTGTCCTTCAAATTCATCAATAATTTGCTTATTGGTAATTTCATCACTACCGTTTCCTTTACAAAGCTCTACCAGAAACATTTTTGTTTTTTTTGCGTCTGAATTTGTTGACGTATATTTTTCAAGATCTGTACAGTTGTACTCTGTTTTAGCTAGATCTTTAGCAATCACCGAGTCGCCTCTTAAAAATGAAGGCAGCAGATTTTTCATAAACGAAATTTCAAGTGGATTGATGTCACCTACAATAGCTTTTTCTGCTTTTTTAAACATTTCCAATTCAGCTTGTTCTGCTGGTTTTAGGGAAGACTCCTCCAAAGTTGAACTGCCATATTTTAATTTCAGTTTATTGTACAAACGGGCCGCTTCGTAGCTGTCTTTGCTTACATTACGCCCATCTTTGCCGCCCAAAAAATTCCACCCGTGAACATCATCTATGTAACCATTTTTATCATCATCAATACCATTGTTAGGGATCTCCTTCGGATTGATCCACAATATTGGTTTTAGATCTTCATGCAGGGTGTCGATACCGCTGTCAATTACCGCTACCAAAACCTGTTTGCTCTTAATTTTTTTTGTTTTTACAAAATCATAAGCCTTTTCAAGACTGATGCCATAAATGCCGCTAGCCTGTTGATCCTGTAAATACCAGTTTTTTGGTAAAACACTTTTTGCATTCTGCGAAAACGCCGTTGCTCCTGAAAAGAGTACCACGGCCAGGTATAAAAATAGTTTCTTCATTTGTACTTTTTTGTGAACCTGCAATTTATTTAAAAGCAGTCAATTAAGGGCTCTATTTGAGAAAATAAGGTGTTAATATGGTAAAGATTAACAGGGTGTTATAAGGCGATTTGACGTACCAGATAGTTTTCAGGAAAATGAAAGGCGAAATTGGGTTTCTTATCAAAAAGACCATACACTGTGCTGCCACTTCCGCTCATAGAAGCATACAAAGCACGCTGTTGGTACAAACGATCTTTAATGATAGCAATTGCAGGATATTGTTGAAATACAGCCTGCTCAAAGTCGTTGATCAATTCAGTTTTCCAGGAGGCGATAGGTGATGTGATGATGGATTGAAGCGATTTTACAGTCCTGTTCGCTTTCAGATTGAGCTGCGAAAATGCCCAGCCCGTATTTATGTGGATTGCAGGATTTACCAGCAGCAAATGGTAGCCAGCTAATGTAGCAGCAACCGGTTCCATTATTTCGCCCCGTCCACCGGCAAAACAAGGTTTATTCAGCACAAAGAACGGACAGTCGCTACCCAGTAATAAGGCATAAGATAATAATTGATCTGTCGATAAATGCAGCCTGAATATTTCGTTAAGTAGTTTCAGGGCAAATGCCGCATCTGCAGAACCTCCCCCAAGTCCGGCTCCAATTGGGATATCTTTATGTAAATGTATTTTTACCGAAGGCAATTGTGGAAAATCTTTTTTTAAGAGGTGAAAGGCTTTGATGCAGAGATTGTCTTTTTCATCGCCATCAACCATTGTACCTGTTTGCGTGAAAACGGCACCGTTAGCATTTTGCGACGTGTCTGAATACGGAATGATTTCCAACACATCATTTAAAGGAACCGGGTAGAAAATTGTTTCAATATTATGATAGCCATCGGCTCTTTTAGCGGTTACCCGCAGACCAAGATTTATTTTACAATTTGGGAAGACAATCATTTTTTAGTAACATAAACAAATGGACAATCAGTGAATCAATGAATCAGCGTTGAGTAAATGAGTGTTTGGCTTGAAAAAAACTAGAAATTTAGAATGGTTAAGCTAATCACTTTAGAAATAGTTCGTTTTAAAACTACAAAAGAGGTCATTTGCGTAGCTGAGTTTCTTCAATATCCTATTTCCCCCGGCTTTTAATTTCATCTCTGATAGCTATTGCTTTGATATAATCTTCTTGCTCAAGTACATCCGTCAGCAATGTATTAAGATCTTCAAGAGAAAGGGCCTTTAGGTCATCTTTACCACCGGTTTCTGTAGTTACAGATTCTGTTGTCTTTTTCTTTTTGTCATCACCTTCCATCAGCATACCGGCGCTATCTAATATATTGTCGTAAGTAAAAATGGGGCAACCAAAGCGCACCGCAAGGGCCAATGCATCAGAGGTACGGGAGTCAATTTCTACAGTATCATTTGCACTGCTGCAAACCAGTTTGCTATAAAAAATACCTTCCTGCAGGTCGTTGATGATTACTTCGTGCAATTCCACGTTAAATGCCATCATAAAATTCTTCATCAAGTCGTGGGTTAGCGGACGACTTGGACTCATCCGTTCCAGCGCTACTGCAATTGCTTGTGCTTCAAATCCACCAATTACTATGGGTAATCTGCGTAATCCATTTACCTCTCCCAAAACCACGGCATAGGAGTGTGTTTGGGTAATGCTGTGCGACAGGGCGACTATTTCTAATTCGATTTTTTTCATAAATAATTTTACGAAACTAAGGTTTTTTGGGCAATTGTTTAACAGCGGGTGTATTTAAAATTGTCGGAAGGGTTGCCAGCCTTGTTCAGTTTCTTTTCTACTAAAAACCACTTAAAAAATGTTGGCAACCCTATACCGGGCTGCGACAATTTTAAATACGCCCTTAACAGCTTTCATTACGATTATTGCTCACAATGTTTGTTGATTTTAGGCGAATGGCATTTTGTTATTGTTTTTTGCTTTTCCAAACCATCCTTTTAATACCGAAAATGGGATAACCATTTAAACGAGTTGCAAAATTATAAAAGAAAAGCCTCCCAATTAAATTGGAAGGCCAGTATATTTTAGTTGCCGAATAATCAGTTTTGTGCTTTCATCTTTTTAACAGCTTCAATAATTTTGGGCATTACCTCAAATGCATCACCTACTATACCGTAATCGGCCGCTTTAAAAAACGGAGCTTCAGGATCTTTATTGATTACTACAATTGTCTTACTTCTGTTTACGCCTGCCAGATGCTGTATGGCGCCGGATATGCCAATAGCAAAATATAAATTGGGAGCTATAGCAATACCGGTTTGGCCAACATGCTCATGATGCGGTCGCCAGTTGATATCCGCAACTGGGCGGCTACAAGCAGTAGCCGCACCTAATAATTTTGCCAGGTCAGTTACCAATGCCCAGTTTTCAGGTCCCTTTAATCCACGTCCGCCACTTACTACAATTTCTGCTTCCGTTAATGGAACTTCGCCTATTACTTTGTTTACCGCAATTACCTGTACTTTGGCGGCATCAACCGCAACGTCCAATGCAGCAACAACCGCAACGCTATCAGTGGTGGTGATTGGATAAGCGTTGGAATTTAAGGAGATTATTTTAATAGGGGTATTGATGGTGATATTCGCAAATGCCTTACCACTGAATACGTTTTTCTTAACTACAAAACCATTGCTGGTATCCGGGAGCGCAATGGCACCCGTAACTAATCCGGCTTTTAAACGAACGCTTAAACGGGGTGCAACAGATTTTCCACAGAGGTTGTTTGAAAATACAATTACAGTAGCACCCGAAGCAGAAGCTGCATCTGCAATTACTTTTGTAAATACCTGCGCATCCAACTGGTCCAATTCGGGATTGGCAACGGTAAGTACTTTTTGAATACCATATTTTCCAAGGCTGGTTAAATCTTCTGTAATAGAACCCAAAACAATCGCTTCCGCTGCAACTCCGAGTTGTTCCGCAACTTTAGCCCCATAACATGCAGCCTCTAAAGATGATTTCCTGATTTGGCCATCGGCCTGGTCTAAAAAAACTAATACTGACATAAGGATATTTTTTTGTTGGCTCTAACAAATAAGATACGAACCATTGTGAATTTAATTGATGAATAAAGAACTAAAAGTACAAGTGTGCGACGCAACGATGATGCCATGAAAAACAATTGTTGGGTCAATAATTAAACTAACAATAAAAAAGCTAATTGAATTAGTTATTCTATCCATCCTAAGTTTTCCCTTCAGGGGAACAGGGGGCTTAAATCACCTTTGCTTCTTCATGCAACAGCCTAACCAGTTCCTCCGGGCTATCTGCTGAAACCAGCTTTACGCCTGCTTTTGCGGGAGGAAGATCAAAAGAGGCAATTGAAGTAAACGATTCTGTAGTTGCTGGTTCTACTACTTTTAATGGTTTACTTCTGGCACCCATAATGCCCTTCATATTTGGAATGCGTTGCTCTGCCATTCCCTTCTGGCAACTTACCACAATGGGCAATTGCGCTTTGTCGGTTTCTTCACCGCCTTCAATTTCCCTTTCAATAGCGGCACTATTGCCTTCAAGCGTAAATTTTGTAGCCAGTGAAATGTAAGGCAGGTCCAATAATTCTGCCACCATGCCTCCAATTGAAGAGCCGTTGTAATCGATGGTTTCTTTTCCGGTAAAAATAAGGTCGTAGTTGCCCTCTTTGGCTACGGACGCAATTTGCGAAGCGATGTAGTAACTATCATGACTATCGGCATTTACTCGGATCGCTTCATCACCACCAAGCGCAAGCGCTTTTCGTATAATGGGATCGCAATCCGGTGCTCCTACGGTAATAAGATGTATGATCGTAGCATTATCCGCTTCCTTTAGCTCAATCGCTCTTACAAGGGCATACCATTCGTCGTACGGATTGATGATCCATTGCACTCCATCTGCAGCGAATTTCGTATTGTTATCTGCGAAGGCTATTTTTGCGGTAGTGTCGGGTGTTTTACTGATACAAACTAATATTTTCATATAAATAATTTAGCAAAAGGAAATAAGTTGTTTATGCAACTAAAAATCAAAGATACAATTTGTAGATATCAAATGAATCATTCATTCAAAAAAAATATTACCGCATGAACAGGATTGAAAAATTATTAGAATATATGGAAACTGCCGACAAGGATAGCTTTCTGCAACATGCGCTGGCACTGGAATACATTAAGATTGGGGATGATGAAAAGGCACGTGCTCTTTTTAACGAATTGTTGCTGCGGGAGCCTACGTATGTAGGTTCTTATTACCATTTGGGTAAACTTTTAGAGCGGGTGGGCGACTTTGATAAAGCGATCCGTATTTATAAAAGAGGAATAGAAGAAGCGAAAAAGGCCGGAGATAACCATGCCCGCAGCGAACTACAGGGTGCGTTGGAAGAGATTGAAGAGTAGGGGGAAGCACCGGTCATTTAGTTAAGGACTCTACGTTCCGTTAGGAACAATATATGGGTAGAAAACATCGATCAATTGGCGGGGCGTTCCTTGGGATCGGTATATGTCAAAAACCCGGCCTGCATAACGTTTCTAAAGGGAACGTAAAGGTATGATGTCCGGTTTTGTAGCTACCCACATAATGCCCCGATGGGGCAAGTTTGTTATCTTAACTAAATGGTATTGGGGGAGCTTCTGTCTCCGCAGAAAACTTAGTACGGGTAGGTTTAAATTGCACGGAAGTCGTTTAGTAATCAATAGGCTAATTTTTTTTAGCCGGTTATTCGTACTTAGAAGCATTATCGATTCGTAGTATTTGATGACTCTCGACGCTCGTACTTTTTTCGCATTGGGCAACGTTGCTTTTAATTAAAAATGTTTTGGTGATCGCTTAAAAGAATATCAATGGAGTTGTTGGAAAAATTTAAAGCATACATTCAAAAAGAAAATCTCTTTCAGCCAAAAGACAGGCTGTTGCTTGCGGTGAGTGGCGGATTGGATTCTGTAGTGTTATGTGATTTGTGTAAAAAGGCAGGATATAATTTTGTGATCGCTCATTGCAATTTCCAACTGCGTGGTGCGGATAGTATGCGTGACGAACAATTTGTTGCAGGCTTATCGGTGAAATATGGCGTCCCCTTTTTTAAAAAAACTTTCGATACGATTGAATATGCCTCAACTTCAAAAAAGTCTGTTGAAGAAGCGGCCAGGGATTTACGGTATCAGTGGTTTCATTCGTTTATAATAAATAAAAAGTTAGCTGATGTTGCGTGGCAATCTGCAGCGCCTGCTTTACCGCAAGTGGATTATATTCTTACGGGCCATCATGCAGACGATAATATTGAAACTGTGTTGATGAACTTTTTCAGGGGTACCGGTATTACTGGTTTAAGAGGTATTTTGCCAAAGCATGACCGACTGATTCGCCCTTTGTTGTTTGCCAGAAGAAGCGAACTCGAAGCTTTTGTAAATGAGCAGCAGCTTTCATTTGTAACCGATCACACCAACCTTGAAAATGATTATACCCGCAATTATTTTCGCAATACCATCATACCCCTTGTAAACGAGCGTTACCCAAACGCCACTGGCAATGTGTTGAAAAATATCCGGCGTTTTAAAGAGACAGAAGAATTATTTCAACAAGCAGTGGGATTACATAAGAAAAAATTGCTGGAGTTAAAAGGAGCCGAGGTACACATTCCGGTGTTGAAATTAATGAAGACAGTGCCGCTGGCAACAGTGTTGTATGAAATCATAAAGGACTTTGGTTTTACAGCACATCAAACCACAGAAGTAGTCGCATTATTAAAAAGTGAAAACGGAAAATACATCCAATCGGCAACATATCGTATTATTAAAAACCGCAACTGGCTTATCATTTCACCTTGTCAATCTGAAGCGGCACAACATATTTTAATTGAAGCAGCAGATACAGTAATTTCCTTTGATCAAGGCCGCATTAAAATTGAAAAGCAATCATTGTTTAATATAGACCGGTCTCCCCTGGTTGCACAAGTGGATGCAGCGGCAATCAAATTTCCGTTGCTCCTTCGTAAATGGAAACAAGGTGATTATTTTTACCCGCTGGGGATGCAAAAGAAAAAAAAACTCAATCGCTTTTTGGTTGATCAAAAACTTGCGCTCACACAGAAGGAGACTACCTGGGTGATAGAGATGGATAAGAAAATCATTTGGGTAGTAGGTATGCGTATTGATGACCGGTTTAAGATTACACCTGCCACAAAAAATATTTTAACCATTAACTATATATTAAAATGAGGATGCGACAGCTCCTGCATTATAGCCGGAAATAGTTGCGGAGCCAAAAAAGCGATCAGGATGACGGTAAATACTAAACCAAATAAAGAACCCCATAAATGCGCATCGTGATTCACATTGCCAATATTTTTCTTTGAAGAATAGATGCAATAACCCAGGTAAAGAAAGGCAAATACAATAAATGGCATCGGTATAAAATAAAGCCGGATGGTACCCCACGGGTTAAATAATATGCAGGCAAATATAACGGCAGATACAGCCCCGGAAGCACCCAAAGACTTATAATTGTAATCATCCTGGTGTTTTATATAGCTGGGGATATCTGATACAATAAGTCCAATAAAATAAAGCAACAGATAAGAGATATTGCCCCCCAAACCATATTCAGCAAAGTAGTATTCAATGGCAGGTCCGAAAAAATAAAAGCTAATCATATTAAAAAGCAGATGAATAAAATCCGCATGAATGAATCCGGAAGTAATAAAACGGAAATATTGTTTTTCCCTTTTAACCTTGTAAGGCCACATAATGGTTTTATCCAGAAAATCTGCATTTGAAAATCCGATCAACGACATGATAACATTGATTGCGATCAAGCTAAAAGTAATAGGCGCACTTGAAAAATCCATAAATATAAATTAGTGTTCAAAAATATTGTATTATTTCAACTATGGTGATATTTTTCATTCCGGTTAATACTACATGCCCGGTAAATCTGTTCGGCAAGTATCAGGCGAACCAATTGGTGCGGAAAAACCAGTTGCGATAAACTCCACTTATGATTGGCTCGTTGTTCAATGGCATCACTTACACCATATGCACCGCCAATAAGAAAAATAATGTTTTTCACACTTTCATTGGCCCTCGACTGGATAAAGGCAGCCACTCCCTCACTGTTGAATTGTTTGCCCCGCTCATCCAGTAAGACCAGGTAATCTTCTTTTTGCAGCCCATTTAAAATGATTTCTCCTTCTTTTTTTTTGAGCTCAGTTTCGCTAAAAGTAGCAGCATTTTTCGGCATGGGAATGATGTTCCATTCCACGGGATAGTAGTTGGCAATGCGTTTTGTAAACAATTCAACGCCCTCTCTCACATAGGATTCATGTGCCTTGCCAACCGTCCAAAACTGAAGTTTCATAATATTATTTCCGGCAAAATTGCATAAAGAGTTGGGTTCAATAAAATAAATCTCTATTTTTGCCGTCCGATAATAGAAAGCATACTTTTATTTTTTGCGTTTAAATCGGCTGCGTAGCTCAATTGAATAGAGCATCTGACTACGGATCAGAAGGTTTTGAAGTTCTTTTATGCAGAATGTTTTTAAATGGCTCTGTAGCTCAATTGAATAGAGCACTTGACTACGGATCAAGAGGTTTCAGGTTTGAATCCTGACAGGGTCACTGATTTTCAATTAGTTGCAAAGAGATTGATTTGATAAAACAAGTCAATCTCTTTTCTTTTTTATCGCCTTTGAATGGCGAATTTTCAAAAAGTTTAGTTATTTATCTTGCTTAAATAATTGAGCTTTTTTCAAATTTGCAAACAATTTGCAAACAAAAGGCAGCCAATGATTTGCTCAAACTAATTTGCAAACATTTCCGGGAAAGTGAAAGAACTGTTGATATGTAAAGTTAAATAAATAACTAAAGCTATTGGAAATAAAATATCAAAAAAGCCTGACAGGAATTTGCCAGGCTTTACGAGTGATTTTCTTTTAGGCTATTTCCTGCCTCAATCTTTCAAACCGGGAACCAAATTTCAACTGCCCTATTTTATTTTCCTTGATATATTGTATCACTTCAGTTTTATCAAAATAAACCCGGCCTCTTTGTTTATGAGAAGGTAACCCCCTTTTTATCCAATCGGTCAAAGTTGGAAGTGATACTCTCAGAAACTTTGCAATCTCTTTTCGGTTAAGCAGATCTTCCTCATTTTGCTCAGCCTTCAATTCCTTTTTCGTAAATTCCTGAAGAAAATCTTTCACAGCATCTTTAATCCATCTTTTAAAATCGTTTTCATTCGGAATAAATAATGTCTCCATAAAATCATTTTTTAAAATTCATATTTTCATTTTCCAACTGAGGATTTCCATACATTTATAGTGAACGTAAATCCCTATCCTATTATTTAACTCAGAACCGACTTATTTGGCTTAACAGTCATGGACCTTCCCAAACGTTTCTTTTTTAGCAGTCCGCTTCCTGATGAAGCGTGGCTGTCTTTTTCTGCTTCGTTAATTTTTGTACTATCCGATTGTTTTCTTTTCGCCAGAATCTGTTTCTCCAACAAACGATTTTGTAAAAACCGATATGCCTCATCTACTGATATGCCTGTTTGGCCTTCAGAAACATAAAACCGCTGGCTTACTTCCGATTTATTTTTTAAAGGGCTGATATTGCCAAATAATTCCTGGTATGAAATACCAGCCCAATATTTTAGTTTAAGCTCTATGGCAACTACTTTACCATCTTCCGATTTTTCTAACTCCGAAAGACCTTCTATCACCGATTCAACTTTCTGTTCTTTTTCCCAGCTTGTTTTATCTTCCAAATTCAAATGTTTTTTTGTGACAAAATCGAAAGCATTTTTCCAATCAATTTCTATCATTGATTTTTCCAGGTTTGAGGTATTAATGCCATTAATGGCTGCATCAATTAAAGGCGTTTCCTTTTGAAGAATAGCATCATAATACGACAAAACATAAATGCCTTGCTTGACATCCTTTTCAAAGAATAGTTGAAAGCTTAACTTGTCTTTGGCCTTCTCTATTTTTTGAGAAAGGATAAAATTCTCAGGCTTAAAACTGATTCGCTTTAACAATGAATAGCCTGCATTTTCAAAACCTAACGATTGCAACTGTCCCATTAAAGCTGAAATATTTTCGATATTCATTTTGCAAATTTTTAAAATGAAAAATGGGTTTAGGGTTCTGTTAAGATACCCCTAAACCTTTTTTACTGCTTTCCCTTTTCTTAGGTAAAAGCGTTTTATCATTTTTCTTTTCTACCTTTTCTTTCTCTGGTTTAAGCTCCTGCTTCAACTCTTTTTTTTTATCATTTCCCTCTTCTTTTACCGCCAGCATGGCTTCTGTTTTGCCAACAGATTGGTATATCTCTATTGATTCTTTGGCCACCAGCTTCATATTGGAATCATATAGATTTACCTTTTTGAACTGAGGATCGGCTTCAATGAACATTTTGTGGCTACTGCCATCTTTTTCAATGGTAACTGATTGCACATTTCCTTTTTGAAGTGATTGCATTAAAGCCTTTTCTTTATCTGGTTCTTTCAAATCCGTTATGGGGAATTTCTCAACTGCTGCTTTCAAATCAAAGCCATACTTTTCATGAAATTGTTTTACTTCAAAATTGTTGTTCTTGTCTTTGTTTTCAAAGTCAAGCTTCATCCAGGCTTTATATGGCTGACCTTCTTTTGTTACAAGGTCTTTATGCACTGACCGGCCATCCAATAGATTGAACGCTTCCTTCCCTGTAA
>JBGSMI010000287.1:0-40711 GCA_041740215.1 Ferruginibacter sp.
GTTAAAAAATAAAAAGACGGCAAAAGAATAGGTGGTCGTACGTAGATTATTACCGGTAAATATCCAGCAATCCATCCGGCAGCGTTACATATACCTTCCGGTTTTTCTGGTCAATTTTATCCAGCGATTCGCCGTGTATGGGTATCAATGCTTCTTTGCCATCCAGTAAAATGGCGCAGAGTATCTGGTGGGGTTGTTCTATCACTTCAATAATTTCGCCGAGGTCCTCCTCTTCGTTGATCAAGTGAAACCCAAGCATGGCAATGGGTGCAGCTTTGGCTGCGAATTTTTTAAAATCCTCTTCAGTAATCCATACTTCTTTGGGCGTTAGTTTACGGGCCGTTTCTTTGCTATCGATGCCTTCCAGTTTCAAATATACTTCTGCATCATTTTTTATTGCGGTGGTAGCAATAAAATAAGGCATCATGTTATCCTTCCCTTCTTCCAGAAAAATGGTTTCCAGCCCGTTTAAAGTTGTTTTTTTACCCAGGCTATGCAACAATACCAACTCGCCCTTTAAACCAAAGCTGGCGGCTAATTTTCCTATTTTAAAATACTGACTCATGGTAGGTGCAAGATAATACTTTGATTGAAACGATTATTTAAACAACAGGCCCCGGCAAAGCATCCAACCAAGAAGAACTGCATTTATTCCCCTTCAGGGGATAGGGGTAAAAAAAAAGTCCCGATAAAAAACCGGGACTTAAAAGAATTAACGGAACAGAGATAATTATTCTGCTGTTTTAGTTTCTTCATGCGCTTCTGCAGGAGGAGCAGTTTCAACAGCTACTGCAGCCGGGGCTTCAGCAACTTTGCGAACAACTGGTTGGTTGCGGCTATCCGTACGAGCCTTTTTATGGGCTCCCTGGCGCTTAGCAATGTGAGCATCGTGCTCAGCACTCCATGCAGTAAACTTTTGCATTGCAACTGCCTCATCAAACAATCCAAGACCCACACCTCTTAACAAATGTTTCAGGAACAATACGCCTTTGAAGGAAAGGATACGACGCACAGTGTCAGTAGGCTGAGCACCTTTGTGTAACCAGTCCAACGCCTTTTGACGGTCGATCTGCACGGTTGCAGGAACTGTCAATGGGTTGTACGTACCTAATTTCTGAATAAATTTGCCATCACGTGGGCTTCTTCCGTCTGCTACTACGATGAAGTAGAAAGGTCTTTTTTTAGACCCGTGGCGTTGCAGTCTCATTTTTACAGCCATAAAAAAATAGAAATTTTTTTGGGTTGTGAATAAATATGGTTTCTTAATCTACTTAAAAAAGGAAGGCGAAGATACTAAGCTCCTTTACAAATACCAAATTCTATTGAATTAAGTCTTCGTTAAGCTATAATGCGTTGCGGGGCGGCAATAATAAACCTATAAGGTCTTGCGGCGCTGCAAAGGCTGGGCTGGCAGACCTTATAGGTTTTATCGAGATGGAGCTGCATCGCCGGGAAGGCAGACCTTATAGATTTTGGCGAAAGGAGGCTGCTGTATGGCCGGGTGGGCTGGCCTTATATAAATCATAAAACTATAAGGTCTAAGCTAGATAAGACAAATACCATAACAAGCTGACCTTATAGGTTTTGGCAGGCCTTATAGGTTTAGGGAAGCCTGGGATAAATTATTCCACTACACCTATTGGATTTTTTCAATTTGGAAACTATATTTATTAAAACAATCATATGAAGGATTACCATATTCCCCTTTTCCCGGATAGCACCTACCACATTTTAAGTCATGCCGTAGGCAATGAACTACTTTTTAGAAATGAAGAAAACTATCGTTTCTTCCTTCAAAAATATGTTGCATACATCACTCCGATAGCAGATACCTATTCCTTTGCGCTACTGCCCAATCACTTTCATTTTTTAATACGGATAAAAGATGAGGCCTGCATCGAAGCTCACTTTAAAAAAAAGAAGCTTAACAAAGATTTTTCTACTACATCACCACCTGATTTCATCATGCAGTGTTTTTCCAATTTCCTGAACAGTTATGCAAAATCATATAATAAAGTGTACCGAAGAATGGGGGCGTTATTTATCGACTATTTACGCCGGGTGGAAGTAAAAAGCGATAGACAGTTTGGTAGCACCGTCTTTTACATTCATAAGAATCCGGCGCATCATGGCTATTGCAATAACCTAACCGACTGGCATTGGACTTCTTACAAAATATTTTTAAGCAACTCTCCGACCATGATATTGAGGAATGAAACTTTGGAGTGGTTTGGTGGTGTAGAACGATTTATTGATTTCCATAACCAGCCTATCAATTTGGATGGAGCAGCTGGGCTGGAGCCTTCGTGAATCATAAATCTATAAGATCTTGGCAAGTTGAGACTGAATCATAAACCTATAAGGCCTTGCGGCGCTGCAAAGGCAGGGATGGCAGACCTTATAGGTTTGGGCGAGACGGCGCTGCATGGCACAACTGCTAGACCTGATAGGTTTAACAACTGGGCATCGATACGTGGCTGAAAATTTAGGGTCTTCGTAAACCTATAAGGTCTTGCGGCGCTGCATGGCGGGACGGCAGACCTTATAGGTTTTGGCGAGATGGAGCTGCAACGGCAGGGCGGGGAGGCTTTATTGGCTTAAGCAAACCCAGCATCACAAAATGCCATTCAATTTCAGATACTGAAGCAACATGATTGTCTTGCCATTTTTTATGGCTCCATTGGAAACCATTGCCATTGCTTCGTCGATATTTATTTCTATCACTTCAATATTTTCTTCTTCATGTTCAACACCACCACCTTCATTTACTTTCATAGATGATTCATAGGCCGCAATAAAAAAATAAAGCAATTCTGTTACAGATCCGGGAGACATGTAGGCTTCATAAACTTTACACACGTCTTTAAGTTGGTATCCCGTTTCTTCTTCAGTTTCCCGTCTGATACAATCCTCCGGATTGTCCTTATCCAACAAACCGGCACAAGTTTCTATCAACATACCCGTTTCATTCCCATTGATATAGGTTGGTATTCTAAATTGCCTAGTTAAAATAATAGTACGCTGTTGTATGTTGTATAACAAAATAGTGGCTCCATTTCCTCTGTCGTAAGCCTCCCGGCTTTGCGTGCGTACGCTGCCATCTTTTTTCCGATATTCATAGGTAACCTTTTTTAAAATGTACCAATTGCTCGATAGTATTTCTGTATTTATAATTTTAACCTGATCAATCATACCTGGATATTAATTTTAAGTGGCGATTTATTTAAAAACTGAAGCATCAAATTTACCGTTATCCATTCTTTTCTTTCGAAATTTTATTAGTCCTTTTTTGATACCGAAAATAAAGAAATCATTATGGCACCCGGTCAGATTAGTACTGACCGGCGATTGTTATTTATTCTCCGGCAAAAGGATTTACAACCAACCAAAATATTCATGCATGCAGCCGCACATAAAAAAAGCGGCGCTATCATTGCACCGCTTTTTTTAACCAACCATTCTTTGCGAACTTTTTAAACCTCAATTGCCGGCATCTATTGTGCGTGAATAACAAACTGATTTCTTTGAATTAAAATCCACGAAAATATACCGTCCGTACTATTTTTTTCCCAACTTAAATATCCGTGACAGGTTAAATCCAAAACGAATATCTCCTTTGAAAAAATCACCGGTTGTCTGTGTGACGTAAGCCCTTTCATTCATGCCAGTAGCATTTGAGAACTGCAATTGAAATACATGACCACCGGTTTCAATATCTACACCGACCGACAATGGATCTGTATTCACAGCATTCAATGTACCAAATGGATGATGATAATCCAGCGTGATGGCAATTCTTTTACTCACTTTTAAACGGGCACCTCCTCCCATTGCAAAAATCGTTTCATCATCGCCAGGATTCGCTGGCATACCGCTGTGTACAAGAATGGGACTAAGCTGAAAAGAAAATACCGGGCTAAATTTCCGTCCGGCAATCAACTGAACATAATAGGATGTACGGTCAGAAAAGACGGGCTTAACAGTTGCAAAAGATTCTTCCGTCCAAGCCAAACCACCTGCCGCAACCACCAAAGAGAAAGGAATGGCTTTTTGCCCTGTTGACTGCTGGAATAATCTTGTTTTTACAAAAAGATCCAATTCCTTTCTGAAAGTACTTCTCCCAAAACCGATGGTGGTATTGTCGGTTACACCATAATCAAAACTCATGCGCATGGAAGCATTGTCGAGTCCGTAAAGTTGCTTTACGCCGGAGCTGATGAATCCAAAACGGTGCATGATCCTGAAATCTAAATTACGTTTGTGCAACATCTCAATTGAGTGAGCATTAATTACCCTGGTAGATTTAAATGCTCCGCTCACTTTCTCATTGGCAGGAATACTATCTTCAATGTCTTGCAAAAGTGATTGTGCATTTAACTGAACAGAAAAAAGAAAAGTCAATAAAAGAAGTGAGCCAATAATTTTTGTCATAATATTTTGTTGATGGTTTGTTGCTATAGATTTTATTTTTTTGTTACCAACTCATAGTCTGGAATATTTATGGTGATGGTAATTTTTTTATTGATCTTATCAGCCACTAAAGACGGAATACTGATATTGTAATCGGCCAGGGCAATGGAAAAGCTGGTAGCTGCAGATATCGTTTTATTCTTTACCGTTATTACTGCCGTTGTATTTACCGGTCTGGTAACACCATGCATGGTAAGATTGCCATTTACTTTAACCGTAACTGAACGATCCGTAGTTAATTCAAGGGTAGAGCTGTTTTCAATGATGCCTTTAAAAATAGCTTTGGGATATTTATCACTCTCAACATAGTTTTCATTAAAGTGTTCCTGCATCAACGCTCTTTCAAATTCAAAACCTTTCATCAGCACACTAAATTCTATCTGACCCGATGTAATATCCCATATACTCACCGCTTTATTATTGACTGCTTCAATATTCTCCATAGGCGATTTTGAGTAAAATATTATCTTACCCGTCTTGGTAAAATATCTCGTTTGCGCCAGTCCGGTAGCCGATACCATTGCAAGCAGTAAAAGCGCAAAAACAATTCTAATTTTTATCACTTTCATTTTATTTTTTTTCTATTATTACACACCTGTTCATCTCTACATCCATCAGATAACCGGTGCATACTCCCCTTATTGTAATTTGCTGACCAACACGATAATTTTTCACAGAAGCTAAATAACGACTATCTAACAGGCAACTAACTTTGTGCATCGAATTACTATCGCCAATCAGCACATTCACCAAAGTATCCTGTAGATTATTTATCTCTGCAATGGCTCCTGTTAACTGTATTGTTTTTCCAAGGTATAGCTTGTTAGCGTTGGCCTCATCGCTTTCATACGAATCAACCAATACAATTGCGGTCAAAGATGCAGCAGGCTCAATGTTGGAAACATCGGCTGGCTCACGATTGTATTCTTTATAGCAATAAATGCCAGTACACAATACAATCAGTATCGCAATAAGGAGTATATTTTTCTTTGAAAGTCTCAATTGATTCACTATTTTAATTGCTTAATTAGTGTATCCCCCACCCGCTGTTATCCAGGCAGAAATGATATCTTTTTCAGCTTGCGTCAACGGACCAGCCTGAGGCATCGTGCCTTCATCAACTGCTCTTACTTTTATTCTAGCTCTACTTGAAACGATATTACATTCCACCTGAAAATTCACACCGCCGTTGGCAGTTGAGTTATTATGACAAGACTGGCATTTTGATGCGATCAGATTTTTCACTGCAGTGAATGTTGCCCCTGCAGCACCACTGGAAGCAATGGTAACCGAAACTGATTTTTCACAACCAGCACCATCTTTTGCCACGATAGTATACTCACCAGATGCCAAATTTGTAAATGTTCCCGAGGCCTGGTAAACACCAGCACTGTTAAGCTTATACGTAAAATTTGTACTACCAGATGCAGTAGCTACAATGCTGCCGGAATTAACACAGGAAGTGGATGAAGTCGGTGTTGTATTAACGGCAATTGTTTTACCAAGGCAGGGATCTACCGGTCCGGAAGGACCTGCCGGAGACGAATCACTTTTGCTACAGGCTACAAAATTTACGCACACAAAAAAAAGCGCAATGAAGTTGATTAAGGTTACAGTTGCTTTGTTCATAAATGATTTTTTTTAATAATCGCACGAACTAATAAATGGGTTGCCTGTTTCAAAAAAAAGAGCAAATTATTCTATATAAAAAAAGAGCCGCTATGCAGCGACTCAATAAAATAAATGAGGTAAAGTTTATTTTCTTCTTTTAGCTGGTTTGTATTTTATACCAATTTGTAATGCCGCAGAATACAATTTCACACTGCCCTCTCCAACGCCTGCTAAGGGTATAGCAATGGATGGTTCAGCCAATAAAGAAACTTCTTTAGTGATCTTTTTTTCAACACCGGCTGTCAGATTAAATACAGAAAAAAAGGCTGTGTTACCAGTATATGATTTTTGAGACTGATAGTACATATTATTACGGGTGTAATGATAATTGTACTCTTCTTTTTTCATGATAAAAGAAGATAGACCGGCGGTTGCAAAATAGCTAGTTGAGGCTTTTTGAATAAAATCATACCGTAACGTTAAAGGAATGTCATACACCAAACAAGAGGCATCTACCTTAATCATATTTACAGTAGTCCAATATGAGCCAGCTTTATAATTATAGTCTTTTGGCCCTGCAATATATTTTTTCCAGCTTGCATAAAAGCCTGTTTGTACACTCAACCTTTTGTTGACCTGGTATCCAATTCCAATTCCATATTTTGGGGTAATTCCGCTATGCTTAAACGACGAAATTCTAACACTACCTGCATCTGCACCTGCCGCTGCCAGCAAATAAAATCGGGATAACTTTTCATTATTCTTTTTTGCAGGTTTGTTATCGGCAGAATCTTTATCCACTTTTACAATAGCTTTATCCAACATTTGCAAACTATCCTTTCTAGTATCACTGAAAATTATCAGGTCTTCTGTCCGCCCGGCTATTTCAGCAGTATCGACCTTTAGAGACTCCGTAATATTTGCCAGTTCATTCTCAGTATCTATAGCCGGCACAATCGCTTTTGCAGATAATCTACCTTTCTGAACTGCCCGAATTAGCTTTTTAGGCTGGTTCATTTGAGAGCCGGCAGTATTGTTATTTTGGGTACCAAAACCCTGTTTACCAGCGACTACATCCACTGAATTATTTAATTGTTGTTGTTCTGTTTTCAACGATCCCGATGAAGTCAAATTACTGTCCGGGATTATTGAAACACTATTGGTGTTGGGCTTAACTGGCAATGTTTTATCCGCAACCTGCTGTTCGTTTTCTTTTACAAATTTTTCATTACCATTTTCAGGCCACCAATAAATTCCACCTCCAGTGATGCAAACTAAGAGCAACGCAAGAGCCCATAATAAAAAACGAGGCTTTTTATTATCCTCTTTGTTTAACCGGTCCTCCATTAACTCCCAGGCATACTCATCATAGTCTGGCTCGCTGTTTTCAGCGGCCTCCCTGATGCGGTTTTCGATATGATCAAACTGCTTTTCGCTCATAACATTGTATTGCTGCATCTCTAAGCATTTTTTGAATATTCGCTTTTGCTTTAGAGAGATTTGATTTTGATGTGCCCACAGAAATATTCAATTGGCTGGCAATTTCTTCATGTTTGAATCCATCAATAACAAATAAATTGAAAATCGTTTTATATACAGGAGATAGTTGGTTCACCAGATCCATGATTTCCTTGTAGGACATTTTATCGATTGCGGAATCACCAACATCCTCCATATCAAAATGAGATTCCTCCAGGTCGGTAACCAAATAGTTTTTATTATTTTTTCGAAAATTATCAATAGCTGTATTTACAAATATGCTTTTCATCCAGCCTTTTAGTGAGGCTTCATAATTATCGTATCTCGGATTAAAACGGGGTAATTCTCTATAAATTTTCATAAAACCCTCATTCACTACTTCCATTGAGTCGTCTTTACTTTTACAATAACGCATACAAATGGCCGTGGCAAAACCATAGTAAAGCTGATAAAACGCTTTTTGACTTTCCCGGTTTGCTTTTACACACCCCTTAATAATATGTTCAAGTTCCTGCTTCGTTGGTGAAATTTTAAGGTTGCTTATCATTCGTATGACTGTAAAAAAAGGTTGCCTGTCGCATCAGCATTTTTTTACAACGTCGGCTTATTTGCCGCTTACACATCGAATATAGGTAGGTTTTCAATTAAATACAATTTTAAGCCGACGGCCAGTATGTACTAAACCTCAAGATTACCGGGTCAGCTTTGCAATAAAAAAAGGAGAAGACAGTTTACGGATATTCAAATACCTATAGCTTTTTTAAATCAGTCTTTTAATTTTAAAGGTCAGCATAAAAAAAAGAAACAACAGCAGCGCCAGCAGATGGACACCAAAAGCGAGGTAATTAAAAAAACGCAGCCAGTTGCTTTCATTTGCATTCGACACAATCAAAATACCGCCTGCAATTACACCCAGCTCCGCTATTAAAATAAGCAATTCCTTGGGCTCTGCAATAAAAAGTTGAACCCGAACCGCTTTTTGAATCCAGTAAATAAGAATCGTTAGACCGGTCACAATATTTACTAAGGCTGTAAACACAGCAAGCCTGTTTACCAGATAACCGGCAATCCAGATTAGCACATGTGTTGCAATAAAACCGATCACCACTATCATTATCCATTGAGCCTGCCTACTCATTCGCTACAGATTTTTTACTGCTTTATAAATTCGACACCTTCCATTGGAAACATATAACTAGGCATCAGGGTGGTTAGTTTATTGCTGTCTATTTTAAAATCAATACCCTGAAAACTCACCTGACCAAGCGATGGATTTAAAGTAAGTGTAAACTGGCTATTATTATTTTTTTCATCTTTTATAAGGGTAACCATATCAGGAAATAATTCATGATGCACATAAATTTTGTCACAAAGCGGGAGATCGGTTTCTACCAGTCCATTCTGATCAGTGTATTCGTCTTTTCTTTTAGTACCTATAAAAAAACTACAACGGATATTGCTTAGCAAATATTTATTGGCATCTTCAAATTGAATCCGATAGCCACTCCCCTCTTTCGACTGGCTTTTGATTGTAAAATCTTTTCCGGCTTCTTTGTCGCTCTTAAGATACAGGGTATCGCCGGATATTGAAAAGCTGCCGGTGGCGGAACGATCTACCGCTCCGTAGGAATAAAAAAACTCAAATTTACAGTCAGCAGAAAAATTAAAACCAGCTACCATTTCCTGCCGATGAAATTCATATACTCCTGTAACCGGTGACTGTGCCATAACACTAACATTTATAAAAAATATAAAAAATAAAACAATGCTTTTCATACAAAATTAAAATTGAATACTACGAAGAAATTATAATAAAAATGCCAGCATTGTTTACGAACTAAAACAAAAGAACTTCCAAATCAATTGATGAAATCCTCTGGCTCAATATAAAAAATATAATGGATTGAATCTTTATTAAAAAAAGAATTTATAGAACGACACTGAAGTAGATAAATAATTATAACCAGAGAAATCAACATTTCAACTCATCGTATAGCCCATTTTCGTATCCTTACTTTTAAGCTGCTACTTCCTCTCTTGATGCCACCATCATTGCGTTGGCAAGGGTTGTGTACACTTCTGTCCAGGCGATTGCCAGCTCATCATCCCACTGCTTGCCCAATCCTTTTTGCAAGGTCCACAATAAGGCGCTACCTACGGCCGCATAATGTTCATCCACCACCCCGTATTGGGTATGCCGCCTTGCCAGTTTAGCCACTTCATCCAGTATATCTTCTATCTTATCCAGCTTCGCTATTATGTACGAGAGCATGGTTAACAACTTTTTGGATTGCTCCGGCAATGGGGTTCTGCTAAACATTGGCTTTACTTCTGGCATTACTTCAAACAGGCGATTATAAAATAATCCACCTACCATTTCCATTTCAAGGGTTGCTACTATTGCCCAGCTTTTCTTCACCAGTTCAATATTACTTTTTGTCATTGCGTTATTTTTAATTTTAAAAAATAGATTTGTTTTGAAGGATGCTGATTTTCCGATCTTTTCTCGGGGGCACTTTAAATTCTCCTAGTAAAATTATATCCCCGGCAATCAACAATTAGTTGCATGTACAAAACGGCTGATGTGATTGGGCAGATGGCGTATTTTTAGTAGCCTGTGGGTTGGATGGAACTTACAAAAAACGGAAATAATGAAAATGAGCAGCAAATCTTTACAAGACAATAGAATAAAATGGTACTGACTAAAAAACGAAATCAGGTCCATTACTTTAAGCCCAATATTTAATCAACGATTTCACATAACCAAAACCTTTGAAAGAAATAAGAGCGCTATCGGGAAAATGAAGAACGATCAATCGGCCATTATATTCATCAATATTTTGGTTAAATATCATTCCGCCAAAGAGGATTAGATCGTCTGCCTGTAAATTTAATTGAACACTATCATTGATTCGTCTTTCGATTACCTGAAACTTTTTTTCCGGCAAGGAATTTATTATCCGCATCTTCCGCATCTTCATCGCCGTATCCATGCTCATAAGTTTTAAAACTGGCTGGGCTGGCATTTTCAACGATCTTATTTTTATAAAATACTTGTTTAGAATCCTTACCGTAACCCAAGGATAATCTTTCAAATTTTTTCACATCTGCCCCTTCAATTCTCTTATCATCAATATATACCGCCGATTGATCCTTTGCAAAATGAAACTCTTCCAGGTTCTCATCTCCGGTAAATAACCCGAAACTCGCAGCATCGACGCCCTGCATTTTTTTTGCTTCAAAAAAAACCGTCTGGTGATCTTTTGAGTAACCATTACCTAACACTTTAAAAGTAGCAGCATTTGCACCAACAATTGCTTTCCCTTCGTAAAACACAATGGAAGTATCTTTTGAATAAGGATAGTCCAGCACGCTAAAGGAGGCCGCATCACATTTCAAAACTGTTACTTGTTGCTTTCGAGGACCAGCAGACTCACAGAAATAAATATGGTTCTTATCCTTTGCAAAAAACTCATCCAGTAATTCGAAGCTTTTACCATCGCTGCCAGCAATGGGTTTACGATCGAGGTATGCTTGAACATCGTCCTTACAAAAATTGGCATTCAGTGATTTAAAACTGGCTATATCTTTTACAGTAAAAGCTTTCCCAAGAAAAAAGGCATGTTTGCTGTCTTTTGCATACCCACCACCCACACTCACAAAAGAAGCAGGGATTGCTTGCTCCACTTCCTCAATGGTTTGCTTTTTTGTTAAGTAATAATTTTGCCCTTCCCGGTACTCATCGCAATAGTATGCCTTATTTTTGTCTTTTGCATAGTGTGCATCTACTGCTTCAAAGCTAGCTACATCCGCATATTGAAACGACCTGCTCTTATAATATGCAGTGGTTGAATCTTTGGCAAATTCATTACTCAATACTTTAAAATTTTTGTCGGTGATTTCTCTGCCGTCAAAAGTTACCTTACCGTTTTTTTCACGGTAGCCAGAACTACAACCCGAAAATGGAATGACTCCAAATATTACAAATACGGCTTTAAACACCCACTTAAAAAACTTAAAGAAAAAGCTGATATTATCTTTCATACCTAAATGCGTTGATGATGACACAATTGTTGTGATTCTTTTTAAACTCCAGCATGGCATCACTATTTATTGGTGGCAATGTGATTGCTTTTAACTTTTGAAAAGAATCCAGTAAGACCAAATTTCCCCGGTAGCTGGTATTGTCCAAATCCAGATATTCGAGATTTGATAAGTCTTTTAAAAACTCAATACTTGTAATCCGGTAGCTGCCATCAATAATGGCCATTTCATTTTCTTCAATGGTTAATCGCTTTAATTGCTCTAATCTTGAGAGGTCAGGAATTTGTTTACATCCTTTCAGATAAAGTGCTTTTAAATTTATTAACCGACCAATTACCGATGCCGTTTTAACCTTTGAGCCTACTGACAACAGCTCTAAATTGACCAGAATTTTTTTAGGAGATAAATCGGTAACACTGCTGTTATCGAGTCGCAATTCCTGCAACTCAACAAGTTCATTAATTGGTTCTATTGACTGCAAAGCTTTCGAAGAACAATGCAATACCTGCAGTTTTTTTAAATACCGCAGCGGTTCAATATCCAACAATTGCCTGGCTATCGGAACAGCATTGTCAATTCCGCAATCAGTTAAGATCAAAACTTTCAGGTTAGTAAATTTTTTAAGTGGTGTTAAGTCTCCCGGCCCATTAACCATATAGATTATGTCAAGGTCTCCCAAAGTCGATAAGTCAATACTTTTATTTTCGACAACAAATTTATACTTGAGCGCTCTTGCATAAAAATCGGGATAACCCAAGCTAAATTTTTTCATTTCAAATAAATCATGCAGGGATTTATTCATTTCGGAATAGTCAGCTTCGTTTTCCGACTTCATTCTGTTGATGTATCCATTTTGAATTGCGAAAATATCTGAATGTTGCTTGCTGAAATTTTGATTGATTAGCAAGATGGCTTTCCATTCCTCACTTAACGCATCCCACCAAACTTTATCGATGGCCGTTTCCCGTGCTTCAATATTTTTAGCAAACGACTTAAATATAAAAGTGCATCCTGCTAACATCGTAATTAAAAAAATTGACTTCACAATCATTGCTTTATTTCTTTTGGTAAATAACCTAATCATAATTTGGCGTTGAGATGTATCCAATTTGCCAGCCGCCTTTATTTTTATACATTTCAAATTCGTACTGAACTGATTTGTCAGATGGTAGCGTCACTCCTATCAATGCAACTTTTTCGTTCATTGAAACAATTTTAAATTTGAGGTTTGCTATCTTATTTAAAATGATATCCGGTTCCTGCGTAATCAATACAAAGTCCATATCAAAGCCTTCGGGAATATCTGATTGGATTGGATGATCCCGAAGCTCACTTGCTTTATCATCAAAAAAAACTTTCCAGTACTCAACATATTTTTGCGAAATACATTTGCTGGTTTTAAGGAAATCGAGGTAATTGTTGCAAGCTGATTTATTAACCATAAAATTACCTGCACTATCTTTTACCAGAAAGGGGAAATTATTGGCTTTGTTCAAATTTGTCTTGTACCATTTCAAAAATTGAATGATCACCTGCTGTGCCCGAACCGGCTCGTTTTTTTCTATCATCATCTCCGCCGAAATAAGCTGCCTTCCATAACTAAAACAAATACAAAAGGCCAAAACGCACGTTATGCCTACTCTTGCCAGGCGAAGTTGAATTCCATTTATTTTCATTTCAACATTTTTTTGATGTTAGTTTTAAATCTCTTTCAGAACATTCAGTCATTAACCGCTGCTGATGCTGTATCAATTTTGTGTTGCTTTAGCCAGTCAACGACCGCATCGAAACCTGCTGGCATTTCGATTTTCTGTTCTGCTGCATCTACCCTTATTTTCATAATAATTTGCTGGAGGTTCATACCATTTTTTGTGGTATAGTTGTAATCGCACTTTAAATCTTTCAGCATATAAAGTACCAACCGCCACATATCGCTCCAGCGGGTGGTAGTCCCTGCAGTGAATGCCGCATACATTACTGGCGTAAATCCATTTTCATGTTTTACATTCACGTCAGCACCTTTCTGCAACAATAAAATTGCCATATCATTTACTTCCCTGTTTCTGTCAATCACTTCAAACAACAGCGGATTTGGATCAACAAACCCTTTCATGTTAGGATCAGCCCCTGCGTCTAACAACAAGGTAATTTCTTCGGGCGGCAGAAACTGAACGGCTTCTCCCAAAGCGGGAGTTGTGGCACTACCATTCTCTGTTAAAATATGAATGGCGGCCAAATTTGCTTTATCATCAATAGGAAAATCGTTCGCTCTACTCCTAAGCCGGATGGCAAATTGTAAATAATTTAATCCATCCAAATCCCACACCCGAATGCCCTGGATATTCAGGTCCTGACCTTTGACCAATTCCTTCAAGAGTACGGTGTCATTCTTTTCAATTGCCGACGCAATTTTCCGTTGCGTTTTATCTTTATAATACGTAGCAGCAAAATCTGGCCTTTTTACAATGGAAGAAAGCTTATTATTTATTAAAACACCCGCTGCTATTACCAACGGGAGTGCAGCAAAAAACCCGGAAAATACGAGGGTAAAAGTTGATTGGGTGTAGCGCAAAGGCACCGCTGCCAGAAGAATTAATACCAGGCCGATAATAGATAATATTATCGTCCAACCCTTCTCTTCATAACTAACATTTTTACCACCGTTAATTACAAAATACGCTGCTATAAAAACGATCAGCGCCAATGTATTTAACCCGATCAATCCCCAAATTACTTTTATCATTTATTAAAATTACTGTGTAGAAGGATTGGCAAAATATACTTGTAGTAAGCGTTGCGTTGTATTGGTCAGGCGGCGCAATAACTGTTTTAAACGGTTATTAAAATGAATGAGTGCAGGGTTTATTTACGGATTGCATCTTTAAAATAATCGTACTTATTTACCGTGCCCGATTGGCAATCTACTACCATGAAAACGCTGCAATCACTGCTGCTTAGTGCTTTGTTATCATTTGCAAAAAAGACTAAGCTGTTGCCTGTAAATTTATAATCGATCCATTTATTTACACCGGTATTTAATTGCCACAATTTTCGCCCATCTTTTGCAATGCGGCTGAGAATGATCTCTCCATCCGAACCAATTATTTTTTTATGAATAAGGAGGTAACCATCAGGATCATTTAGCTGAATCGCCTTTGCAGTTTGTTTATCCGCTAAAAACCCGCCGTTTAAATAATAGATGTCTGCGGTAGAAACCAGTAATTTAGGTTCATTAAATTCAAGTCCTTTATAGGGAACCTAATCGTACACCGCACTGTAAAACTGCCGCCTTATATCCTGTCCCGGGCAAGACATAAGTGATACTTTTTTATGGAGCGTTTCTATTTCCTTAGCGGAATATAGGCCTAGCCATTGGTGATTAAATGTATCCTGGTTTACCTTAAACTGGTTAAAATCGAGGCCGGGTTTTTGGAGTTCTTTTAGCCTGTCTTGTAATTGCCTGGCTAGTCTATCAGAGATGCTTTTATTGGAGGAGTTTTGAGGTTGCCCGTAAGGTGTAGCGATAAGTGTATTTGAATGTATGATATATTGTGCGCCATCATTTGCCTTAAATACTATTCCCTTTTCGCTATCATTAAATTGATAATACTGACTTTCGGTTGGCAGCATTCCTTTCAATGTGGGATTTTTTGCTTCTATCATTTTTACATCCGCCACAGTCACCAAACTAAACGCATCAAAAGCCATTAGTTCATTTATAAATGCCCAGGCATGATGTCCTTCTGCGCCTAATATTTTTTCAGGAAAGTTTTTAATGTCGGAGGTTATTTCTCTGCTGCTTATCTTTTCTCCTGTAATGGCATCGTTGCATTGAATGTAATAGTAGTTGGTAACCGTTTTACGAGTGAATCCACCGGTTCGTTCATAGCTATTAGCTTTTGAATATTTAATAAGACTTAATAGTACACCAGTGCTGTCATTCTTGAAATACAAGATGGGCGGTATAGCCGAACGTTCATCGAACTTTGACAAACAACTACGTAAGCCAAAGACAAAGCTAACTACCACAAGCGATATGATGACAACAGAGGAGGTACAACCTTTTGCAACAGGAGACATAAAGATGAACTTAAGTAAATTATTAGTCTACATTTTTTTGTAAATCATATTGCTGCGTACCGGCCCTGGCCTTGCAAACCAACATATTCTTACAAAAAAATAGGGTACGGATTATTTTTAAAAGCCATTCTTTGAATCCTTTCACGAAAATATGCTGTAAACAAACTAGTTTAAACTGCAATGAAGCGTATGGCGGTTTCGTTGTAGTTAACGGTTGTTTTTATTGCATCAACTGTTAAATGCGTTCCCGATTTTTGATCAGGTATTTCCTAAACACTTTCCACCGGAACATCGTTGATACTATAATAAATTTTCAATCCGTTTTCTTTGGCAATTCTCACGTCTTCATCGGCGCCTTTTGAAGTACCTTCAATTCTTAACACCGCATCACACTTCAATAATATTCTGTGAGCAATAGGATACGATATTTCCTGGTAGGCTTCATCACCAGGCTTTGTTGATCCTGCCAAATGCAGCAGCGGCAAAGCCAGCCATTCGCCAATAACGGGAATGTGTCCCATTCTAAAAAGAGGTAAAGCCATAGCTTCCAACCTGTCGAGGTTTTGTTTCATTAAACCAGCATCATCGTTGGTACCACTGCGATAGGGACCTGAAATTATTATAAGCATAGTATTTATTTTATAATATCAATTTGGTTTTTTATTCCTTCCTTTTGTTATCCAAATATCTAGCCTGACAGCAAGTATCCTCATTGCATAATTTCATTCTCCCAATAGTTATCTACAGAAAATATGGCTGCATTCTTGTGTCACATTTCTGCAAAGCCCGATGCTAAAGGACTTTTTTTGGGCAGCGGAATAATGATATATTGCCTTGGCAGAAACCAACCAACCTGCTGCATCAGGTAATCTAATTTACTTGTTATAGGATAATCTTCGGGATGAATATTAAAGGCTAGTTTCCGAATCACTTTATCTTCAGCATAACAACTTAGCATCATCAACTTTGGCTTTTTGATTCCCTTACTTTGTAAAAATAATTTAAGTGCATGGCGTGTTGCAAATGGAAGATAGTCGGCTGAGGGTTGTGCAATCATAACCTTTTCTTCCTTTTTCAGTAAACCTACCGTTTCGGTAAATTCAATATTCTCAATGGTTTCCGGGTCTGTTTCAATTACAAATTGATTGTTAAGATGCAAACCGACTATTTCACCGTGGGTAAAAACCCAGTCAGCAGATTTGTCCGCTGCCGGATTAAATACAACACCCCAGCCTCTATCTAATAAAAAATCATCCATCATATTTTTTATACAAAATGATTCGAATGGCTTATTTTCTTCAGGCGTGTTCAAAATAAAATACGGAAATCCATCGGGACCGGTTAACACCTGTGGCGTTGCGGAAGCAAAACTTGCTGTGGCCACATTTTTATAAAATGCTTTGTACCAATCATCGTCTCTTTGATCTTTTGGAAATTTAAAAAGGGTTGCCACAATACCCGTTTTATTGATATCGCATTCCGGCCTGTTTGCGGGAACTATTTTCAATGGCATCGTTGGCTTAATTTTCGGTTTGAAGAAATCAAAAAATCCCATTACTTTATTAATTTACGATGTTCATTATTTGTTTCAATTGCGCTATGGCCTGCTTATATGCTGGCTGGTGTTTATTTTCAGGTTGTAGTACTTCTAATAATTTATTTTCTTTTAATGCCGGCATACCCGACCATGCCCAAATTGAAAGGGTTACATGCGCCTTTACAGATAGTTCATCATCTGCCCCTTCCATGCACTTTACTAAAAAACACTTTGCGCCGTTATGATTCTTAAAATCACCAAGCCCCATAAAAACATCATTAATACATTCGCTTCTATGTTGCAGGAGATTCTGATAAATAATATCAAAACTTTGTTGGTTACTTACCATGTTCCACAATGCAGCAGCAAAAGCAATCTGTCGTGTGGCGGTAGTATTTTCTAAGCTCTTTAAGAGCAAATCTTCAAGCCCGGAGTAATTGTGATACTGCAAAGCTTCTATGGCAAACTGCAAACTGGTTCTGTTATTTTCAGTTTGAATTTTGAGCAAATTTTTGGCCACCACTTCCAGTGCCCATTCGGCTTCTTCCGAAGGCGTTGCCTTATAAACATCTCCAAAACCATCTTTGTAGATATACAATTTTTGCCCGCCGTTTGCCAGGTACAATTCCTTTGAAGTTAGATCATACATATGAGAAAATCATTTTTAAGAACGGACGATTTAGCTTTTTGAAAATATACCATTGCCATAAAAAGGTAATCTGCAACTAACAATTACTAACCAAAAAAAAAACTTCGCTTCAATTTATCTGATAGTTATTTCGGGCACTTTAAACGCAGTTACTTTTTTCACCAAATCATTCTGATTGGATTTCAATGAAGCAAAAAACGCAGCTATACCAGCTCCGTAACCACGGGTACTCACTCCAAATAAAACAACACCCTTTTGTCCTGCTTTATTAGCAAATGATTTATACCGGTAAACGTTTCTTTCCGCAATATTTACGGTACCATTTGGTGCATTGGCAGTCAATACGAAGTCTAACAGATATTCGCCGGTGCCGGGATTATTAATGACGGAATATTTCACCATAGGGTTAACAGCTTTCATCTGCTTTAATTCTGCCAGCTTGTTGGCTACTGCATCCTTTACCGTGGTACCCCCGGTCAGTACATCCAGCAGGAGCATCGTTTTGTATTCGTTTGCCGACTCGCCTTTGGGAATGTATTCCTGCTTATAAAAATTAGCCGAAGGATGGCTACTCCAATTTAAATTGAATACTTTTTGTTCAAATGAAATTGGGCCCGGCACGGTAAGATAATCTGTGGCAGCTTTATTTGCCTGGCTAAAAGAATTAACAGACATTATCAGGATAGTTGCCAGCAATAACGCCGGCTTATTTTTTAATTTTGTGAACTTGTTTTATAGCTTTAAATATTTTATTTACTAAATGATGATGCTTATTCGCTGATCTCAAAAGGAAGTACATACTCTTTGATAATGGGTTTCGAACTCCTGCTTTTTACTTCCACTTTTACTTTAAGTGGCGAACCCGGAACCAGGTAATTCTTTATATATTGATCGTCATGTACCATCCAGGAATAATCTGTCAGCAGATACTCAGCCACACCAGCCTTACCTGCCTGGTAAGCCCAGCGCTCTACAACCAGTGGCTCGTAATTTACGGTGTATCCTAAATAACACACCTGAATTCCAGGCACAGCGTTGTTGCCAAGCTCTGTACATCCAAGTACACTTATATTTAAAGAGGAGCCATCTTCCAGATCTTTTACGGACCATTCTTCGATGACGGTTTTGATATTTGCCATGTGTTTATTTTTTATTGATAACTATTCTCTTGTAATCTAATTTCGGGCTGGTGTTGCCTTATTTTGCTGCCGATATAATTCAATGCCTTATCATACGTTTCGATGCCATGCCCTACATTAGAAAATACTTCTACATCTTTCAAAAACGGAATAAATATTCTTGCATTGCGGATTGACTGCTCATACGGAAACAATAAGTCTTTATCGCCTTCAAGCAAATAGGTATCAACTTCCATCCTCGACATTTGCTCTTTCATATAGTAGGGCTTTTGTGTAAGATCTTTATATCGACTGATCGCAAATACTTCATACGCTACCAGCATGCCTTCTGAAAATGTTGACAACTGGTGGTTGGGCTTTGAAAAAACTGCTTTATCTAAAAACTTCAATACATTTTTTTTGTTGGGCTTTATGATCGGCAAAAGGTTGTAATACAAATTTTTCAATGTTAAAGAAAACGGTTGCAAACAGCCGGGATTTAACAAAAAAACGGCTTTAATTTTTTCCGGTTTCACAATTCCAAGCTTCATGCAAATAAGTCCTCCAAAAGATGCGCCTGCAATAAATGCTGTATCGATATTAAGTTTCTCCAATACCTCTGCAGCCCAAATCCCATAGTCTAACGATTTAATGTCTGGAGTATGTCCATCACTTAAATTCGGAAGTCCGTTTGTTTCCACCAGGAAGATTTTCAACGGGTGTTTTAAATTGTCCAATCCTTTATCAAAGTCCCAAATCAGTGCAGTAGTTCTTGCCCCAGGAAAAATCACCAATGTATCGGTCAACTCTTCCTTTGTATTGAGTCCCCAAACATGGGTCTTTCCAAGTGAGGTAGTAATTTCAAATCGCTCGTATTGTCTGTTATTCTGTTGCTCCAGTCGATTAACCCAGCCTTCAAAATAGGCGAAGTCTGCGCTACTGTCTTTAAAAAATGATTTGCGTTTTATTTCCATAACTTTTTAAATTCCCACTTTTGAAAAGGGTGGCTATTTTTTTCTTCCCAAAGCCGGGAATAATTATTAAGACTTTTGTACTTTATATTCAATATCGTTTACTTAAGAGTGGTTGGTGAGACACCAACCACGGCCCCGAGCCGTGGACAGTCCTCACCCGCCACTAAAGCTGCTTAAGTAAACGACATTGACTTTATATTTTAGACTTCAGTCTTCCAATATTAGCATAAATAATATTGCTGCATCTCTGATCAGGATCTTGCAAACCTAAATATTACACGCTACGAAACACTGAAACACCTATTCGTTATTTTGTTATTCTTTATTAGAAGATAAAATTAGGATCTAAATACCTTCGGTTTTACGCAAAGAAGGTTACGGCTGTTTTTGATTACCAGGCGGCATATTTGGCGGATTCTACGGCAGAGCGGGTATACTGAACCAAACCCTTCCTTTTTAAAATACATCCAATTTGATACATCGGATTGACCGGACATTTTTTCATTTCGTTTTGATTTTCTTTTGATAACTGATGATACCGTTCTTTAAGACTTTGCTTTAAGAATTAAACGGTCGCAGATGTACGCTTACAGTTATAATTGCTAAAAGCCATCAGTTCCATTACATCACTTCACTATAATCACCTTTGATTGTGTGGTATGTGCACTGAAAAAGCCCAACACATTTCCGCTAATATTTGATTCAGGATTTTCGGGTGATGTGTCGCCATAGTATAAATCCTGAATACCCAGCAAATAATGGTAAACATTTTTATCAATAGATCGGAATTCTATTGAGACTTCATCTCCAGCTAATAGTTGCATGTTGCCTGTTTCTAACAAAAAAGGGGCACTGCTTCCATCCAAGTAAAAATCATTCGTTACATGTGTAATCCTGTCTGCTTTACCATTGATAGTTTGTACTACCTGTATATTATCTCCAAATCCCACAGGGTCCGTAAATGCAGCACCAATAATTATTTCTTTTTCTCCAAAATCCTCATTTTTAAGGATAAGACTATCGAGCATTACCCTTCTTGGTATGGTGGATGATGCAGTATAGGTTTTCCCTTCCAACAATACAGATAGTTGATAGGTTCTGCCTACTACGCCAATAAGCGCTGTGTTGGTATATACCCCTGTAGCAGTTTCTGGCAACAAAAATATTGTTCCAAGGTTGTCCGTAATCTTCACAACTGCACCGCTAACTTTTGGATAATTATTGCCGGCACTAAACACAGCGGAATTGCTGATAGTAACCGTCGCCGGATTGCCACTATCATCTACACTGCCTTCGATTACCAAATGAGGTCCGGCATTTTTTAAATCAATATTGATTACTTTTTCGCAAGATGAAAAAAGAAAGACGGATGCTATTAAAACGATTACTATAGAATGTTTCATTGTATTAACTTTATGTTATTTAAAATTTGAAATTCCAGGTTGCGCTGGGAATAATTCCGAAAAGTGAAGTACGTACTGCCTCTGTTTTAGAAGGGTCATTTGCATTTTCCCTAAAATTAATGCTGTAAGCATTTTGTCTGCCATACGCATTGTATAATCCAAAAGTCCAGCTACTTTTAAACTTACGCTTTGCATTTTTGCGAGCTTCTAAAGTTGCCGCTAAATCTAACCGGTGATAGGCAGGAAGACGGGAGGCATTTCTATCAGAGTATGCGAAAACTGTTTGCCCGTTTACTTCATATTTTCCTACAGGAAATGTAACGGCACTGCCGGTTGTGTACACCCAGGTGGCAGATACACTCCATCTTTTGTTTACATCATACATTCCTACAAAAGAAAAATCATGTGTTCTATCCTGTCTTGCGTTAAAATATTTACCATTGTTAATGCCATCTATTTTTTTCTCTACTTTAGATAGGGTATATCCTACCCACCCCGTGAGTCTGCCTGTTTTTTTACGCACCATCATCTCTGCACCATAAGCCCTGCCAATACCATATAGCAATTCGCTTTCTACGTTATCATTGCCAAATAATATGGCAGCATTTCTATAATCTATTTGGTTTTGTAAAGCTTTGTAATAAACCTCAGATGTAAATTCGAACATGCCTTGTTTAGCATTTTTGTAAAAGCCAATTGCATACTGGTCTGCTATTTCCGGACGAATATTATTGCTGCTCGGCAACCAAACATCGGTAGGAGAGCTAATCTGGGCATTTGCAATTAAATGAAAATTTTGAACGTTTCTGTTATACGATGCCTTGATAGAATTAAGTTCGTTCAATTGATAGCTTGCGGAAAAACGAGGCTCCAGATTGAGATAGGAAACCACCGTTTTACCTTTAGCATACCCTGTTGTGGAACTTATGTTGCCTTCCTTATCGTAGGTATTAAAAGTACCTGCGCCTTTTACCGCAAGGATAGAAGCTCTTACACCATATACAATTGAAATTTTCCCGCCTGCTTTCCATTCGTGAGATACATACAATGCAGACTCTTGCGAATACCGGGCTTGCACCGGCTTTGAAGTTCCGCTTGCATCTTTTTCGATAATAGCACCAGGCGCTACGGTGTGTTTGATGAAATTTCCACCAAATCTGAGTTTACTATTATTGGTGATGTTCCAATCGAAATCCTGCTTTACATTGAAATCTTCTATTTTAGAAACCACACTAAATTTATCCGCACCTAAGTCAGCATCTATTTTATAATCGAAATTGCTGTAGATAAGGGATGTGTTAGAAAATAAACTGTTACCAAATATATGGTTCCATCGAAGCGTGGCTGTTTTATTTCCCCAATTGGAAGAAAACTGATCGCCTAATCCTAATACATCTCTACCAAAATATCCTGATAAAAATACCCTGTCTTTTTTAGTGACATTATAATTGGCTTTTAGATTTAGATCATAAAAATACAAGCTACTTTTTCTCTGTAGGGAATCCTTTAGTAACAATAAAAAGACATCCGTATAAGTTCGTCTTGCGCTTATGATAAAGGAGCCTTTGTCTTTTACGATGGGTGCACTTATATTTATTCTAGAGGCAATTAAACCAAGTCCACCTTCAGCAGAAAACTTTTTTTGATTGCCATCTTTCATCTTAATATCTACTACAGAAGATAAACGACCGCCATATTGCGCTGGCATTCCGCCTTTGTAAACACTTACATCTTTAATGGCATCACTGTTAAATGTAGAGAAGAAACCAAACAGGTGCGATGCATTGTAAACAGGTGCTTCATCCAGTAAAATTAAATTCTGATCTGTACCGCCACCTCTTACATTAAAGCCACTGCTACCCTCGCCTGCGGATTTGTATCCCGGCATCAATTGTATGGCTTTCAAAATATCTTTTTCCCCAAAGATTACCGGTATCTTATTCATCTCGGCCATGTCTAATTTATCTACTCCCATGATAGCCCTTGAGATATTTTCATTTTTCTTTTTGCTGGAAATAACTACCGCTTCAAGTTGTGCTTCTTTTGTGTGTAAGCTTATTGTAAGCTGTTGGCTCTTATCTACCACCAGGGTAGCAGTGTCAGATGTATAGCCAACGAAACTTACACTCATTTTGTAAGTGCCTTCCGGTACATTGATGGAGTAAAAACCGTAGGCGTTGGTTAAAGATTTGGCTTCTTTGGCATTGGTAAGCACTACGCTTGCACCAATTAAAGTCTCGCCGGTACCTGCATCTTTTACTGTACCACTAATGATAAATGATTGTCTCTCCTGTGCAAAAGACGTAATGGCTAAAGCAAGGAAAATAAAAAGAAAGAAATGTCTCATAAAAATTTTTTGTTTTTTGAAAACAGGAAGAAATGTTGATTGACCCTCCTGATTTTCGGTTTGATTTAGATGTTGTTGATTGTTATAATAATTGAACCCATATTGCTTATTTGCAGGAGCAAATCATTTGAAAAAGATTGTTACCATTAAGACAACTATTTAATTGCTGGTTATTGATTTGTAACCCGGCAGAACTTTCTGCGTTACCGATATTTTTAATCTGGTGGCAAAATTAGGTTCAGAAAAATCTCATTTCATTGAAAAGAAGGTAGTGGTGGTTGTGGATTACTCTACGGCCTTGTTGCCGGAACAGACGGCGGGATGAAAAGCCTAATTTTAAAACAGTTTGATAAAAACAACCAACTAGAAGCACGGATAAAAAAAAGGATTGCAAAAAAAGAAATTTGAGGACTTGCTATAGCGCTATTATTTGCGAGGTCAATATCTTTAAAAAAAATCCATCGAACCTATAAACCCAAACCGCAATACAACAGCCAATGGCAATGCCCGAAGAATTGATCTGCCACCGCATTTGTTGCGCAGCAAATTTACCCAGGATAGTTTTTTTGGACTATATAAAAGCAAATAAATGCTATTAGACTAAAATCAATAATATTCCTACCAACATTTGAAGATCGGTTAGCTGATAGCTACAAATAAAATTAAACGAAAGGTGGATTATTGCTATCTCTAACAATGAAGTAAAACTTTTGAAAATGTAAATGGATTAATATTTTTTGATTTCGTTTAATAGGTTTCATTTTCTATAGTTTTAAAACAGATTGCTCCTCCATACTTCACATGGATAAAATAGTGAATTATAAATAACGGAGCTATCTACTGAAAGAACTTTCCTGCAACTGTGTCACCCTGTGTTCTTTTACTCCCGCAATAAGCGGCATGTACCACTTGATGCAAAAAAAAATCAAGTTTGACGCTTTGAGAATGCGGTACATATCAATCCTAAATCTACAGTTGAAAGTTTGATACTTTTTATGGTGTAAAGAATTTCTACCACAAAGCCAATTGCTTTTCGGCTTTATGTCCAATCATATTTTGAGCCAGCCTACCTCATCCGGACAATTGTTTAAAATAAGGAACAGCGCATTGTCCACACGATTTTAGATGGAGATGAAATCCAATAAATCTGATAAGCTGAAATGAGGTATTCCCTCAAATATTTCGCTGAATACTGACCACCTGTACTGTTACAACATTTATAGTGACCGCCTATTTCGGACTGATTTTTTTGCCCGCTGTATATTCCATAAATCAGCACTTGTGAATGATTTTTTATTAAATCCAGCCACATCAATGGCAATTGTTTCTGGTACCAGGGTGGTTAAGTTTTGTAACTGTTCACTGTTTAAAGAAGTGTAGTATATATTGTTTATTACTTTCATTGTTTGTATTTTTTTATGTATTTTTTTTACAGAATTAATTACCGCTCTGTTACTTTTAAGCGTTCATCATTTAACGTAGCAGCTTCTACTAAGCCTGGTTGCGGAAAGATCTTTTTGCAACGTCCACTATTTAAGGGTGACAAACGATTGGTTGGTATCTTCGTTCCTTACGTGGCCGATTTCATGACCCACCACTGCAAGAATTTCATCGTCTGTAAGAATGTCCATGAGCGATGAGAAAACCCTTAAACTATCATCGGCACAGGCAAAAGCATTGATGTCTTTTACTAAGTAAACTTTGTAATTTAAGGCAAGGCCATCTTCATTTTTATGTTTTCCAAATATTTTTTCTAAGCGGATCGCATAGGGATCGGTTGCAGCGGCTACAGGATTGTGTGCATCCATCCATACTACGCCTTCCTTAGACAATTTTACCGCATCTGCATTCGAGAAAGTAAGCGCCTTGGCACCATTTTGTACAGCTCCTATTGTTTTACCATTTATTCTCCCTTTGGCTAAGCCGCTCAGTTGGGCTGAGGAATAAAAGCAGAAAAAAGCAAATGAAAAAGTAAGACAAGTAAGTTTAATTGATCGGTTCATGTGTTTTTTTTGTTGTAATATTATGTTGTAAAATATTCATTAGTTTAACTATTACCAAGCCTGGCTGGATGCAGCGTTGTATCAGCCCGCCTGACTAACATTCCTATTTTTCTATTCCGTATGATAAAAATCACGATACCTAAAAAGGCAGCCAGGCCCATCATACCAGGAATATGTCCATCGGAAAAATTCATAAAACTTCCGCTTAATTTAGTCCCGTCAATAGCTTCTCCTAAACCGGACACATCTGTATTAGGTCTGAGCGTATGCGTTTTTCCAAGTATTACACATTTGTTGTGTAGCAGAATGGTACTGGTTGTTTCCGGGCGTGGAAAGTATTCTTCTACCGTCCATGTGCCAAACACATGAGCGCTGTAAAAAAGGAGCATACTAAAAATTACGCCCATCGCCAGGGAACGGGTAAATCTCAATGCTGTTGACTCGGTCTTCTTCTCCATTTATTAAAATATTAAAAGTGAATTATTGCAGTTGTTATATATAGTGCCTGCTGTTTGTTACTACAAAACTATTGAGATCTTTTGCCCGGTTTGTAGGGTCGTAGTGTTTGGCAGGTACCAATACCTGCATAGTGGTTTATGCGTAATTAGCGGTAAGGGAAGGCGTGAATTAAACAGCCGTGGAAACTTTATTTCATGCCGACGATTGGTTACCTATTTACGAAAAATATGAAAAGTATTTTAACCAGGGTCTCGCTTGAGCCTAAGAAATTCGCAAAGTTCCATTCTGGTAAGCCACACCAGTTTCGAGCCACATCAAGGCATATAAAAAAACTTCCTATGGCAGGAAGTTAGGTAATGAGGGCATGGTGAATGGGATTAACAGACGTGGAACAAAGTCATTCATTGATGTTCAGAAAATATGAAATAGTCCAATCAGCATTTTCAAATTTTCATTACTTGGCTGATGCTGCTAACTTAATGAGACCTGTGCTTTCTCCCTGGGACTTTCACTTAGGCTGAAGTAAATGCTCAGCCCATTTTCTCTAACAATCCATACATCTTCATAGGTACCTTTGCAAGTTCCTTCAACGCTTGACGCTGCATCACATTTTAATAATAGCCTATGAGCAATGGGATACGATATTTCATGGCAGGGTTCATCAGCAGGCTTTGTGGAACCGGCAAGTTGCAAGAGCGGCAAGGCCAGCCATTCACCAATTACAGGAACAGGCCCCAACCGGAAAATGGGCAGTACCATCGCTTCCAGGCGATGCAGATTTCTCTTTCATTTTATTGGGCTCATCGTTGGTAACACTGCGTAACAACCAGAATTAAAATAAGTATGCTCTTCAATTTCTGAGGTTACAAATTTTAATAACCGATATTCTCTACGCCCTCATTTCATCTTGCTGGCCTGCCATCATTGCGCTCGCTAATACAGTATATACATCTGTCCACGCTATCTCCAATTCTTCATTCCATTCCGCTCCCAAACCCTGCTCAAGCGTCCACAGTAAGGCGGAGCCCACGGCGGTATAATGCTCGTCTGTAACACCATAGCCTGCGTGGCGCCTGGCCAGTTTAGTTACTTCGCCAATAATATCTTCCAGCTTATCCAATTTTGAAATAACGTAAGAGAGCATGGTTAGTAATTTTTTTGATTGCTCCGGCAAAGGCGTTTTGCTAAACATTGGTTTTACTTCCGGCAGTATTTCGAAAAGCCTGTTATAAAATAAACCGCCTACCATTTCCATTTCCAGTTGTGCAACTAATGCCCAGCTACATTTTACGAGTTTGATCTTGTTTTGTGTCATTGAATGATTACTTAATAATGATAAAATTTGATGTTGTTGTGTGTTTAAATAGTTTACCTTTTGCCTTTCATGTTTAAAAAGAGCGTCAGCAAAACAGTAACCAGGATACCTGCAAGCCAGATCCTCGAAAACAAATTGCCTGAAGCCGGCTGCGTTTCTAAAACTAACATACCCAACAGGCTCCAGGCAAATAAAATGAATCCGGTAATCGTCCAAATTCTATTCGAAGCCGGATAATTTAATGGCGTGCCTTGTATTGTGTATGGCGCTTTGTAAAAGATGTACTTCCATTTATCGTAATCCCAAACCAGCAGCATGATTACGGCCGGTACCAGGAGTGAAGTAATAACCCAGGTACCCGAAAAGTGAAGCGAAATATTGATTATCCAAATGTTGGACACAATAAAAAAGAAAATGATTGCACCCAAAGTTGCAAAGCATTGTGTCATCAGCAACAAGGCTGCTACCACCTGTGCCCAGCCAATAAAATTCCAGTAAAAACCTGACTGGCACAAACCTTCAAAAAAGAAACCAATGGGATTATCTGTGCTAATTTGCGTAAATCGTTTTCCCATTATTTTTTTAAACCGGAGGGAATAAAAGCGAACCCAATTAAATATCTTGTTAGTACCACAAATGTATTTAGCCAGCTTTTGCTTCTTATCCTGTTGTAAGTTTTCGTTATTTTTAGATCACGCATAAAAGGATTTTTATGACGTTCCTAATTCTTTATTTTTACTTTAATTGCCTCCAGGTCTTCCTTTAACTTTTCCATTTCCACTTTCATATTATTTACTGTTGCTAATTCATTGGTGAGGCGATTGTTTTGCTCCTGCAAGGTTTCTGTTCTTTTTTCCAATGCTTTGATAGCACTGTACGCAACCCCTAATAAATCGAGCGGACTTACCGTAGTGTCATTGCCGATATTACCGTAATCATCTTTACCGAATGCATTGTAAAAATCCTGCGCCATGATACCGTAGTGGCGGTATTGCCTGGTATCACTGGCTTTAAAATTCCAGGAGTAAAAAGGAATTTTAGCAATTTTGGCTAATACCGTTTCTCCACTCATTTCCTGGAATCGTTCTTTTTTATTTTTATCAGATGTATAGGCCCATCCGTTACTGGCGGGTATTAGGTAGGCGTAGTTAGATGCAGATACAAAAAATGTGTAGTTGGTAAAACGCATCATCATTTGGTTATCTGCTGTGTTGGCAGTAGCCATATCATTGAGTGCGCCGGAAAAACAAAATGAATTTGAGTGACTATTGGTATTGGCATTAACACCCATTGCAATTGAATTAGACCCGCTGGCAGTATTGTTATTGCCTGCTGCAAAAGACGAATAGCCAATGGCTTTTGCAGATTTACCTATGGCTGTAGCATAGTCTCCGCTGGCAATTGAGTAAGTTCCCATAGCGGTAGCAAAATCACCACTGGCAATTGTATTGTCCCCTAAACTCGTAGATCTTTCCCCACTTGCGACCGTACTTATCCCCTGCGCATTTGAATATTTACCAAAAGCTTCTACATTTGTTCCTATAGCAACAGAAGATAATCCGCTTGCCGTAGATTGAGTGCCCAGGGCAGTTGATTGTAAACCCGAAGCGATGGAACCATGCCCCATCGCAATGGATGAATTGCCTCCCGCTATTGAATAGGCACCGGCAGCAAAGGAATAATTACCGACGGCCCTGTTATAAAAACCAATGGCAGAAGCTGCATCTCCCAGCGCAAAACTTCCGTTTCCCATAGCAGTTGTATACTCACCTTTTGCTTTGGTATTAAAGCCCGTTGCGAAAGAAAAAAAGCCAATACTGTCTCTATCCCAGTTGTGAAAGTTGCTTGTGTCCTGTTCCGGAAAACCAAAGATGGAACTATTGTAAACCGCACCAGTTCTAAAAGCTCCTTTATCGGCATACCAAAATGTACGAATACCCTTTCCTTTTACAGGAGTAGCCGCTAAATTTTGAGGAATAGAAGACGGCCCGGAAAATAAAACTGTTCCATTATTTACATGCAGCATTGATGCAGGTGCTTTGGTGCCGATGCCCACATTTTGAGAAAAAACAAATGAACTAATTGCTATCAATATTGTAAGTAAAAAGACAAATTTTTTCATGCGTTGATTGATTGTACTGTTGAATAATTTTATAAAAATATACTTTGCGTTTACTGTAAAAATGGGCACGTATTTGCTGGCTGATAAGAAAACTTTGGTGGCGGCGTTGGTGTATTATGCGGTAAATAAAAGACTGAAATTTTGGAGGCAAAATTTTATAATCACTTAAATATTCTTTATCCGGGCAAAGAAGCAATGGTGATCATCCCTTGCTGCCTGAGGCAGTCAGGCAGGTTTTTGTCACTCACTTGTGGGTTATACCAATGTGGATCTTTGATTGTGTTATGTTATTTCACGCAATGAAAGTCTAAGGTGAATAGACGCAAATGTATATCAGTTGCACTATTCATATTAGCAGTCCGTAGATTTTTTAATTATACAAATACGGTGCATTATTCCAAGCCAGTTTTCTATATATTCTACTACTGGTGTTTACAGTTTCAATGTTGATTTTTCTTTTTTCATATTGCGAATAAAAAAAATCATACTCCCTGATAGTACCGCAAGGCCAATCGTAGCGGTTATATGCCCATCGGAAAAATTCATAAAACTTCCACTAAGCTTAGTTCCGTCAATACCATCGCCTAAATCAGACGTGTCGGTATTAAGTCTAAGTGTATGTGTAGTGCCAATCATTGCACATTTGTTATAGAGTAGGATACTATATGTGTTTCTGGATGCATACGGCATTTTTCAACTGTCCATTTACCGAATACATAAGCGCTGTAGAAAAGCTACATACTTAAAAGTACTTTTAATGCCAGAGAACGGACAAATAGTAATGGTATGGACACTGTTTTTGTGTTCAATTTAATACAAATAATAGTAAAAAAAAGTAGCTATCAGTTAGCATTGCACTCAAAAGATGCTGTTGCTGATTTACATATATTCTTACATGTTCTTAAAATAGCCGGAACGCCCCAGCAGCCCGGTAGTGCCAGGTGTGCTAGCCTGCCACTACCTTTTTTTAGTCATGGTTTGTAAGGAGAACTTGCCGGCTACAGCAAAAATCAAAAGCGGCACAGGTTCCATTTCCACCACTCAATAGCTTCTGCTTGTTCCGCTTTTTTTGTGGCAGCATTTTCCGGGTCATCACTCATGGCTGCTTTGTAATTTTGCCAGCCATTGTTCACATATTTATCAGCAATCACAAACTCCCCGTCCCCAATATCAAATCCAGTATTACCTGGTATTCTATAATCACCCCAATTTACTTTCTTCGTTTTTTTGTTGCTGTTACTTGTTCAGTTTGCGTCACACTGTTATTAAAATATAGATCGGCACCAAATAATAAATCATCGTTCAATGCCGTTAAGTTACGGGTGGTTGGTGAGACATCAACCATGGTCACGAGCCGTGGCGTGTGGGCACACCCGCCACTTGGGCTGCTAACTAAACGGCACTGAATCAAGGTTTATAATTCAGCACGGGTTATTTAATATTACTGGCGAACTTTAGCTGTATTTTTTATCGAGGGCTCACAGAGTTGGTCGGTTTAGATTCTTCTACCTGCGTACTAATTATTCTTTTGAAATGTATGCTGCGAGTGTTATAAAGAAGGATTGCCGCTGAAATAAAACGAGGTTCACCATAAAATCTTTTCCTGTTGCGGTCATATTGCTTAACCCTTTATCAAATCCGAAAACTGTATACTTGTCTTTTTTCGATCAAAGCCAATAAAGCAGATGAGGTTATTTTTTTCATGCTATTTTTAATTACATTTTATTTTGTAACGTGAAATCGACCGAGAAATAAACAAGCTATTCCTCTGTAGTAAGATTTTATTTTATTATCACAACCGTTTGAAAGGTTTTACTATTTTATTTTGTTTATGGCTCAACAAAATCAATACAATTGTTGCCACTAAACAAAACAGGGTAGCCTGAATAGATCCTTCCGGACCAAACTGCCCGCCGGTAAGCCATGTTGCGCCTTCGATCTTTGTTGTTAGCAATGATTTGCCCATGTTGCTGCCCGAAGTACTCACGCCAAAAATACCTGACTGGGTGAAATTCCAGGCGAAATGAATGGCAATAGGAAACCATAAATTTTTGCTGAAAATATACGCAGCTCCCAAAAGCAATCCGGCCTGGATAGCAAGCCCCAGCGCTGCTAAAACAGTGCTGTGTGGATTAGCCAGGTGCATAGCACCAAATATGATGGCAGAAATAAGCAGTGCCCAATAGCTACCCAGCTTTTCTTCTGTTATTCTAAATAAAATTCCTCGAAAAAGAATTTCTTCAAAGATGGCTGCGGTGAAAGCCATGGTAAGCGAGGGCAGTACAAATAAAATGTTGTTAACGGATATAACTGTAAATCCTTTGTTTAAGTAGATCACCAAGATAGTGAGCGATTGCAACAGCACGCCAAGCGAAATACCGATGGATAGATTTTTCCCCAATCCTTTTATAGACAATTCTGAAATGCTTCTTTTTTCGTAATACCTAAAAAGCAAAATATAAGTACCAATTGAAAGAATGGCTACAACAATCCCAATCAGCAACATTTTTTCATCGTTGGCCAGTGAGGTTGGCGTGAGCAGTTTGCTCATTCCTATTTGTGCAACGGTAACAATGCCTGCGCAGCAAATAATTCCAACTATTATTTTTACAAGAGAAAAGTGTAAAATTCTCTGCGGTAACGATAATGATTTCATTTTAATTATTTTTATTGTCTGCGTATGTTAGTAATGATTGTAGCTCACTATATTAACTGTAAGGGAATGCGCTGTGAAATACCTCAAAAGGATTTATTTTTTTGTATCCCTAATTTCTCCCAGTGCGCTTTCTAATTTCTTGATGCTTTCCATCATCAACACATTCTGTTGTTTTACCTCATCTATCTGCTTTTGCTGTGCTTCAATAATTACCTGTTGTTCCTGGATAGATTTAATGGCCATGATATTTAATTTTTGATATGCTATCGCTTTCATGCCCTCTTTACCCTCCGATGATACTGCACCGGGAAATATCTTTTCTACTTCCTGTGCAATAAAGCCATAAGAAAGGGGAGCGCCATCTTCATTGTCTTTGTAGCGGTAAGACTTGGCTTCCAATTTCATCAACCTGGGAAGCGCTGTTTCAAAGTTTTGAATATCTTTCTTTAAACGCAGATCTGAAGCGGTCCACATAGCTCCATCTATGTTACTAAAGCGGACTTTATTAACACCATTATACCACAGATTGAACCCGTTGGCATAAGAAACATTAATATCCCAGATATTACCATTCTCATTTCGCTCTAATCTTATACCACCCAATCCATCGTAATCTGTAGATTGTTTAATGTGCAACGATGTAAGTGGCAAAGCTGTTCTTATACCCACATTTCCTCCAGACTGATTTAATACCAGGTTACCATAAGCCGAGCCCGAAGATTTAATGCCTTGCAAAAATGCATAACCGCCGGTTTCCTGGGAGATACCCATATCTAAAATCGTATATCCCCCGCTAGTCATGTTTCCGCCAATTGCAATCCCGCCACCAGCATTAGGAGTTACGTGCAATGTTTTTTGTGGATTGTTGATTCCAATACCAACTTTGGAACTGGCGGTTGCACTGTTGTAACCATTGATTGACCCGAGTACTACGCAATTGCTACAGCCAGCCTCTGAAAAGGCACCTACAGCAGTAGCGTTTGTGTAATTCGTACCATACACATCTGCCTGGAAACCTATGGCAGTGTTATATTTTCCGGAAACATTTGTTTGAAGTGCCCTTGCGCCCAGGCCTGTATTATCAACTCCGTTTACGTTGTCACTTAGGGCCAAATCGCCAAAAGCTGTGTTGCCGTAACCGTCCACATTCAAACCCAACGATAGCCCCCCGACTGCCGTATTATAAGAACCGATGGTATTTTTTTCAAGTGATTTAAAACCTAAGGCGGTACCCCTGAAACCGCTTGTATTCCCATTAAGTGTATTTGACCCAACGGCTGTGTTGCTACTCGTCTCAGTCTTTGCAAGACTACCAAAACCCACCGCAGTATTATCATCGCCCCCTACGCTAAGAATAAGGCTATTATAACCAACGCCTGTATTCCGGCTGCCCAACTGATTGTTGTATAAAGACTGAAAGCCCAGTGCAGTATTCTGATTTCCATTATTGTTCCAATACAAGGCCGATCTTCCAACTGCTGTATTTTGGGAGCCACTGCTATTACTGTAGAGCGATTGATTGCCAATGGCGGTATTCAGAACACCGGTTTCACTGTAATACAATGCCTTCGATCCCAAAGCGACGTTATCACCAACTGTATTATGGTATAATGCCGAATCGCCGATTGATATGAGCCGGGCACCCGAAAGATTTTTGTGTAAGGAATGTGTGCCAATGGCTACATTACTGAATCCGCTAACATTAGTATACATTGCAGTATTGCCTATGGCAATATTGTTAGACCCTGTAACATTGCCATAGGCGGCATTAAAGCCCACTGCTATATTGCCGTTTCCATTTGTGTTACTAAGCAGGGCGGAAGTACCAATAGCAACATTCCTCGAACCATCTACGTTGGAAAATAGCGCCCGTCTTCCAAATGCATTATTGTGATAACCGATTTTGGTATTTTTTAAGGCTTGGGAACCAATGGCATTATTCATACCACCTCCACTTATACTGTCAAGTGTGTGCGCTCCCAAAGCAACATTTTCATTTATACCATCCAGAAACCCGGAAGGCAAGTTATTCTGACGAAATTTTAATAACTGGGCATCTGTTGTTCCTATAAAATTTATCGCAGCATTCGTTCCAGAGTTTCCAGTTAACGACCAACCTCCTGATACGGAGCCGGCGGAGGCTACGGGCATCCAGGCAACACCATTATACACATACAAGCCTGGGGTACCATCTGTTTGATAAATCATTAAACCCGCTTTTGGCGAAGGAATCAATCCTTTTTCTGAAGCCGTCATCCTCGGTGGAAGAAAACCTTTGTTGGTAGCTTTTAATTCTAACACGGAAGACGCATCGGGGGTATTTGTACCAATGCCTACACTTTGTGCAATACTGCTGTTTGTAAGCGAACCTAAAATGACGATGGAAAGGACAATTTTTTTCATGTATGATGATTTACGTTATATTTTATTGTAGCAAAACTACTGGTATCATCTGCTGCATTTTAAAAGCCGTAGTGTTTGGCAGGTAGCAATAGTTGTGTGGCGGTGTCAGTGTTTTTAACGGCGGGAAAACAAACATAAAAAGGCACTTTAAAATAATACGTTGTCACCTGCCAATACCAAACTGCACCAATGAAGAGAGGGCGTAATGGCGCAATAGTTTTCTGTACTTTATTTAAAACAATAAGCGATCGTTTCATTTTCTGCCGATCAGGAAAGAAAAAAAACTCCTGCATAAACAGAAGGCTAGTTATCAGCAAGGGAATGTGAATAATATTATTTTTTTTGAAGCGCCTCAATGGCAGCCTGAATTTTTCCCAATCGCACTTTGATCCTTGTATTTATAAATTTTAGCATTTCTTCTTTCATACCTGATCTGTTGTAGACTTTTACAAAATATTGAAACGCTTGTAACCCACTATCTGTTCCGGCACAAGTTAAACAGCTACCGAATGGCATTATAAAGAGGTAAAATTTTCTATCGTACTTAAGATAGCATCAACTTAGCAGATTCCTGGAAAGATAATAACCAACATCGATCACAAGCAAGGGCACAGACAATATCATCAACACGATCGACGAGCCAAATTCACCAAAATAAGTAAGCTGTGTTGCCTTTTACGGATCATTGATACCATAGCTAACGCCGTTTTGATCGCCAATTTTCCAGGCAAGTAGTGAACTGGAAACAGCGTGCCGAAAATGAATTTCTTTACGATCGTAAGTAACAAATTTAAACACCGGCTTATAAGTAATCCCATCACTATCCCGTACTTCTTCTAACTCCACCACCGTTGTAATCGTCCGCTCATTTTTTTTATGAATGAAACAGACTGCTTTAAATACTTCAGTGAAAAAAACAGTAAAATAGTACCAACTGCTAACGTTATGCTATATCCCATCATGCTAATTTATTTTTAATGAAGGATCTGCTTGACTGCTATTTCCACCATAGCTGCGCTTCTGATTGTATAGCTTTTTTGGTAGCTTCATCTTCAGGATCATCACCAGTTGAACGTTTGTAATTCTGCCATCCGTTGTTTACATATTTATCTGCAATCATAAACCCGCCATCGCCAATATCAAATCCGGTATTACCCGGAATTCTGTAATCGCCCCAGTTTACTTTCTTAGTTTTTTTGCTGCTGTAACTAGTCCAGCTTGCTTCGCACTGGTTATTAAAATACAAATCTGCACCAAAAAGTAAATCGTCATATTGAGCGTTTCCTTTTTCATCCAGGTAAAATTTGGTAGTCAATTTACCTTTTATAAATCCTGTTGCAACCAGTCTGGCATCTTCTTTAAAATCTACGGTACATTCCGCAAGTCCTTGCCTATAGCGATTGTCCAATTGCTTTGCATAAATCTCTGCCTTTACAATGCTGATGGTGCCGCTAAAATCACAGATATTTTCTTTCACTTTTGTTTTACCTGTAACATGGTATTGGTAAGGATTGGTTAGAGATTTTGTAATGGTGATGTAATGAATAAAAAAGCGTTGATACTGTTCACCAATAAACCCAATCGGTTCGGGCAACATCGTTTGCTTTTCCAAACTAATTGTATCATTGGTTTCATTAAACCAGCAGTTGCTTACGTCATTTTTTCTAATCCCTTGTAAGTAATTGGTTGATTTTAGCTGGGCATGCAAAACAAAGGCCCAAATCAAAAATATTCCTGTCAATAAAAATCTGTAGCGCATACTGGTGTTACTGTTTTAAACTGATCAATAAAATCAAACTAATTACTTTCATTTTTAAATGCTTCCCTGGTTACTCAAAGTTTTTCCATTTCAACCCTTCCTCATTTGGAAGGCATCAATTTGTGTTGCCATTACTTTATTTGTTCTGATTTTGCCCGCCGCATAATGACGCACTATAAACAACTATTTTCATTTTCATTTACGCTTATTGATGGCAGCTTGACAGTAAAATACTTTAGTGATTTAGTTTGGTTTTAATATCGCAGTTGTATTTTGGGGTATCTGTATCAATTTGTTTTCAATAAGCGGATTGATGGTGTAGTCGAAAAAAACGTGAAGAAAAAAACGCTTGCTTGTCAAAATTACCCGTCTCATTTACAAAAAAAATGCTTTCGTATCCAAGCGTTGAAAGCAATGATACTGTGGAAGCAAGCTATTATTATGCTGAGAAGAGGGCTTGATAAAATATTGGCAGCAACTATTTATAACCTGCCTTTATAGCTTTCTAAAAAAACAGCAATTTCGCTGAGGCTATATGATTTAGACACTTCCAAACAATCAATCGACTGATTGATTGCTGCTGCCAGGTAATTTTGAAAACCAGGCACACTGTTTTTTTCCAGAATGCTTTTTAAGATATTGTACACTGCTAAGAATACTTTCTTTACAGGATAGGGTGCAGACCAGGCGCCATCCTGCAAGGCCAATACCGGGCTTACAAAATTATTATAGCACTGGTTTATTTTTTTATGATCGCTGGCTGGGTATTGTAGCCGGGAGTGAAGCTGCATTTCTTCAATGGCAGTTTTCAATAACTGTGCATCGATTTTATGAACCGGCCCCGTTGATGAATTGCGGTAAATAATCTGCTGTGCTTCATTATATTTTTCCCACACCGGCAGGGCTTTCCAGACTAAGTTCAAAGCAAGGTTCAACTGGTCTACCTCATCCAGCGACTTCCACCAAACATCCTCCAGCATATTGATGTATTGCTCACCATTGGTAGTTATACCTTGCGTGACAACCATGGCATTTCCTTGCACTTCATTTACCAACCCGACTTGCTTCCTCGACCGTATCTGTTGCCAGGCTAGAAATATCACCAGAGCTATCAGCATAATTATAATCACTGTATTCATACCAATCTACAATTAGTTAACTAAAACGGAAAGCTACTTAATGATGCTACAACATATTGAATGTAGTATTGATAGGGCCTAACGATGTTTTATGCGGACGTATTGCCTGATTTAATGGCCGTGCAGGTATCTGCTAATTTACAGTTTAGGAATCAGTTTCACAAAGTCTTCTTTTCGTCGTCTCGCCACATCCAGTTCTGTATTGTCTGAAAGTATCACTGTGCCGCCATCTCCACGAATGTATTTTTTTACATGATTCAAATTAATGATACTGGAGTCATGAATGCGGAAAAACTGGTTGGCAGATAATATTTCTTCAAAATCTCCCAGCGTTTTACTTACCAGGATCGTTTCTTTACTCAACAGGTAAAATTTTGCATAGCGACCATTGGCTTCTACCCGCAGTATATCACTCATCTTTACAAAGCTGATACCGTCGGATGCAGCCAGGGCAAGCGTTTTATCCAAGGGGTTTTTATTAATAAGATTATTAAATAAGTTTTCAAACTGTGTTCCGGAGTTTTTCGATTGTATTCTCTCCTTGCATTTGTCAATGGCAGCAGCAAGGTCTTCGTCATCCACAGGCTTTAATAAATAATCGAGCGCACTGATGCGAATGGCATTGATGGCATATTGATCAAAGGCAGTGGTAAAAATTACTTCGAAATTGATGAAAGGAATTTTTTTTAGCATATCAAATCCATTCATTTTTGGCATTTGTATATCCAGAAAAATCAGGTCGGGCTGGTACTTTGCAATACGCTCAATACCATCTGTAGGATTACTACAAGTATCAATGATTTCAATATCATCTTTATACCGTTGCAGCATCAGTGTTAGCATTTCCCGGCTCACGGGTTCATCTTCAATAATAATGGTGCGTATCATGTATGTTATTTTTAGTAAACAGGAATTGCAATGATTACCCTCGTACCTATTCCGATACCTGCAGTATCTTTCAGATCTATTATTGTAATACCCGCAGGTGTATCCTTATTCGTTTTTAGTGCCTGCAATCTTTTGGTAGCTACCTCAATGCCAATTGAATGGTGCGGCTCTGCATTTTCACTTTTGTATGCGGCAGATTTTTCTCTTCCCACACCATTGTCTTCAATCATTATTTCCAGCCAATCAACGTGCTGCAAAAAAGCGATGGCCACTTCTCCGCCATCCTCCCGGTGCATGATGCCATGCAGCATGGCATTCTCAACAAATGGCTGCACAATCATCGATGGCATCTGGGTATCACTCCGGTTTATATTTTCATCTACATCAATCCGGTAGGTTAATTTGGTTCCAAATCTCAACTGTTCCAGGTCGAGATATAATTTCAATAATTGTAATTCTTTTTCAATGGTTACCATACCGGTGCGACTATTATCCAGAATGGTACGGATGAGTCTGGAAAATTTGCCCAGGTATTTTTCTGCATTGGCAGGTTCATTTGCTATCACAAATTTTTTAATGGAATTCAAGGCATTAAAAATAAAATGAGGATTCATTTGGCTGCGCAATGCAGCTAGTTGCACTTCGGCCAATTGCTGGTTCATATCTGCCAGTTCGGCTTTTTGGTGTCGCAACCGTCGCTCTGCTTCAATCGATTTTATTTTACTGGCTACCAGCGTGGCAATGGTAGTAAGGGTCTGTAAATGTTGCCTTGTATAAAAGTTTTTTTCGTGGTGCTCACTATCTATCACACCCAGCAGTTGCTCATTGTATTTAATGGGCAAACAAATTTCGCTCATTCTTCTTAGATCGTCTACCCGGTAGCGTTTGTCAACAGAGGTATCTGGAATCAATATGGCTTCTCCGGTTTGAATTACAGCGCCTACCACGCCCTGCCCCGGCAACACATCGAAATGCTTTTGCTCCAGTTCCTCCAACGAACCTTTAGGACCATACCCCGCTTTCTGTATCATCTTCGTTTTATCTTCGTTCCATAAATAGATCATGCAATCTACGAACCCTAGTTTGCCAATTAAATTTTTTGCTACATCCCAAAGTACATCGTCCACATCATTTTTATTCATCAACGAAGTAGTGAAAAAACTACTGATTTGTTCATTTTCAAACTGAGTTTTATATTTTTCTGCGGTTAACTGCTGCAGTTTAGTTTTACCTGTTTCCAGCAGTCGGATATTTCGCTCTCTCCATTTAATAACTACGTACATTCCCAGGATAAGCAGCACACCTATGATTGCCAAAAACCATCCTGTTTTCCAGAATGGAGGTATAATATGGATGGCAAGTGTGGTAATGTTTTTACAAAAAACACCTTCACGGTTGGCACATTTTATTTTGAAAATATAATTACCTGTAGGTAATTGATTATAATGTGCATTCAACTCATCGCCAGAACGGATAAAAGTTTTGTCGATGCCTTCTAACTGATAAAAATATTTCAGGTTGTCGGACGAATTAAATTGCAAAGCAGAAAACTCTATGTGAAAACTATTGTTCAGATGGGAAAGCACAACTGGATTGGTTGTATTAATCAGAGAGTCGATCAACAAAGGTTTTCCGAAAACTTTGAAGCCTGTAATAGCTACTTCATCAGGCAATTTGGTAGAATGTATTTTTGCAGGATCAAAAACCAAAAAGCTTTTTGATGCACCAATAGCCAAACGGCCATCTTTCAATTTTAAAAAATGGTGGTTAAACCTGTCATCGATAATACCATCATTTTCATCATAATTGGTAATACTATTATTTAGCAAGTTTATTTTACTTAAACCTCCTGCAAAAGCAACCCACAGGTTTCTGTAATCATCTAAAACCATCGCCTGTACAAGATTATTGGGCAAACCATCTTTACTGGAAATAACGGTGAAGGCTTTTTTATTTTTGTCAAAAATATTAATTCCTCCCTGCGTTGCTATAATTAAAGTATCCCGGCTTAAAGGCAAAATACCTATTACGTTATTATTACTGATGGACTGACTATTTTTTTCGTCCATCACATATGCCGCCGTAAATGCACCTAATTTTTTATCAAAAAGCTGCAAGCCATTCAATATAGTGCCCACCCATATTTTATCCTGATCAAACAAAAAACACATCGCTCTTTTTTTGGAACTTAATGCTGGTTGTAGAAAATCCGTGTAGGATTTCACCTGCTTTGTATGGGCATCAATTTTTAACAG
>JBGSMI010000290.1:0-23550 GCA_041740215.1 Ferruginibacter sp.
TAACCCCTTAAATCTTCTTATGTTTTGGCAAAATATTTTTCACTACACGCTGTAACATCACATGGATAAGGTTTTGGGAGGAAAAATTAAAAACTCAATATTTGCATATTGCCTTTTGCCAATTGCCTATTGCCTATTGCCTATTTGGTTCTGGCTTGTCCAGGTTTGGTATATTGGAATAGCTGTATTCAAGCCCTTAAAGGGCGAAATATTATAGCATAGGGCACCGCCCTATGAATAGTTTACATAGACCAACAAGCCCTGAAAGTGCGAAATATTCAAACCCGGTGCAATTTATTTTTGCCCCCGGCCCCTAAAGGGGAGGTCTGGAAACCGCTCAAGAAAAAGGTTGAGTATTTTTGGTGGATAGAGAATAGAAGTATTCTATTTTAGTATCCAGCCCCTTAAATCTTCTTATGTTTTGGCAAGATGTTTTTCACTACACGCTGTAACATCACATGGATAAGGCTTTGGGAGGAAAAATTAAAAACTCAATATTTGCATATTGCCTTTTGCCAATTACCTATTGCCTACTGCCTATTTGGTTCTGGCTTGTTCAGGTTAGGTAAAAGAAATTTAAAGAAGGTATGCTCCATGGGATAAGCGGGCCTGTTGAAATTGTTATAATTTCATAAGACCACTCACTGCGGTCCAACGGGGATCTTTATTTATTTCGTATGTGAAAGAATCAAACAACGTTGTATTGTCTTTTAGCTGGTCCAGGTGTTCAATCACGGGCTGCTTTTGTTCGAGATAAATTTCAAGGTTCATCCCTTCGTCGGTCACAATACGTGCAACTATGTGAGCAATGGAGACCCTTCTTATTTCCGTGATAAAAAAAAGCTGAACGACTTCCATGTCAATGGCAGCGGAATGTTCTGTACGCTGCCTGGGTAACGAAACCCTGACTAAAAGATTGTATGGTGAAAATCGTTTGTATTCATATTGATGGTACGATTTATCCAACCAGCCAGTTGCAGATTTACCTGATTTAGTTTTGAGCATTAAAATGGAAGCGGCATGATTGGGATAAACCTTGTCGGTTGCTTTGATTGCGAGCCAGTCGACATTGTTATTGGTTCCACCAAAAAAACGATTTAATAAACCCATGCGTCTAATTTATAAGTGTTTACAGGTTGAAAGCAAAATAGCAAGTTCAATCTCATTAAAAATTTATTATTTTAATTTCCGGCTATTTAAAAAAAATTGCGTGCCTGTTGATTTATTCAACTTTTTTATTTGGCAAAAATAATGAGGATTTTATTAATCTTCATTTCACCACTTTTATTTAAATATTAAAAATAGGTTACAAAAAACACTTGCAACTTTTATACCATTTATTAAAGGGGATGAATGAATTTACCACTATCAAATGAATTTATATTAAATCCGGTGCTTACTCCAAATGCTTTTTTTTATTTTTTTGTTGAGAATGATATACCTGTGTTAGTGCTCTTTCACTAAAGATGGTGAAAAGTATAAAGGCTCTGGGATACCTGGTATAAATAGTCTGCATCATTTTAAGACGATGCCGGTTAGGACTGCGTTAGGGATTGAAGCGGAAATCCTTTTTTTGCCCTTGTATTTTGGCAAAAAAAGATTGCAGCGTAAAGCCCGACCCCGCCCTGTATTTTGCGGGGGAACGCCCAAATTTTATTTTTGAGTTAAGTGTGAGCCGATTGATATCAGGTGTTGAAGGGTGAACGGTGTTCCGATCCTGAATTGCCCAGGCCGGGCACAATAAAATGGTTGGTCAAGTGCTGTAGCCGTTGGCAGGCATTTCATTTTGGGGTGTACAATTTTATGCTGTCCGAAGATGACCCTCCCGATTTTTTTAAACAACGAACGTCGATTCTTTTTTGCAATTAGAGAGCGGCTGGTTGATTGATTCGTTTCTTATTCTTTTTAAGTGAGAAACCGGTTTTAATCAGGTGCCAAGGTGACTAATGTTACATTTTATCATTGTTGTAGCCGGTAGTTTTGCATTTCATTTAAAAGCTTACCATCATCTGCGATCAGCATAAATAAAAACGGTGCGACCTATTGAACAAACACCTGTTAACCAACATTTTTAAAAGACAACTAATTATGAAGTATCTCATTGTAGGCGCTGTAGCAGGCGGAGCAAGCACAGCAGCCAGGTTAAGAAGAATGGATGAACATGCCACCATTATTATTTTTGAAAAGGGGGAATATATTTCCTACGCCAATTGCGGACTACCCTACTATATTGGTGAGGTAATTAAAGATAGGAATAAATTATTTGTACAAACGGCTGCATCGTTTAACCAGCGTTTTAATATTGACGTAAGGGTAACCACCGAAGTGATGTCGATTGATCCGGTGAAAAAAACAATCACTGCATTTAAACAATCTACCGGAGAAACCTATGAAGTGTCTTACGACAAATTGGTATTGTCGCCAGGTGCCGAACCACTTCGACCACCTTTACCCGGTATTAATACCGAAGGAATTTTTACCCTTAGAAATGTAAATGACACCGATTATATTAAAACGTATATTCAGCAGCAGCATGTGAAAACAGCAGTGGTAATTGGCGCCGGATTTATTGGCCTTGAAATGGCTGAAAACTTTAACGACCTTGGCCTTGATGTAACCATTGTGGAAATGGGTAACCAGATATTGATGCCGGTTGATTTTCCGATGGCCGCCATTGTGCAGCAACATATCCGTTCGAAAGGCGTGCATTTAATACTAAGCACCGCTGTAACCGGCTTTACTAAAAATGCAGGGCAACTTGAAGTATCACTTAACAACGGTGAAACCTTAACAGCAGACATGGTGCTATTGTCGATTGGTGTAAAACCAGATACAAGACTAGCTGTAGGCGCCGGGCTGAAAACCGGACCTGCAAGAGGCATTAGGGTGAATGAATATTTACAAACATCCGATCCGGACATTTATGCTGTGGGCGATGCCATTGAATTTGAGAATCCCATTACCAGCCAATCAATGATCACTTACCTTGCAGGACCAGCGAATAAACAGGGCCGCATCTGCGCCAATAATATCGTGTTGGGCAATGTGCAAAAATACCACGGCTCTATCAACACTGCCATTGTAAAAGTGTTTGACATGACCTTGGGTACAGCAGGTACGGCATCCAAACATTTGAAAGCGGCCAATATCGATCACATCGTTTCTACTACGCACAATGGTTCGCATGCGGCTTACTATCCGGGTGCAAAACAAATGTCGGTGCAGATTGCTTTCTCACCCAAAGACGGCCGTTTGCTGAGCGCACAAATTGCAGGATATGATGGTGTTGACAAACGGCTGGATATATTATCATCTTATATCAAACAACAAAAAACAATTTACGATCTCATTGAATTTGAACATGCCTATGCCCCGCCCTATTCATCTGCAAAAGACCCTGTAAATATGGCGGGCTTTGTTGCAGAAAATATTCTGTTGGACCGGCTAAGAGTTTTTTACTGGAATGAAACAAACAATATAAAACCGGATGATCTTCTGATTGATGTTAGAAGATCCGATGAATTTAGCAAAGGAAAAATACCCGGCGCCATCAACATACCGGTGGATGAAATACGAAACCGCCTGCAGGAAATACCAACCGACAAAACGATCTACATTTATTGCGAAGCTGGATTACGAGGCTACCTGGCACAACGCATTTTGATACAAAGTGGATTTGACAATGTATTTAATTTATCCGGTGGGTGTTATTTGTGGAATGCTTGTACGCAGGAGATGGGGTGAGGGGTGGTTGATGATTGATGGTTGATTGTTGATGATGATTGATGATTGATGGTTGATGCTTTGCTACAGGCGGGGCTATAAAAACAAATGCCTTCCCCACCACCCCGGTGCAATCCAATTGGGAGTTGGTGGTAAATTTAAACTTAGCCTCCGGGGCAACTGTAGTTTATACCTCACAGGGTACCAAGCCAACCAATGTGCCGCCCACTTATTGGAATATATTATCGGGCCGTTGCGATTTAAAATGCCTAACAACACAGGGGGGTGCAGGTGATATTTACTATTGCTGGCTATACCTGCGCCAACAGCACGTTTCGTTGTTACCCTTACGGCATTGCTAACAGCGTAGCCTTTACCGGCACACCCAATCCGCTGTAGCAAACCCTAATACTCAAATACTATGGGTTAGAAACCCATAGGTTGAAAACAGGACTGAAAGTCCAAATGGTGGCTTCGCCGATTTTTTTATTGATCATCTGCATTATTTGAAAACATTTGTAGAAGCTAAAGCCTTGGACTAAAGTCCATAGCTTTAACTACCGTGTTGAGACCAGTAAAATCAAAAAGTTTAGTTACTTGTTGCGGCTCTCGCTACATGCGCCGAACCTAAGGTTCTCAATATACTAACTCTTAATTCATCAACGGGTTGAAACCAAAAGCCTGTTTTAATTGCTTTTCACTCAAACCACTAACGCTTAGTTCATCAACGGGTTGAAACCCGTTGTTACCATATTAACCAAGGCTACGCCTTTTTGCACCGAATTGCGGATAGTCACTGAAAATAAGTTATACATAGATATTGAATCGCTGCAGCCACGACAGTAGATGGGCGTATTTAAAATTGTCGCAGCTCAATAGAGGGTTGCCAACCTTTTTTAAAATGTTTTTAGCAGAAAAGAACCTGCACAAGGTTGGCACCCTTCCGACAATTTTAAATGCACCCGAAAGCAGTAATAAAAAAAAATGTAAGCAAGGTCTATTTTAGCATCTGAAGAAGCAAATTATTGTGGCAATTCTTACCCCACGTGAAGCGAAGTTAATGACCAAAGTCAACGTAATCCAATTCTGCGAACAGGCGTAACAGAATGGAAAATATCAAGCCTGAAATAATTGACAGATAAGCAATGCAATTGCTGAGGCTACACACTAATTTTAATGAATTGACGGCATAACAGTAATTTTGCACTAAGAATTTATGAAAGCCTGCCCTTTAATGTTTTGAATATTTTCTACATGCTGTATCTGATTTATCTTCAAAAAGGTTTAGTTACTTCATCATAAATAATTCATGTTCAATAAAATTGAATTGAATATCTTTATTACTTTGCAGATACAAACAACAACATGATACAAGTAATCAACAGAGCGCTGGATATTTTAGAATTCGTTGCAAAGCAGGGAAAGTCACCTGTGCAACTTATTAAAATAGCGGAAAATGCCAAACTCAGCCAGCCCACTACCGCAAATATTGTAAAAACTTTATTGGCAAAAAATTACCTCGAACGGGTAAGCAGGAAAGACGGTTATCGTTTGGGAGCAGGTGCTTACCAATTATCGGGTAATCTCTCCTATAATCAAAATGTTATACTTGCTGCCAAAGATGTAATGGAAGACCTTACAAAACAATTGAATGAAACCTGCCTTATAGGAATTCTAAGAAATAACAAACGCTACATCATACATACGGTGAATAGTGACCAGGATTTACAGGTGCGTGCAAGGGCAGAAACAGATATATATTCAACTGCCACAGGAAGGCTTTTAATGGCATTTTCTACGCCAAAACAATTAGATAGTATCGTTTCCGATATTGGAATACCGCAGGAAAATATTTGGCCCGGCATTCAAACACGTGAAGCACTTGAGCTTGCATTGCTAAAAATCAAAAAGGAAGAGTTTGTGCAAACACTCAATGAAAATCATATCGTAGGAATTGCTGTTCCCATATACCGGCACAAACAGGTTATTGCAAGCCTGAGTATATTCCTGCCCGAAAGCCGGTATAAACCATTACTTCAGGAAAAAATTTCGAAAAGCATTAAACGTGCTGCAAAAAAAATTAAAGAACGACTTGAACAGAACAAAGATTAACGCTCATTTTCTATACCCTTTTTTCGCTACAAGTTTATTCGACCACACCAGTTAAAGCCACTTTTTGCCTACTGAAATTTTATTGATAGTTATTTTATATAAAAAAACAGCATGAAAATGTGTGTATTGTTTTTTTTACAAATCACTGGTGCATGTTACATTACCATGCTTCATCGTGGCAGCAATAATTGTTGCTTTTACTACTACTAAAAGAAAACCAGCCCGGTTTTAAAAGAGTCGATTTGCAAAGATTTATTTTTCGAAAAAAAATTGTAATCACTTTGTAATGGCTTCAACCGATCGCTATTTCTTTTTCAATTTTACACTTCACGATAAACAACCACGCTAGAAAATATATACACCCGGAAATTTACCGGATGTATATGATTTTTCAGGAATAGTTTTTTACTCACAGATTAAGATAATGTTGTTGCTATTTAGGTCACTTCCTGTTTGTATTTATTTTATAAATCTACAGGTTAATGTCTGCTGGTTATTACTATATATCATAATATAGTAGCCACTGCTTAGTCCTGAAATATCAACATTCCGTTGCGTTGAGCCTGCCACAATATTATAATCCACTATTTTTTTACCATCAATCCGCAAAATACTTAATGAAGCGTTTTTAAATGCAACCGGATAAGAAACCAGACAAGAGCCGACAACAGGATTAGGAAAAACTTTTACACCGGTTTCAACAATCAATCCTTTCTTTAAAGACACTATTTTGCTGGATTTAAATGATCCGTCTTTATCTACCAGTTTTAAACGGTAAAATAACTGCCCTTCGGAAACGTTGTAATCAATAAAAGAATATTGATATCCGTTGGTGGCATTTTTAGCGGCGATCGTTCCAATACCAAAAAAGCTTCTTCCGTCGGTACTTTTTTCTATCCCGAATTCTTTTGCATTTTCTTCCTGTGCAGTGACCCAATTGAGTAACACATTGTTGCCGGTGAGACTACCGCTAAATGATTGCAGGCCGATTGGCAAAACAACGGGAACTTCTTCAATCATTTCTACATCATCAAAATAAACCGGCGTGTTGTTGTTAGCCACAAAAAACCGCAAAGCAACGTAACCCGTGAAAGTACTGGTGTAAGCGTAAAACCCATAAGTAGATTGTGTGGTGGTTAATCCAATGTTGCTAACGGTATAAAGGGTACCAAAAGGTGACACATCCTGTAGCAGTCTTAATGTAATGTTCCGCGGCGCATCGGCTTTTGCCTTGAAGGTGATCAAATAGTTTCTGTCTTTCACTAAAAATACCCTTGTACTCAATTGAACATTGTCGATACCAGTGGTAGAACCGAGGTTAGTGACGGTCACTTTACCCACGTTGGTGGATGAACCCGTCATTGGAACAGATGTAACCGTGGCCGCACCACCATTTCTAGTTGCAAAGCTCCAGCCTGCGGTATTAACATCGAAAGTAGGGTTGCTCACCATGTTTATACCTGGTGCTGGCAATACCGGTGTAACAGTTAGCAACTGCGTTACAGCTTTAGCCGGATTGGTAGCCGCATCCCCCGCCTGAATAGCAGTGATTGTAGCAGTACCAGGATTTACCAGGCGTATTTTACCGGCTACAATTGTAGCAACATTGTTATTGGAACTGTTATAGCTTAGCGGCAACCCTTCATTTGATGAAGCCCCCGGATCAAAATCCGGCGTGCCGGTTGTTTTAACCGGTAGCGGATTAAAAGTAATGGTTTGTAATGCCTTTGTTCCATCATACCCATAACCCGTTATAGCAAAGTTGTATGGATTTTCGTCGGCATCATTGTTGGCAATACTAATAGTTCCAGAAAATACACCCACCGCTGTAGGAGCAAACTTAACTTGAAAAGTAACGGAGTCTTTGGCAGAAACAATAGCAATGGCATCTGTTTCCACTGAAAATCCCTCGCCAGTAACAGCAACTTTGGGTGTTCCAGTAATATTTAAAGCAGCATCGCCAATGTTTTGAATGGTAAAGGTTACAATTTTAGGATCAGTTGAAGCAACATCGCCAAAATCGAAACTACCGGTATTGTCTAAAATATTGGTGATGCCTTGTTTAAGGTTTATTTCCGGACGGGTAATAACGGTGGGATATTCGTAAGCACCCATATCGGTAGAAAAACCTACCGGGCGGGCTACTGCTAAAATATCAAACGGGCTAAACTGTCCTGCCGTGTTGCTTCCATTGTTGATAGCCGGGCTGGTATTCTTTAATTGCAAATTGGCCCCAGCATCTGTTGCCTGCAACACAAACTGCGGGTTAGCTGTTTTATCATTGGGTCCATTTTTATAGGATGGACCGTTAAAATACATATTGTAATCGTAAATGGTATTGTTATCGTTTCCGTTTGCAGCTCCCCCAGTGCGGGCATACATGATATTGTTATAAATTTTTACATCCGAACATTGGTTGGCATCAATTTCGGGGTATCCAACCACTGTACCATTATTGTAAGCGGTATTATTGATAATGTCCACATGGGCACATCTGTAAGCGTGTACCCCACCGCCACCATTGTTATAACTTACATTATTTTCTACCAGATAACGGCCTACGTATGCGGGCACTGAGGCGTTTCCAGTATTGATGTCCAGGATAATTCCGTTACCATCACTCAGTGCATTGATCCGCTCCCAGGGGATGAGGGCTTTATTATTATGGGTGATATTGTTACGTATGAAAATTTTGTAACCCGTAAAATCATCAATGCTCCTCGGATCCAGTATGCTTATGCCGCTTGTTGCATACATAGTGTACCACGAGTTGTTATATACAAGGTTGTTTTCAATGGTTATATAATCGCAGTTTCCTGCACCAATTCCGCTGCCGGCATCATGAACTTTGCAATTTTTTATAATGATATGGTGCGCAGGGCCGCTTTGAGCAATAGAAATACCATTGCAATTATGTGCGGCAATCTTATTCCAGTCTGGTGTACCACCTTCGTATTCCTGCCAGGTTTGGAAGGCATCCGCATAGTTTAAGCTGGCATTGGCTCCCTCTATTTCTATACCATCTACAATAATATAAGATGCGTTTACAGCAATCGCTCTCCATATCTGATAATTCAGCCCACTTAAAAGTTGAATCTTCGGCGTATGCCCCGGAAATGCTTTATAGGTAATGTAATTTCCGTCGGTGCCGGAGCGGGTTATGTTCAAAATTGTTTGGCTTGCCACAGGAGAAGAGAAATATATTCCGTTCATTATAAACACGGTATCGCCGGGGCTGGTTAAGTTGGCGGCGTATTGAATAGTTGCAAAAGGCTGTAAAAGGGTACCGGCGTTAGCATTGTCGCCAGTTAATGCAGATACATAATAATTGGTAGCGAATGCTTTTGGAGAGAAGAGAATGAAAATTAAAAGACAGACAAGCGTAGTAAATTTTTTCATAAATAATCGTTTTTTTTGTTGAAACTTTATTAATAAGCTATAGCCAATTAGCTGAAACTGTCAACGGTGATTCAATGTGAAGACCTCTTACTAAAAAACGTGTAAGCTTGATGAAGACCTTTTACCGTGCTTTATGCAGACAAAAGCAATACAGGAAAAAACTCAAAATCATCGCAAACAATCGAATCAAAACACATAATAATTACCTTAAACTATTAAAAGAAGTACAATAAATTGAGTGCCTTGTATGCCGACAAACGAACGCTAGCCTGCAACATTTTATTAAAACATCAACTCACAAATAAAAAATATTGCGTTTTGCTTTTTCAACCTAATTGAATTACGGTTTTACAATGCCAAGTTATATCAATTTTATCATACCAGCAATCTTTAGAAAACAAATTTGTTCACATTGGCCTTAAAAGTGGTAAGTGTTGTTGTGTAGCTGCTGGTGCTGCGTATATTAAAATTGTTGCTTTAAACCGCTTAAAGGTTTAATTTAAGATCCATGGGTAAAACCAGGCGAAGACTGTTTTATTTTTGATAAGCCTGACGTATGGTGATTGCATTTTAAACTAAAATCTGCTGGGGTTGTTGAAAATACCAGGAGTAACCAAAGGTTTCAACTCCGCTATTCCTGTTGAAGTCCGCTGGTCTTTTAAGGGAGATTAACTTACAAATCTCAACAGTTTGTAATTGTTTTTTATTGATAGAAGGTAGTATCGCTTAATGACTACTACCGCATTGTAAAATATTTATCAAAAAAAGTGCAATTGACTATCCAAAAGCAGGAACAACTTTAAAATCTATCATGGATTAATAGTGCTTATTTTCATCCTTTGAAATGGATTAAATAAATATGGCTATTGCCTTCGTAGGCCTGGAATTTAATTTGCGGTAGCGTATTCTTTCCTGAAATCGGGCTGTTTAGCAGAGCATGATTATTATAAATATTAAAGCTGTTTTATTCGGGCAAGTTAAAAATGAAGGCTGTAGACAGATCCTCTAAAACCATTGTTGGAGCGCCTTACTAATAATGTATCCGCAAGGATCATTATTAAAAATTTTTTCATATTTCGCTTAAGAAAAGCAGACTTCGTTGTACTCATAAATTTGAATACATTATTCCTAAGAAACCCAATGTATAAGGAGATATAACCCGAAAACCATTTCGTTGTAATGCTTCACCTCCCTTATTTACCTGTGCTGTTGCGGTGAGTAAACCATCGGCTGTTATATATTGTTGCAAGCCGGTCCAGGCGCTGTGTACTGCTATGTTGGCGTTTTTGTCCAATAGTCCGCTGTTGTATCCTGCCGCAAATGCAGCAGCAATTCCGGCTGATCCGGAGGTTTCAAAACCGGATGCGGCATCATCCATAAAACAATACCACAATCCATTTTTACGCTGCATCCCTATAACCAAATCGGCCACTTTTTTTAACTCAGTTTTGAGAAGTTCCTTATCCTCACCCTCCGGTAGTAATGGAATTGTTTTAACACTCCCCAAAAGCAGCCAGGCAACCCCTCTCCCCCAATTTTTATAAACCCTGTTTGTACTATCATAACCATTTTGATAAATACCATCCGCATCCAGCAGCAAGTGATATCGGGCTTTTAGCGTAGCTACCGAAAGTTTTAGTAATTCGGCGTTTTTAAATTGATTGCCCAACAATGCCAAAGGATAGCTTACTGTATAGCATTCTTCTGTTTTATAAATCCGTCTTCCCGCTTTTTCATCCGACACATTTCCATTTGCATCTGCATTTGCCCTGCAGTATTCAATGGCTATTTTTATAGCCGGGTGATTTGGATGCGCTTTTGCCAGCATAGCAAAAGGCAACAGACTCTCCACATTATTAATTTGGTTTTTCACCCTTAGGTTGGCATAGGTTTCGTAGAAGAAATCTGTTTCATTAAAAAATTTATCCAAATGCTGATTGAATACGGTTTTGGTTTTCTTTTCCTTTTTACACAGGTCATATATACCATCCAGCACACAGCCTTCCATCCATCCGAAAGTTTGAAGTGAGTCAATTGACAGTAACCTTTTTTGCCAAACATTCGTTTCGCTCTTGGTATCTGCCAATAACAAATGAGGGCTATATACTTCGGGAATATCGGTATGGCGCTTAATGAAAATCCACAATGGGTTTTGCCCTTTCACTTTTATTAAATGGATGCCCTCATTCGCCACTGCAGCAACATGTTCAGGTAATATCAACACTTCAAATGGTTGAAAATAATGTGCATAGTTCATCACTATTTTTCCAATTACTATTTGAGACGTTGCTAAAACAATATTTACCTCAACCTCCTCCCTCATATCGGTTGCACTCGTGATCCTGAAATAAACACCAGCTACATTTTTTTTGGGAATATTTTTCCAGCGCATTGCCAGGCCCGTGCTGCCGGAAGCAGGCACTTCGGCAAAAGGCCAATCGAAAGGGATCGATTTATCTTTGGGTAATACATTGCGGTAACCAGCTACAACATCTGCCAACAATAATGTAAAGCCTCGCTGCAGTTCGGTAGCAAATGAAACACCTGGTGTAAACATGGAAGCAAGGGCTGCCATAGCTACTTGTTTTATCCATGCTCTTCTTTGGTATTGTAAATTAGTATTCATGATATCGCTAATTTATTGGTTTGCTTTAATAAGACAAGGGCAAAAGTAAAATTATTGATTTATACTACATAAGGGATATGTTGGTGAGTTTGTATTTTGCTCCTTATTGATGAAATGTACAAAAGTAAGTGTTCATCCCTTTACCAAAAAGGATGAATAACAACATCATATTTGCCAATGAAATTTAATCCGATAGCCATCGGAAGAAAAACCTCTGTCTGGTTCCCTGAAAAAACGGGGCAGGCATAAAGAAATAGTAACCAATTTATCCTTTGTTCACTATAATAATAAGCTGATTTTAATATCGCACTTACTTTATCGTGCCTAACATGACACATCACTGTCTATATATTCTCAATGTTATCCATGGCTTTTTTAAGGTATAACTTAGAAGACCTTGTGTTTATCCACTGTTTGCGCAAGGCATCTGTTAATTGCCTTCCGGTTGTTTTATCAATTTCAAATATCCAATCATTGAAACCGGGTGCATCAGACATTTGACCTTTGATGGTATCTTCTGGTTGACACAGGTAAAAGAACGGCGTTTTGTTGGCAGCGGCAATAATGGGTGAATGACGTTTAAAGCTCACTACCGATTTGGCTTTTGCATAAACAGAAGCAGCTTCATCTGGCAACCAATAGCCACGCTTAATTACAAAAGGCTTTACAGTAGCGGGCAACGGATCTATCAGCAATTCATCTATGATGCCCACCTGATAAGTCATTTCACGACATACCAGCACTTTGTTTCCCGTTTCACGTACACATGCTATCATGGCTTTTCTTTGTTTTACATGGTCCACCTCTTTATACTTCTCATTGGTCTCTTCTACCTGTTTAATCTTTTGTTCGCTCCATTCATTTTTGTTTGGGTTGACAAGATGATAAGGTGTATATCGAAGGCGGGGAATAACAAAAATAAATTGTTGATTTTCCAGCACATTTTCTGTCAGGAATGCGTTTGCCTTTTGGTCGTTGCTGATATTGATAAAAAAGGTGGCATCCGGCGCAAATTGTACATGATCTCCTGTTATGGCAACTTTCCTCAACTGCTTTATTGAATAAGTTTCCTTCGTAAAAATAAAACCAGCCTTTTTAAGGATTGCCTGGTGATCAGTGCCTGGCCTTTCGAGTGTAGCACCAAATATACCAAAGGGTTTGTTGGTATCTTTTATCCAGCAGGCCATTACTTTTTTTCCAAAATATAATGGTTGCCTTTGGCAAAAAAGTTTAAAATACATGAAGTAATCCAGGCGTATGTCCGATGTCACCAATATTTCCATCCTGCCAACCCGACACCAATAAGATGTTAAGATTGCTATTTTTAGTTGCAGCAAATATTAAATCAGCAAGGACTGTGCCTGCTGAAACGCCGGCCTGCTTAAGCCATTGTTTGCGATTCATGGTTTTCTTTATAAAGGTATTTATAGTATTTCTGCGTAACATATTTGCGACACCTCTGCCGCCTTTGGAGTATGAAATCCGCCGATGAAAAGTTTTATAAGGCTTACATCAGTTTGTAGGCATTTGCTATAAAACAATACCGGCAACTACATTCCGGCTTCGTATAGAAGTTTCGACTTCATTTTCTTTTTTGATGCAACCAATGTATACACTAAAAGAACAGCGGCAAGCACCGCACCGGTAAGCTGGGCTGCAAATGCAGGTAAGCCAAATCCCTCGGGGGCAATTAAAATATAGGAAGTAGTAACGGCCGTCATAAAAACGGCTGGTAGCAGCGAGATAAAATAGAATTTCTTTTCTTTTAAAAGAAAGGCAGTGATGGTCCACAATACAACAGTGGCAAGCACCTGATTTGACCAGGCAAAATAACGCCAGATAATGGAGAAATCAAGACGGGTAAGTACAAAGGCTACTATGAATAAGGGTGCACTAATCAGCAACCTGTTTACAATTGGCCCTTGCTTGTTTTTGAGAATGTCGGCAATAATAAGGCGTGCACTTCTAAAGGCGGTATCACCTGACGTTATGGGAGCAGCAACAACGCCAAGCAAAGCAAGTACACCTCCTATTTTGCCCAGCAAGGAATTGGAGATTTGATTTACAACTAAAGCTGCATTTCCCCCGTTTGCTTCCATAACTCCGTTAAGCTGGGTAGCGCCACCATAAAAGCACATACCAATGGCAGCCCATATCAATGCTACAACCCCCTCTGTTACCATGGCGCCATAAAAAACTACACGGCCCTGTTTTTCGTTGGTCATACACCTTGCCATTAAGGGCGATTGTGTTGCATGAAACCCGGAAATAGCGCCGCAGGCAATGGTTACAAACACAAAAGGAAAAATAGGAAACCTTCCTGGGTTGGTATGAAAATTTTGCAGATTACTCAACGTTAATTCAGGAATTGGCAAACGGTTGTAAAACATCATGACTAATATTCCGAGGGCCATAAACAAAAGAGCCAAACCAAACAGGGGATAAATTTTACCGATCAATTTATCAATAGGAAGTACAGTAGAAAGTATGTAGTAAACAAAAATTAGGATTACCCAGAAAGTTAGTCCTCCAAAATTGTTGCTGATATCAACCAAAATTTTAGCAGGGCCGATAATAAATACGGTACCTACCATAAGGAGTACGAGCACAGAAAAAAAGCGCATAAAATGTTTGGCGCCATCGCCCAGGTAATGGCCGGTAATCTCTGTGATGCTTGCCCCCTTGTGCCGTATCGAAAGCATTCCTGAAAAATAATCATGTACGCCCCCGGCAAACAAGGAGCCCAGTACGATCCATAAAAATGCAACGGGGCCCCACATAGCACCTGCAACAGCGCCAAAAATAGGTCCAAGCCCTGCTATATTTAAAAATTGTATCAGGAAAATTTTCCATAAAGGCATAGGCACAAAGTCAACCCCATCAGCATGCGTGAGCGCCGGCGTTTTATTGTCGGCATCTGCTCCGTAAATACGTTCCGCTACTTTAGAAAGAATGAGATAACCTACTACCAGTACCACAATGGAGACGAGAAAAGAGATCATAATTGTGTTATTTAAAGTTGTTTTTTTTGGGGAAATTTTTAGTTAAAAATAGGACAATTGTTGAACAGGTGAGTCAATAGTTCTGGATAAGTTTCACAACAAGAAATTAAGATAATTTAATTTCAAAGAATCGGTTAATTTCCCAAAGCTCATTGCCTCTTTCACACATGCAATCCTGAAACTTTCCCGGAAGAGAACGAAAACCAACTGCTTTTACCGGCTCATCTTCCCGCATATTACCTCCATTTATGGCTATGAATTTTAATGCATCTGCAAAACTTAAAAACCTCATCGGGGTCTATCTCAAACCTGCACACAATCTTTTCGACTGCTTTTATTTCTTTCTTTTCCAAATATTTTAATTCTATCATTGGCCTTAAAATAGAACTTACCGGATCGGTTAACTACCAAGGCGAATTTTCCTTCACCTAATGCTACCAGAGGTTCCACAATTAACTAAAGCTTCTGCTGTAATTATAAAAGACCAGTCCACCATTACGCTGCATTTTTCATTAACTAAAAAAAAGCTGTACCAAAAAGCTAGCCTTATAATCACCTTAAATAGGTTGTATCTGTCGAAAGCATAAGTAACACGTAGGTTTGAAAATTTAATGGAAACCCATCATTATGCAAAAACTTTAGACAGTAAAGTAAACAATCATTTTAAAGCTTTGAGGAGATGATGTTAAATAAATATTTTAAAAGATTTTAGATAAGCCTGCTTTACAATTTACCCTCCGGCGCAACAATTACATAAGTCAGCATAAAATTTCTACACTTCAGTTAGTTATCAAAAGTTACAGCTATTCCCCCATCTAGTTTTGCCCTAAACTAAAGATCAGTCAAATGAAGAAGATTTTAAAAATCACCATGTGGACAGGGATTTTAATTGCTGCTATCGCTATAGTTGCTTTCACATTAATTGGAAACAGGGATAGGGCAAGTACAGAAATAAATAAAGAATTGGTGGCAGTACCTTTTACTGTATCGGCGGCCTATGTTACCGAAGAATTCTTTTCGGATAATGCCACATTCAGAGGCAGTGTGGAAGCAAAAAATATAGTTACCATTTATAGTGAAGCTGATGGAAAGCTGGTGTTCTCGGCCATTGAAAGAGGCAAAGTATTCAAAAAAGGTGAATTAATTGGGTCAGTGGATCAGGCAATAAGAGCAGCAAATAATCAAATCAATACGATTGGGTTAGTTAAGGCTAAAGCAGAGTACGGTAACGCTAAGACCAATGCAAACAGGTACGAAGCGCTCGTAAAAGAAAATAACGCTACCCAAGTGGAAGTGGAGAACGCAAGATTACAATTAAACGCTGCCGCACTGCAACTAAGCACATTACAGCAGCAAATTAATATCTCTACAAAACAAGTTGGGCAAACACAAATATTTGCCCCCGCTTCGGGAGTAGTAATTGAAAAGAAAGCCAATGCAAGTGAGTACGTTCAACCCGGTACCCCACTTGGTATCATTGCAGATTTGAATACGGTTATTGTTAACCTATTTATCCCGGAAAATTATATCCCGAAAATTAAAGTTGGTAATTCTGTCAGCCTGGTCGCTGATGTATATCCCAATACTGTATTCAACGGTTCAATTAAAAATATAATACCAGTTGCTAATCAAGCAAAAGCGTTTCCCGTAGAAATAGAATTGTCGAACAATAAGCCGCAAAAATTAATGGCTGGCATGAGCATGAACATTAGCTTCACTGCTAATAATTCCATCACTGCTTTAACCATTCCCCGTACAAGTATTGTTGGTGATTTTTCCAAACCTTCCGTTTACATTATTGATGCTGATAAAAAGCCCGTGATTACTCCCATAAAAATCGGTAGAGACTTTGGCACCAGCGTAGAAATATTAGAAGGGCTTAAAGAGAATGATGTAGTAATTACTGCCGGCCAATCAAATATTGAAAAGGGCAAGATACTTTCAAACTACAAAATTACAACTAAGAACTAGTGTTAAGTTAAGCGGGTGTAATTGAAATGTCGCACCACTATACCGGGTTGCCAACCTTTTTTTTAAATGTTTTTTAAACGAAAGAACCTGCACAAGGTTGGCAGCCTTTCCGACAATTTTAAATGCAACAGTTAAGGGTGAATTGGCATTGGTGAATGGTCAATATTTCACCATTCAATAAGCGATTCGTCATCTGCTTCCTAACATTACATTAGGCCCCATTCCCTATTAATAAAACTTAATTAAAAATTATGTCTATTACAGAATTAGCTATTAAACGGCCTATTTTATTTATTGTATTTTTTCTTGTATCAGGCGGCTTCGGAATTATAGCTTACAAGCATCTTAATTATGAATTACTGCCAGATTTAGCTACACCGGTTGCTACCGTATTCACTTCTTATCCTGGAGCTTCTCCTGAAGAAGTTGAGAATAGCGTAACAAAAAAAATTGAAGATGCTGTAGCTGGTGTAAGTAAAATAAAAAAAGTAACCGCAAATTCTTCGGAGAATATTTCTATCGTGTCCATAGAATTTTTAGCGGATGCCAATGCAGACCAGGCTGTGCAGGAAGTTCAAAGAGCAATTAGTAAAATCTTACCAGATCTGCCAAATGGTGTAAAGTCGCCGTCTATAGAAAAGTTTAACGTAAATGATGCGCCTGTTCTACGATTAGGTATAACATCCAACAGCAACGAAACAGAACTATACAATATTATTAAAAATCAAATTAAACCTCGCATAAGTCAACTCAAAAGTGTAGGCAGGGTATCAATTTTAGGCGGGGCAGAAGAGGAAATAAAAATATTTATCAATCAGCAAAAGATGATCAGCTATGGTATTTCTAGTACTGAGTTATCCGAAGCAGTAAGGAGGAGCAACGGCGATGTTCCTTTAGGTAGTATTAAAGATGATGATGCCCAGTTGGGCATTAGAATTACCGGCAAGTTTACCGACTTTACCGCATTAGAAAATTTATTGATTAAGTCATTTGCAGATGGAAGTAGTATTAAATTAAAAGATGTGGCTACTATTCAATCCGGCAGCAAGGAAGTAGAAGTTATTAACCGATTAAATTATACACCATCGATTGGGTTATTTATCAGTAAACAAACTGGGTCTAACGCAGTAGAAGTTTCAAATTTAGTAAAAAGCGACTTGACAAAACTGGAACAGGAATATAAAACACTTGGCTTAAAATTTAGCATAGCGCAGGATAGTAGTGAATTTACACTTACTGCTGCCAATGCAGTATATCATGATTTTTTTATTGCAATTCTTTTGGTGGCATTGGTAATGCTTGTTTTTCTGCATAGCCTTAGAAATGCGGTGATTATTATGCTCGCCATACCCACATCTTTGGTAAGTGCATTTATCATGATGTACTTGCTGGAATACTCATTAAACCTAATGACATTGTTGGCGATGAGTTTGGTAATTGGCGTTTTAGTAGACGATAGCATTGTGGTATTGGAAAATATTTATCGCCATTTAGAAATGGGCAAAAGCAGAGAAGTTGCTGCTTTAGATGGGAGAAATGAAATTGGCTTTGCAGCTTTATCTATAACGCTGGTGGTTGTAGTCGTGTTTTTACCGATGGCTTTAGTGCCCGGCTTAGTAGGCAGTTTGGTAAAACAATTCTCATTGGTGATAGTAGTTTCCACTTTATCAAGCCTGTTTGTTTCTTTTACCCTCACACCGATGATTGCGTCAAGATTTGTAAAACTGGAGCACCTGAGCAAGCAATCTTTCTTCGGTAAAATTGGGTTATTTTTTGAATCTCTTGTAAATGGTTTCACCAATTGGTATGTAAGTGTTTTACAATGGAGTTTGAAGAATAAAGTTATCACGCTGTCCATCACATTAGCTTTATTAGTGGGTGCTTTTAGCCTTGTTGGTACTGGAATTGTGGGTGGCGAGTTTGCACCTGCCACAGATAAAGGGGAGCTTTCTCTTTTAATCAATATGCAACCCGGAACAAAGCTTTCCGAAACAGATAATGCCGTAAAACAGGTAGAAGATAAAATCAAAGCGATCCCGGAAGTTACCAAAGCATTTTCCAACATTGGATATCAATCAGACGGGTTTAACGAAAATTATAGCTCCCACGTGGCAGCCATCAATTTATCATTACTACCAGCAAAAGAGAGAGATAAATCGTTACAGGATTTAAGCAGAGAAATAAGGGTAACGGCAATGCAGGTTGCTGGTGTAAAAGCAAGGGTTTCGCCGATAGGTTTATTCGGTGCAAATGATGCTCCCATTCAAATATTGGTTTCCGGTACTGACAGAGATACAATTATGGCAACAGCCACAGCCATACTTAATACGATGAGAGGCATTACTGGTGTAGTAAACCCACGTTTATCTGCAGAGCAAGGAAAGCCGGAAATAGATATTGTTATTAATAAAGAAAAAGCTGCCAACTTAGGTTTAAGCTTAGAAGACATAGGGGCTAACATGCGTACTGCTATTAATGGTTACGACGAATTAAAATTTAGAACCAACAACGACGAAGTGAATGTACGAATACAATTATTGGAAGAAGGAAGAAACAGTACAGCATCATTGAAACAATACAGCTTTATTAATGATAAGGGTCAGGTTATTTATTTGAACCAATTTGCAGATATCAATTTAAAATCAAGCCCCAATAATTTAGAAAGACGAAATAAGCAGGCCAGTGTAATTATACTTTCCCAGGTAATTGGACGGCCTGTTGGAGATATTGGAGCGGATATAAAAAGTGCTGTTTCAAAATCTACAATTCCTCAATCGGTTAAAATTTCTTACGAAGGTGATCTGGAATTACAAGATGATTCTTTTGGTAGTTTGGGTTTGGCGCTTCTTACTTCATTTATATTGATCTATTTAATAATGGTTGCGTTATATAACAATTGGGTGTATCCATTTGTGGTATTATTTTCTATACCAGTTGCAGTGGTGGGTGCATTCTTAGCCCTGGCATTAACAGCTAAAAGCCTTAATATATTCTCCATTTTTGGCTTGATTATGATGATGGGTTTGGTTGCTAAGAATGCCATTTTATTGGTTGACAAAACCAACGACAATCGAAAAGAAGGGCTGCAGTTAATCCCCGCATTGATAGATGCAGGCAGAACAAGACTTAGGCCGATTTTAATGACAACCTTAGCAATGGTGATAGGTATGCTGCCATTGGCTTTGGCGAAGGGGGCAGGTGCAGAATTAAATAGTGGCCTGGCCTGGGTGTTGATTGGCGGCTTAAGCAGCTCGATGTTCTTAACGCTTTTAGTTGTACCAGTCGTTTACTATATCCTTACCAGATTAATGGAGAAGGTTGATGGCTGGAAAAATAATAATAGACTATCCTATTCTACAAAAAATATCGTTCAACAAATACCAACAGCAATTTCTATTATCATCTTATGTGTATCGCATTCACTTAGCACAAAGGCACAAGATTTGAAACTAAATATTAAAGATGCCGTAAACATAGGCTTGGCCAATAATAGCCAGATTAAGCTGGTAGAGCTGGAAGAAATAAAAGCAAAGTACAATACTAAAGAGGCAAACAGTAACTTGTATCCCAACATTTCTGCAGGTGGTGCCTATACAAGAAATATTAAGGCTCCGATTTTTTTCTTTCCCAGTTTTGGACAAGATCCGGTAAATGGTGGCATTACAATAGACGACAAAAATTTAGTTCCTGTGATAGCCGCTGCTAAAAATGTCTATTCAACAACTGCCACATTAAGCATGCCTGTATGGAACAAAGAAATAAACAGCAGCATTAAAGCAGCAAAAGTAAACGAACGGCTTGCTAAAATAAATACGCTTGTTTCCAAAACACAATTGGCAACTGAAATACAAAAAGCTTATTATCATGTATTGGTGAGCAAGTCTGGGTCAGAACTGGTAGAAGAATCAATTAAAAGGGCCGAACTGTTTTTGAAATCCTCCCTGGTTTTACACTCCCTGGGTTTAGCATTGGATGCGGATACATTATCGGCTTATGTAAACCTGGAGACGATAAAAATCAATCGTTATAAATCAACCACTGTAATCAACCAATCCATCAACTACCTCAAAAATTTAACAGGCATTGCCGAAAATGTGGAACTGATATTTTTAGATAGTCTTGCCGCATCAACAATAACAAACGAATTACTGGAAACAGCATTAACAACCGCACTTTCTAAAAGGCCCGAACTATTACAAAACGCCTGCACAAACGAAGCCGCAAAAGCACAACTACAAATAGACAGAAGCCGGTACTATCCAAATGTTACTTTCATTAGCCAATATCAAATTCAAACACAGTCAATCGATTTTAAATTTAATAATTATACCTGGCCTAATAGTTTCTCTGTAGGCTTACAGGTAAATATTCCAATATTTTCAGGATTTAAAAACGATATAAAAGTAAAGCAAACAAAAACCAATATACAGCAGATTGCCCTACAAAAAGAACAGCTAAATAAGCAGATAACGCTTGAAGTCAACAATGCGTACCTATCTCAACAGGAAGCCTATTACTCCTGGCAGGCCCAATCAAATATTATTCCATCGGCAGAAAGAAATCTACAATTAATAACAAGCCGCTGGCAAAAAGGAATTTCAAAATACAATGAGGTTGCTGATGCAGAACTCACGCTAAGCCAGGCAAAGAATAACCAGTTACAAGCTGCTTATAATTTTTTAATGGCAAAGACTGACTACTTAAAAGCTACGAACACATCATTCTAAAAACAAAAAATTAATGTATAATGAACAAAAATCATTTAGGCGCTAACCCCTTAAATCTTCTTATGTTTTGACAAGATATTTTTCAATACACGCTGTAACATAACATGGATAAGGCTTTGGGAGGAAAAATTAAAAACTCAATATTTGCCTATTGCCTATTGCCTGTTGCTTATTTGGTTCTGGCTTGTCCAGGTTAGTTATTTTGGAATAGCGGTATTCAAGCCCTTATATGTTTGTATTTTTTAAGTTTTTAAATTTTTTTTAATAAAGAGAGTTTGAATGTTATCAACTTTGAAGGTAAGGAGGAGCTAGCCCTGAAGGGGCGAAAAATTATAGCATAGGGCACCGCCCTATGAATAGTTTACATAGACCAACAAGCCCTTATATGTTTGTATTTTTCAAGTTTTTATATTTTTTTTAATAAAGGGAGTTTGAATGTTATCAACTTTGAAGGTAAGGAGGAGCTAGCCCTTATATGTTTGTATTTTTTAAGTTTATATATTTTTTTTAATAAAGAGAGTTTGAATGTTATCAACTTTGAAGGTAAGGAGGAGCTAGCCCTGAAGGGGCGAAATATTATAGCATAGGGCATCGCCCTATGAATAGTTTACATAGACCAACAAGCCCTGAAAGGGCGCAACAGATCAGCACAGGGCAACGCCCTGTGTAAAGATAAAAGATGTATTAACAAGCCCTTAAGGGGCGAAATATTCAAGCATAGGGCAACGCCCAATTAATCGTTCGCATTCATTTTTGCCCCCGGCCCCTAAAGGGGAGGTCTGGAAACCGCTCAAGAAAAAGGGTGAGTATTTTTGGTGGATAGAGAATAGAGGTATTCTATTTTAGGTATTTTGGAATAGCTGTATTCAAGACCTAAAGGGGCGAAATATTATAACATAGGGCACCGCCCTATGAATAATTAACATAGTCCATCAAGCCCTAAAGGGGCGAAATATTCAAACCCGGTGCAATCCATTTTTGCCCCGGCCCCTAAAGGGGAGGTCTGGAAACCGCTCAAGAAAAAGGTTGAGTATTTTTAGTGGATAGAGGATGCGGGTATTCTAATTTAGGTATTTTGGAATAGCCGTATTCAAGCCCTTAAGGGGCGAAATATTCAAACCCGGTGCAACGCCAAATTAATCGTTCGCATTCATTTTGCCCCCGGCCCCTAAAGGGGAGGTCTGGACACCGCTCAAGAAAAAGGGTGAGTATTTTTGGAGGATAGAGAATAGAGGTATTCTATTTTAGGCGCTAACCCCTTAAATCTTCTTATGTTTTGACAAGATATTTTTCAATACACGCTGTAACATAACATGGATAAGGCTTTGGGAGGAAAAATTAAAAACTCAATATCTGCCTATTGCCTATTGCCTGTTGCCTATTTGGTTCTGGCTTGTCCAGGTTAGTTATTTTGGAATAGCGGTATTCAAGCCCTTATATGGTTTCGGTGGTTTTGGTGCAGGGCGTTGAGATGAACGGTATACAACAATTAATCCTGCAACATTCGAAGTAACTACTGCGCCCATTAACAAGCTCCATACGTCTTTTCGTTTAGGTGCAGGAGTTGAATTTGAAGTTACACCCAAAATAATTCCGTTCATTGAATATCAATACGTATCGCTTTTAAAAAAAACCATTATAAACAATAGAACATTTGGATGCTCCAATATCATCATTGGATTTAAAGCAAATATTAAACGTGACACTGAAAATCAACAAAAATGAAACAAACCAAAACATTGTTAGCAGTATTATTAACAATTTCATCAACACAAATATTTTCCCAAAATTGTGCCGATAAACTTATTGGTAAATGGCAGACTGAAGACAAATCTGTAATGGAGGTAACCAAACTGGGAGCAACTTTTAGTATGAGGCAAATAACAGCGACAAAAAAATAAAAAGTATAACGGTCTTCAAATAAGTAAAATTTTACAGTTTCAACGCCAACGGATTCAAGGGTATTGTTATAGATGCTCCAACTTCAAAA
>JBGSMI010000312.1:0-24561 GCA_041740215.1 Ferruginibacter sp.
CATGCTGTCTTTATTATATTCATGCGGATTAGTTAAATCAAGCCTATACCAGTTATTAGTTGCATCCCAGGTTACTGAATAGCTAGGGCTGCCACTGATTTCGGTTCCAAAACTGTCTACTACTCCCCAGGCAATCATACGTGGCCCGGTAGAAACCGGTTGCCATCTGTTATTGCTTTGGCTAGGTACAAAACCAGTCCTGTAACGCATATAACTATAAAGCTGATGCTCCGTCGTATTGTAAATCATCATTCCCTGTGCAGGGCTGGTTACTGAAGTCATTTGCGGTGACGTTAAACGGGGTAGGACAAATGGTTTTGCACTCGGACCAAGATCAAGTATAGAAGAGCTGTTGGGTGTTGCTGTACCAATGCCTACAGATTGTGCAAAAAGAAAACTCTGGAGAAACAGAAGAGGGAAAAGCATCATTTTTTTCATAAAAATTCTTTTTAGATTTGAAAAATTTGTTGATTAGATATGCGACAGGGCAACAGCGAAATATAAATGCAAGTTCTCTTATAGATGGCAATAGCTTTTATAGGTAGAGTTTTATGGCTTCCGGCATTGAATCCATTTCCTCGTCAATTTTTCAATAGGTAAAAGAGTCAGCTAACAGTAGATATAAATTTATAGAATTTATTACAAAAAAAGCAACATCAATGGTCAATAAAAATAGTTCGTTTATTAACTGGTCATTCCCATGTATCAGAATAACCATACGCCATTAACAAACAACAAGACAAACTTAACTGGACATTTGTTAAAAATATACTTCGACTTTTGCGGATTCAAATTTGTTTGTCTAATAAAAAAACCCCGCAATAAGCGGGGCCTTTTTTACCAAAACCTAACTGTACATTTAATTTGGACGTTGACCGCCGCCACCTCTTTGTGGTCTTAATGATGGTTCAATTTCGTCAATCCATTTTTTTAACTGATCTGCTGTAAAAATTGTTTTCAGCTTCGCATCTCTTGCTTCTGACAATTCCTTGCGTTTTGCCATCATGGCCTCCCGGTCCATTGTTCCACTGGCACGCATTTCTTCCATTGACTTCTGCTGTGCGTTGTTAAAATCTGCAATCACTACCTCCGTTTTCTTTGTTGCCTCAGCATCCAAATTTAATGGAGCCATTTTTTCCATCATTGCTTTTGTTCTTTCTTCCGGTGTTTGGCGTTGTCCGCCGCCACCTTGTGCATGTACATTTGCAAGGCTAAAAATTGCTGCAAATAGCATTAATACAAATTGTTTTTTCATCTGATTATTTTTAGATTTAAGTTTAATTTCTTAATTGGACGACACTTTAAAACAAAGCAGTCGGCTAAATTAATTGTTGATTTTTTTCTTTGAATCACCTCCTCTTCGGTTGAAAACTTTAGCAAACGATGTGTCAAACCTGGGCAACTGATCGGGTAAGCAAAGCTGTCTTACACTTTTAATATGATTGAACATTTGTACTTCCATTTTCCTTTGAATGGCGGCAGATTCATCGGCTAACCGATTAATAGAAGTGTCACTAAAGTTATCAATTACAAGTTGCTGAAACTGCTGCTTTTTTTTATTGCGCATGTTATCAAAAAAGCTCCTCATGATCTTTTGTTGACCCTCACCTAAGGAATCATATTGTAGTAGCTGCTGTTGATTAAAACCAATTTCTTTTTGTAAGAATTCTGCGATATACACTTTTCTGTCCTGGCGTTTAGATGGCGGATCTGGTTCTTGTTTTTGAAAGAAAAAGCTTAGCAGTACAATATTCGATATCAATAATATTGCTATCGTCACCAGAAATATTTTGCTATTCTTCGAATTTTTTATCATTGTGGTTCAGAATTTTCAAAATCATAAATAGTAGACACCGTGGTATAAGTGTAAACATCAATATTTTCCTGTGCCGGCTGTTCTGTGGCAACAGAAGCGGGCTCTGAGCGGTTATATATAATGACAGTTACATTTATCAAAATAAGGATGGCCAGTCCTGAAAACGCAACAGATGGCCTTCCAATAAACCAACCGGCCTTTTCCCATATTGTTTCTTTTGATTGATTTAGCCTGGCATTAATGCGGGTAAGCAGGAAAGGCTTTGCAATTGCCCTTTCACAGCTATCTGCACTGGTGAGTGCCTGTTCAACGAAATCGTTAATTTTATCTTTTTTATTCATACCGGATATTTTATTGGTCCGAAAATTTATCATTATAATAGTTCTGTAATATTCTTTTTAAGTTGCGTTTTGCCCTACCTATCAACGATTCAACGGCATATAAACTTGTGTTCATTATTTCAGCGATTTCCTGATTGCTTTGTCCTTCTAATTTATGCAATGTAAAAGCAATGCGTTGTTTATCTGGCAACTTTTTTAGTGCTTTAAATAATTCCGCAGCACGTTCTTTTTTCTCCAGTTGCACCCCAGGATGGTTAAATTCTACCGGCAGATGCAGTTCGTTCTCGTCGCCACTAAAAAGACTTTGGATAAAGCCAAATCGTTTTTTGCGTTTTTTCTTTTTTTCATGATCCAGCGCTTTGGTTATGGTGATGCGATAAATCCAGGTTGATAATTTCGATTCTCCTTTAAAGGCATTAACCGAAAGGTAAACCTGTACAAAAACTTCCTGCGCAACATCATCGGCATCATCTACATTTTGTACAATATTCAATGCCGTATTGTACACCATATCCTGATACAAATCTACTAAAGCGGTAAAACCGGATTGATTGCCCTGCTTTAATTGACTAACTAATACTTCGGATTGGTTCACCTTTAAAGTTTATTATTCCAATCTAAATATAGTTAAAATGAACCACCCATTCCACCCCGTCCAGGTCCCATCATACCACCGCCTGGCCTACCTTGATAGTCACCATTGTTTCCGCCCCTGGAGGGTACACCAAAGTTTCTAAGGCTATACGTAAACGTTAGCATAAAATATTGTTGCAATACCTGGTTTTGTGAATCCTCAATATAAGCCCCTGTTACTGTTCTTACAATGCTTTGATTTTGTTTTAGTAAGTCAAATACAGACAACTTTAGTTCACCCTCTTTTTTCTTTAAAAACTTTTTGCCAATGGCTGCATTCCATAACCAATAGTTTTGATTAAAGCCGTCTGTTAAACCACTATAGATTTGATTGTTAACATCATTTTGAATAAACCAACCCTTCTTATTTAATAAATTAAGCTGCATGCCGGCAGACTGGCTGATGTATTTATTGTTGATCGTTACTTTGGAAATCGTTTGTGCGTTGTTAATATTTGCTGAATAAGAAATATTAAAATCAACATATTCGCTGATATTACTCGCCAATACGATACCCGTATTGTAAGTGTAACTGTTGGTTGTGGTTGCCTGGTAATTGGCCAACCCCGGTAGCCTGGAATAATTAAAACCTGCATTGACATTAACGGTTGTTCTGATTGCTTTTACCGGTATACTGTAAGTAAGGTTAGTTCGTAAACTCTTATATCCATCAAGGTTTACAGGTTTTGTAAACTGAGACCCTCTTTTCAGCACAATGCCCTGTTGTATCACCGAATCTGTGATTGGACTAAAAGTACCATTTGTGATATAGTTGCTGGCAGTTTGTAAAAAAACGTTTGCGAAAATACTTCTATTGTTTTTTGAATTCGTGTAGGTAAACCTGGTAGCCAGTAAATGGGTGTTGGATTGTTTCAAATCCGGATTACCACTACTAACTCTTAAAGGATTGGAGAGATTTACTACATCCTGTAATTGATTTACAGAGGGAAAATTGGTAGAAGCCCTGTAAAATACACGCATGTTGCTATATTTTGTTAGCTTTTTCACCCATCGGGCATTGGGTAATATATTGCTAAATGATTGATTTACTGAACTTGAAGAAGGGAATATCCGCTGGCTTTCCAACCGTGAATTTTGAAAATTTACGCCAAATGAAAGTTGTTCATCCCGGCTTTTTCCCAGACTGTAGTTGATGCCGGCATTGTTGGTAGTAATCGTATTTTCAAATTTGTTGGAAAGGATGGTATCAAACTTTGAATACTTACTGCCATCAAATAAAAATGTTTGTTGATTTGCATTGTTTTTCTGAATTGAAGGTGTGTAATCAATTTGTAGTTGGCCCTTTTTACCAATTGGCTCTGTGTAGGCTATATTTAATCCATTGGAATATCCATTGGTGGCATTGTCATAAAATTGATTTTGCAAAGAATCTGTTACAAGACCGCCTTTAAAGAAACGGTACGCTGCATCTATATAACTTTCACTATTGTTAGTAGAATAGTTTGAATTGATGCCGAAAGAAATGGAACGTCCTTTTTTCTTAAATGCATGACGAAACATAATACTATTGCGGATATTGAACCCATTTCTATCCGACCGGCTCTTATTCAAAGCGGTATTAGCCGTGTCGTTTATAGCAAAATAACTATTCGACGAAGAAAGGGAAGAAGAATTGTTATTTTGAAAATTGAAACTTGGGATAATGTAAATAGTATTGGAAGAATCTAATTTATACTCCAGCCGAAGATTTATCCGGTGGTTGTCGTTATTCGATACAGATTTGCTTGACTGTGAATTGAACTGGTTTTTAGGAGTTAAAAAAGTTTCTGTATTTACAAAAGACTCGGTAATGTTATTACTGTTGTTAAAAAAATAACTTCCGGTAACATTCAATTTTTTACCAAATTGGTTGCTGTAATTAATACCAAAGGCATTTGTTTTATTGATCCCATTGTTAGTTCCTACAGAGAAATTATCGGAACCGCCACCTCTTCCACCACCACCACGTCCGCCACCGCCACCACGTCCACCGCTGGATGTAAGCCCCAGTAAATCCTGTGAGCCAAAATTTTGCTGATTGATATTATTAAAATTTCCTACAAGGGAAATGCGACGGCTACCTTTAAAAAAGCTGATATTGCCACCTGCCGCATAGCGGTCATCAGTTCCAAAGCCAGTATAAAGCCGACCAAACTGCCCATTTTTAATACCAGATTTGGTAACTATATTTAAGGCTTTTACAGAATTACCATCATCAAAACCTGTAAGCTGGGCCTGGTCACTTAGGCGATCAAATACCTGAATTTTATCAACAACTTCTGATGGTAAGTTTTTTAAAGCGGCAGAGGCATCATCTCCAAAAAAATCCTTTCCATCGATGGTTATTTTTTTAACCTGTTCGCCTTGTGCCGTTACCGTACCATCTCTTGCTACTGTGATACCGGGCATCTTTTTTATGAGATCTTCGGTGGTTGCATCCGGATTTACCTTGAACTCGGCGGCACTAAACTGAGAAGTATCACCTTTCTGTATAACAGCCGGTGCTTTTGAAACCACGATTACATCTTCCAGTTCTTTCCTACTTTTTATTAATTTAATAATGCCGAGTTCGTATACTCCTTCGGTTGATTTGATAGCCTTTTTTATCTTTTCATATCCAACAGAACTGATCTCAATAAAGAAACTATGACTACCAAGCTTTGAAAATTTAAAGTTTCCTTTGGAATCCGTTACTGCACTCTTTTTTCCAGTTTGGTTAGAGTCATTTTGTAAATAAATGATTACCGTTGCTCCGATTACCGGATTTCGATCGATATCATCATTTACAGAACCTTTAATAGTTGAGTTTTGAGCAATTGCAGCAATAGCAAAAAGGTTAAAAAAAAGGGAAAACCCTAGAAATCGTATCATGATGGTTTGTTTTATCAAAGTATATGACGCTGTTCTTAAAATAAACAGGCGATTTTTTTTATTATTTCAAGAAAAGGTAGGTAGAGGAATGATTTATAACTGACATCGGCGCATAGTTATTTACCTGATACCGTTTTTTGGAAGGTCAAAATGAATAAGGCCTAACTTTACACCTGAACGCCCCATTCATTAACCGGGGCATCCTTAATTTTCAACAACCAAATTATTAACAAATGAACAACACCACCATTATAACTGTCACCCTCAATCCGGCCATTGATAAAAGCACTACAACGGATTTAATTCAGCCAGAAGCAAAGCAAAGATGTACAGATGTATTAAACGAGCCTGGTGGTGGCGGCATCAATGTAAGTAAGGCTCTAAAAAAGTTGAAGGCTTCTTCTGTGGCGCTTTTTCCGTCTGGCGGTCATAATGGAGAGATGCTAAAGGGTTTGTTGACACAAGAAAGCATTCAATTTCACTCTATCAATTCTTCCGTAGAAACAAGGGAAAACTGGGTGGTACTGGAATCTGAAACCAATAACCAGTTCAGATTCACTTTCCCGGGCAGATCTATTGAACAACAGGTAGTAAAAGACTTGATTGAAGACATTCTTCACTTTAGCCCCGAATACGTAGTTGCCAGCGGTAGTTTGCCGCCAGGCTTGCCCGATTATTTTTATGGGCTAATTGTAAAAATGGCCAATTCTGTTGGTGCTAAATGTATAATAGATACATCTGGCCCTGCTTTACAGGCTTTAAAAGGAAAGCATGCGTATCTAATAAAACCCAATATTGGAGAACTATGTAAAATGTTGAATATAACCAGGCTTGAAAGCAATGAAGTGCCGGATGCAGCTCAACAAGCGGTAAGAGATGGTTTTGCTACATTGATAGCAGTTTCAATGGGACCTGACGGAGCCTGGCTGGTGTCGGGAGAAAAGAAATATTTTGCCGCTGCTCCGCAAGTCAAGAAAAAAAGTACAGTAGGTGCCGGCGATAGCATGGTGGCGGGTATTACTTATATGTTGCAACAAAAACAAACACTGCAACAGGTAATTAATTTCGGTGTAGCCTGTGGATCTGCGGCTACCATGAATGATGGCACCCAGTTATTTAAACTGGATGATGTGCATCGTTTATATGAACACATTAACGATAATAAATAACACTATCGAAAAAACTTTCCCTTACCGGACAAAGAAACCATTTCCAGTTTAGACATTTGATTTGTGTTTAAAAAGTGGTTTTCTTTAAAAGAGTAATCTATCTATTATAAAGGATTGGGTTGTAAATTTGTGACCCCTTTTGCATTTTTACTACTAACTTGCAACCCTAAAAAAAAATAACTATATGGATTATAACAGACTAGTTTCCGTGACCGGCTTAGGCGGTTTATACGAATTAATGTCTTCAAAAGCAGACGGTGGCGTAGTGAAATCACTAGAAGATAAAACCTCCAAATTTGTAAGTACCCGGCTGCATAGTTTTTCTCATCTGGAAAGTATTGAAGTTTTTACAACAACCGATAATGTAAACCTGGTTGAAGTTTTTACATCAATGAAAAGCAGCACAGAAGTAATTCCTGATGGTAAAGCAGATGCTAAAGAGATCAAAGCTTATTTTGAAAAGGTATATCCTGTTATGGACTTTGAAAGAGTTTACGGAAGTGATATGAAGAAGATGGTGAGATGGTTTACACAATTAACCGCAAACGGAGTCGAAATCAAGTTGTCAGAAACCCACGATCAGGACGCAGCAGCGCATGAAGTAGTTACACCAAAGGCCAAAGCAAATGAAACCAAACAGGCCAGTGTAAAAGCAGCACCACCGAAAAAAATTAATTCGCCAAGAAAGATGGCTTAAAGGTAAAGCCCCCTGCCCCCGAAGAGGGGTTCTGTGAAAGCTTTTAAAATCAGGAATTCATTTGCTAGATAAGGCTTAAAAATTATTTGCTTCGAAAGACTCTCGCTAGTTAACGAAAGGCAGCCTCAAAATTTCGCTACCGTAGTTGTTTCAGCTACGGTAGTCTTGTTAACACCACAATCGTTTTTTATGTATACTGCAGATATTAAAAAAATAGCCCGGCATTTTATACCCGCCGATTTTATGGTAACCAATTGGGAACAACTTGAGCCTTTCTTTAAAGATCTACTGGAAAGAAATATCGATACCAGGGAAAACCTGGAGCAATGGCTGTTGCACCAGAGCGAACTGGAAGCCGTGGTAAGCGAAGATGCCTGCTGGCGTCAGATAAAAATGACCTGCGATACGGAAAATAAAGCGCTGGAAGAAGCCTTTGGTTTTTACTGTAACGAAATACAACCCAAAATTCAGCCTTACGCAGATGCACTAAATAAGAAATTGGTGAACCATCCTTTGGCAAAAGAACTGGATGCCGGTAAATATTTTACTTACCTGCGAACCATCCGTAAAAGCATTGAATTATTTCGGGAAGAAAACATTCCGTTACAATCGGAACTGGCTGTAATGCAACAACAGTTTGGAGTTATTTCCGGTAAGATGACAGTAAAGGTGAACGACCAGGAATACACCCTGCAACAAGCCGCAAAGTTTTATGAGAGTAAGGACCGGAGTTTAAGAGAATCAACCTACCGGAAAGTTCAGGAAAGAAGATTAGAGGATAAGGATGAGCTGAACAAATTGTATAACAATCTGCTGGAGAAAAGAAATGCCGAAGCACTCAATGCAGGCTTTAGCAATTACAGGGATTATAGATTTAAAGAATTAGGAAGATTTGATTATACCAAAGAAGATTGCTTTGCATTTCATGATGCGGTAAAGCAACATGTGTTGCCATTGGTGAACATGATTTATGAAAAGAAAAAAGCAAAATTAGGTTTGGATACATTGCGCCCCTGGGATCTGGAAGTAGAACCTGAAGGAGCACCCTCACTACAGCCTTTTAAAACGAGCGAAGAGCTGATTAATAAGTCGATCGAATGTTTTTCGAAGCTGCAACCATTTTTTGGCGAATGCCTTACCAAAATGAATGCGCTTAAACACCTTGACCTGGAAAGCAGGATGGGTAAGGCTCCCGGCGGTTACAACTGTCCGTTGGCAGAAAGTGGTGCACCCTTTATTTTCATGAATGCAGCCGGACAAATGCAGGACCTGATTACCATGGTGCATGAAGGCGGCCATGCGGTTCATTCATTTTTAGCACATCCATTGCCGCTTACCGGCTTTAAAGAATACCCGATGGAAATAGCAGAAGTTGCCAGCATGGCGATGGAACTTTTTAGCATGGAGCATTGGCACGTGTTTTTTAAAGACGAAGCGCAACTAAAAAAAGCAAGAGAGTATCAGTTGGAAAGGGTAATCACCATTTTTCCCTGGATAGCCACGATTGATAAATTTCAGCATTGGATTTATGAAAATCCTACGCATAACATTGCCGAACGAACAGCCAAATGGAATGAGGTACTAAAAGAGTTTGGTGATGATGTAATTGATTATAGCGGACTGGAAGATTACCGCAGCAATCTTTGGCAAAAGCAACTACATTTATTTGAAGTGCCATTTTATTACATTGAGTATGGCATTGCACAATTGGGTGCCATTGGTATGTGGCAGCAATTTAAAAATAACCCAAAAGTTGCATTGGCTAATTATTGCAATGCTCTTAGTTTGGGCGGTACCAAAACATTACCAGAATTGTATAAAGCGGCAGGCTTAAAATTTGATTTTTCGCCCGACCAGATAAAGGTATTGATGGAGTTTGTAAAAGGGGAAATGTAAGGGTAAAATCGTTGAAAGTTGATTGTTGAAAGCTAAACGTAATAAAGCCTTCACGATCTCACAGCTTCAACCATCAACAATGAACTAGTCAACCATCAAATTTTTGCAAGTTTTACTTACAATCGTCACAGATACCGCTAACTACCATTTCCGCATGTTTAGGTGTAAAACCCTTTGGTAGCTTAACGTGTGGAATAGTAATCTCTTCCAAACAGATGGTTTTACTACAGTCTTCACAAATAAAATGAACATGGTTGTCGTGGTGATGACCTTCCCCGCAATTGTCTTTGCATAAAGCATACAGAATTGAATTGTCGGTGGTAGGAATTAAATGAATGATTCCTTTCTCTACAAAAGTTTGCAAGGTTCGGTAAACGGTTACCCGGTCAAAAATTTCGCCCGTTGATTTTTCAATATCTGCATGAGCTAGCGCACCATTACTGCCTAAAAATAGTTCCAATATTTTTTTGCGGCCATCCGTTATACTTAGCTTGTTTTTTTTTAAAATATCATCTACCATTTATGGGCGTTTACAATTAATTATTCTTTGAATTTATAAAATCTTTTGTTTAAACTACACTTATCTTTTAATTCAAACTTCTGGTCTGTATTTTTTCCTTTAGCACTTCCTGGATATCAATTAATAATTTCTGTACTTCATCTTCTTTTAATCCGTCATAAATACCCCTTACCCGGCTTTTCTTATCAATTAAAGCAAAAAACTGGGTATGTATAAATTGATTTTCGATGGCAGATGCGGTATCAGGTTTATTATTGTCTATCATGTAACTCTGCCTGGCCAGTTTGTATAATTCCTGTTTATCTCCAGTCACAAAATTCCAGTTGTGGTTGGTGTAAGGTTGCTTGCCAATCATTGTAGAGTCAAAGTCGATTTTGTAAGTACCATCTTCGTTTTTTACTAGCTTGCCATCCAGCATTGTCTGTTCATATTTTTTTAATAACGGAACCGAATCAGTTTCAGGCATGCAGGTATGAGACAAAATCATAAAACTGCTATCGCTTTTATAAGCATCATACACCCGGCGCATATTTGCATTCATTTTAGGGCAAATGCCTTTGCACGTAGTAAAAAAATATTCTGCCACATATACTTTGCCGTCAATATCCTTCTCCGTAATGATTTGATTGTTTTGGTTAGTAAATGAAAAAGGTTGAACATTATTATTAATCACCGGAAGGCTTGACTGTACAAAATCATCCTGGCTGAAAAAATATAGAAAATAGGCCCCGAATAAAAGCACAAAAAATCCTACGAACAAATACCATTTCTTTATCATTTCTAATAGTTTTTGCAAAGTTACACGCAAACCAACTGTTAATTAAACCTTGTTTACAGGTTTGGCCGAATTTAACAGTTGCAACCCTATTGCAAATAGGCTATCTTTGCCGCTCTAAAAATGGATACAAAAATCAATTGGGATATAATGGGTATTGCTACTTCAGTAGCCTGTGCAATACACTGTGCGTTGTTGCCAGTGATTGTTTCCACCTTGCCGATTTTTGGAATCAATATCATTCATAACGCATTTTTTGAATGGGGAATGATCGGTTTGGCTTTTGTAGTTGGTTCTTATTCCTTGTTTCATGGCTACATCAAACACCACCATTCTTTCGCTCCTGTGCTAATTTTTGCTGCGGGTTTTGTCTTCCTCGTGCTAAAGCAATTTTTTCATTCTGCTGAAAACTGGTTTTTAATATTTGCTGTTCCTTTAATTGTAAGCGCACATTATTACAATTATCGTTTGTGTCACCGGAGTAAATGTAGCTCTACACACCACAAGCATTAGATTAATGGTGATTACAACTTTCACCCATTTAGAATTAAAAAAGTTGAAGCACAGTAGCTGCTAAATTTTTGCCCTTAAAGACACAAAGACCTATTTCAGTTGCTATTTGCTAATAGCCTTTCTTTTTCTATCGCAGTTAGTTGGAGTTAATGGGATGGCAGTCTTTCTTTTACAGTCTGGATCATCGTCTGTTTACTTTGTGAGAATGGAAACAAACGTCAGGCAGCAGCCAAAGATGGCTAGATAATGTTGAAATTTTTTTAAAAGTAGTTGTAGGATATTGCTGGCATGATCAAAAGATAGCATTAGATTCCAAAAATTAAAGAAAGCGATTCAATAATTTTACCAGCTAACAGAATAACTGTAATTTATACTCCGATCTGCAAATTGTAGTTATTCACTTAATTTTTATAAATGGAAAAGAGAATCGTTTTATTCATTTGGCTTTTAGGGATTGTTGCTGTAGTGTCGGCTCAAAGTAAGGATGAAATAGCCGTTAGAAATTTATTAGCTGAACAAACAAAGGAATGGAACAGTGGCAACATTCCGGCTTTTATGGAAACGTACTGGAAAAGTGATTCTTTAATGTTTGTTGGCAAAAGTGGAGTAACCTACGGCTGGCAAAAAACGATGGACAATTATAAAAGGAATTATCCGGATGCTGCGGCAATGGGCAATTTGAAATTTGAGTTGCTGGACGTGAAGCGGTTATCTGAAATGTATTTTTTTGTGGTAGGTAAATGGCATTTAACCCGGAGTATTGGAGATGTTGGCGGAACGTTTACACTAGTATTTCGAAAAATTAACAACAGGTGGATTATTGTAGCAGATCATAGCAGTTAATTAAAAACTGTCATAATTTTTTTCCTCCCAGCCTTTCCACTTCTTTTTTAGATATAAAATGAGTGCAACGAAAGATGCAAGAAAGGCTGTCCAATAAATGTAGTTGCCCGCTGTTGGTGAATCTTCAAAAAAGGCGTACCCGTAATAGATACCAATACTCATATTGATCAGTAACCAAACCATCCCCATTGAGATGGACTGCATAATCTTAACCAAGAATTCTCTTACTTCAGGTTCCATATGCTTATGACAAAATATTGATAATTATGTTCAGTTATTAAAAGCAACATCACTGTTAGTCTTTTAGCAATAATTTATTAAAATCCGAGCTATCACCGTTGAATACATTGAAATCAACAAAAGCGTTGATACCATTGACACGTCCGGTTTCATTATGCTGCCAAAAGATCCAGTTCCGCTTTATACGTGGTTTGTTTTTTACCTTATAATGCGCTACCCAAAGGGGATAATCATCAAATAAACCAGAAAGGTAATTTTCATAAAAATCGACATTGGTATAAATGATTGGTTTTACTTTATAGTGCTTTTCTACCATCTTTATCCAATCGCCCACTCTTTGTTGCAAAATAGCAGCACTTGTGCCTCTTATTTGTTCTACATCCAAAACAGGTGGCAAATCACCTTTTTCAAGATTGACCGTTTCAATAAAATTTGCTGCCTGGGCTTTGCCACTTTTGCCAGCATTAAAAAAATGATAGGCCCCACGTGGAATGCCATGCTTCTTAGCCTCAAACCAGTTTTTTCTAAAACGTGGATCTACGCTCGCAATACCTTCCGTAGCCTTCATAAAACCAAATCCGATTTTCACGTTTTTAATCTCCATATTCTTTACATCCTTCCAGTCAATTACAGCCTGGTGACGGCTTACATCAATACCATGGATGGAATAATTAACTGGAATATCAATGCCAAAAGCGGGGTAACGTACAAACGAAGACTGATTAAAAAAGCCTGTAATATACCAGGTTAAACCCGCTATGGCAACCAACACCAATAAAATGAAGGTAAATGAGCCGGTAAATCTTTTTTTCTTCTTTTTTGCCACAATTTTGCTAAATGCATGTAAAAGTGCAGAAAACCGTTTAAATAGAAATGATAAACTTTAAATATTAATTTAAAGACTGAACCTGACTTTGTTAAAAATCCGACAACAGATTATCTAAAAGGCAATATTATAAAAAGACACCCGTTTTCCCTATGCACCCAATTGTATAACAACTTTCCTAAACAATTATGTTGAGAAAACTGAGTTCAACAGCACAAAAGCAGTTGTGTTGGATTATATTAATGGTAACATCATTTCAAACTTTATCCGGACAAAGTTTTAGAGATAGTACAAAGAAGGCATTGTTGGCGGTAGTTGAAAAAAGGGCTGAAACCCGTTTCATTATTACGCCATCCAATGTGGTTTTTCCGGAGTTATTAAAAGGCAATGAAACGGAGGCGCTTGGTTACATTGAAAAGTTTAGCAAAAACAGACGGGATTATCTTATAAGAATGTACACCAAAGGCAAGCAATTATTGCCCCAAGCGGCTACCATATTAACAAGATATGATCTACCAACCGAGTTGAAAATTTTATTAACGCTGGAATCAGCTTATAATGGAAACGCAGTTTCAAAAGCAGGAGCTGTAGGGTATTGGCAGATTATGGATGAAGTAGCCAGTGAATATGGAATGAAATACATTGCTAAATTGAGTGTAGCCGAAAAGAAAAAGCTAGAAAAGCAAAAAAGCAAAAAGCAATTGAAGCTGCGCAAAACAAAAGCAAAGCTGGCAGATGACCGTAAAAACTTAAATAGATCTACAAACACCGCAGCCCGGTATCTGCGTGACAGAAGAAGAAACCTCAATGATAATTGGTTGCTGGTTGTAGCAAGTTATAATTGCGGCATTGGCAATGTATGGAAGGCTATGGAAAGAAGTGGACAATTAAGCCCTACATTTTGGAACATAAAGAATTTTCTGCCTGCAGAAACAAGGGCTTACGTAATGAATTTTATCACCTTGAATGTAATATTTAACAACTACGAGCTGTTTCTAAAAAATAAATTGAATTTTACTGAGGAGAAAATGATGATAACAGAGCAGATGGAAAGAAGCACAACTGAAGAATACACGGAATACTTTAACAAATAAAGTAAGCCCCTCGTTGGTTGATGCCAAAGCCACCACAAGTGGGATATGCACCTATAAAAAAAAGGAAACCCAGCGTTTTAAAATAATTTTCGCTAAAAAAGATTACCTGCCACCCGGCAGGTATTTTTTTGGGATATATAATTGAAATATCATCTGCTACTACAACCTCATAAGTGCAACCAAACATGGTAGCTTATTAAAGGATGTAATGTTTGCGATTTAGATCTTTTTTTACTTATTTTAGAAAAAGACTTAAAAAGTAAAGCGTTAATAATGAACACGATATGTAAAATTGATAAAATCCGGAAGGTAGATTTTATCTAAAAAATACCCACTTTAGGGTATATTTTATTCCAAAATGATAGTATACATTTGTTTCGGTTTTTCATAGGATATTGGATTTTAAAACGGGGCTGGATTTCTATCCTGGCCCTTTTTTTATTTTGTTCCTTTCCTGCTTCAATATTACCCATTTCTTGACTGCAAAAGTGATTGCACATTTTAATTAGATGGAATTTTGGCAAACCCAAGAAATTATAAGGCTGCACTTTTCCCCAAAAAAACAGGCGTATTCAAGTCGATTACCTTTGCTTGTTGAACCGAATCTTTTGCTTCATTAAAAAGTTGCTCCCGGATGATTGGGTCATTAATACCAGCAATGTTACAAGCCTTATTAAAGTCGGCATGCATTCCAAAACTTTCCTGCATGGGCTCAACATCTTTAAACTCGGGAAATACGAGGTATTTTTTTACAAAATAGTAGGTTTTGTTATCCATTACTTTGGTATAAGCGGTGTAAAAATTTTCCATGATTTTAATTTTTAGAGGTGATGTAAAAAATTGACTGTAAACTGTTTGATTAAAAATGTTACGTTGATCAATTCTTATTGATACTGCAATGACTGGCTTTGCACAACATTAACATTTACAAAATCATAGTACGACAAAACAGAACCAACAGTTTTTAGAAGGAGATCTTGGAAATAAATTAAATATTTCAAGCGAAAATATCCGGGTAAGAACGGATGAATCCCAAATTAATATTGTATTAATTCAAAGGAAATGAACTGAACAAATTGAATCACTGCTTGAAATAGAATAAAGGAAGTTTAGGTAGGTTTTGCAACGGATGGTGTGGCGGTAAAGATGTAAACAGCACGAAAATAGTATTAATAAAGGAAGTCAGCAAAAAAAATTACATGGTATACAAACTACTCCTAACGCGAAATGATTGCCTTTAGTATTTTTGTTATTATGAAAAACCATTCGAGATAGGTACACTAAAAGTACATTAAATAAAAATTGAGCAAAAATTGACTCTTGTAAAACCTATAACTTTTCTGAGAAATTTTTGTCGGTAAGATATTACTGGCTAAGCCGTAGAAGGTAAAATCATACATCGTATATTGCAACAGTCAACAATTTTTTTATTCAACACTATTAGGGTAAAAATCAGCCATGAAAAAACTTATATCATTATTCTTTTCCTTTTATTCCTTCTGTTTGTTATCTGCACAATCAATCAACAAAATCATCAAAGAAAAGGAAGTAGGGAGGATTGAAAAAATACTTTCTGCAGATGATATGCAGGGTAGAGAGACTTTTACGCCAGGCATCGAAAAAGCCTCGGCATTTATAGAAGCTGAATTTAAGAAAATAGGCTTGCAACCATTTAATGGTGCTGGTAATTTCCGCCAGGAATTTTCCATGGTTCAATCAAAAACACTAACTGCAAAAGTGATCATTGACGGAAATGTAATAGCAGATTCGTTGCTGGCCTGTTTTTCTTATTTACCCGAAGCCACCTTCACAGAAAAGAGCGACATAGAAGTGGTGAAGATAAATTTGAGTGATAAATTCGGGCCCAAATTTTACCAGTATTATCAAAGCAAAAAAAACCTGTTGGTGATGGTCGATACCGCTTTCAGAAGCCAATTGAAAAATGTGAAAAAAATGGAAAGCGTTTCGGCTGAACCTGGTAAAAACGCCGTCGTTTTTGTACTGGATAACGGTATAGCCAATACCTTTTCCGTTGCTGTAACCAACCAATTGATAAAAAAGCCATTGAATAATGTGGTAGGCGTTTTACCGGGAAAAAGCAAACCAGAAGAATACGTTGTTTTTTCAGGACATTATGACCACCTGGGAATCACCAAGCAGGGCGATGGTGAATCAGATAATGGTAAAGACAGCATTTACAATGGAGCCAATGACGATGCCGCAGGAACCACAGCCGTGATTATGCTGGCGAAGTATTTTAAGATAATGAATAGCAATGAGCGGTCTATTATTTTCACTGCATTTGTTGCTGAAGAAACCGGTGGTTTTGGATCAAAATATTTTTCAAAGCAACTGGCACCAGAAAAAGTGATGGCCATGTTTAATATTGAGATGATTGGGACCGATTCGAAATGGGGTAAGAATTCGGCCTATATTACTGGTTTTGAGAAATCGGATTTGGGTGCTATCCTACAGAAAAATTTGAAAGGATCAGCTTTCAGTTTTTACCCCGATCCTTATCCCGATCAACAATTATTTTATCGTTCAGATAATGCTACGCTTGCCAGACTTGGAGTACCGGCGCATACTATATCTACATCAAAAATGGACAATGAGCCTAACTACCATAAAGTAAGTGATGAGATTGCAACGCTGGATATGAAAAATATGACTGCCATAATTAAAGCCATTGCTGTAAGTTCCGTTAGTATTATAAGCGGAGCAGATACGCCTTCGAGAGTAGATGCCACGAAACTAAAATAGGAGTGAATCCAACTGCTACCTTGCAGTAAATCTATAAAAAACGATTTCATTTTGTTTCTGTTCTAATGGCTGATTGTATATAACAACGTCAACATCCGTAAAATAAAAAATTTCTGTAGCAATTCAAAAAAAGGGGGGAAGCTGTAGAAGAAGGGAGGTTTTATAAATAAATCCTTACCCTTTTTATATGATTGTAAATTCAATGCAAAATTCAACCAGCAGGCATCACCAGTTAATTAGAATTTTTGGTATGAAATTATGCAAGACTCAAAGGCAAAATTGAGTTTTTCAAAAATAATAATACCCTGCAATAACTTTTTGTGAGCGCTATAAACCTTGTTAGAACACCATTTTGTATCAAGCTTTCATTAATTATTGTTGAAAAAATTGACGCAAGTATGCAACCATTTCTTCAGGGATAGCGCTGGAAAAAAGCTGTTCCATCACTTTCAATAAATCATGATCAAAAACAGTACTGCCATATAATTGAAAGCCAATATTGACAACTGTACTACATTTAAGTAAATGGTAGCAGGCTGTTCTAACATCAAAAACAATTAGCAGGTAAACACTCGTTTTATCTAACGGGAAACAATTTAAAAATACTGGAAAATCAAATAGGTGGTAGCCGTAGTAGTAAGGGTGTAAATTGGCCTCAAAAAACCGGTATTGTAAAAACTGTAGCGGTATATTGTTGGCAGCAAAATGTTTTTGTAGAATGGTTAACTGTTCAACCATTTGGTGTAGCGGAATTACAAGTGTTTCTTTGGTGGTAATGGGTATCCATTGCATAGATGATAACTGCAGGTATTCAAGTGTGGCTTTTCCTACCTCCAGTTTATAATCGAAAGGGGAGCAGCCCGGAACCACATAGCCGGGATAAAAATATTGTAACTGTTGTTGTCTGCAGAATTCGATCTTTAAATACATCAGGTACTTGCCCAGACTGTACTTTTTATAAGCCGGATGGTAAAAGCAACTGATACCAGCAGCAGCAATTGCTCCAAGATCGAAAAAGCCGGCTGCAATTAAATTATCGCCATCATAAATATTTATTTCATAGGTATTAAACAGGTTAGCAGCATCGTTTTCTAATAATAATTCCTTAACCGAAGGAGAAACATCAAAAGAAACAGACTCACGATACTGAAAATACAATGACTCATGTGCTGTAGAAATTCCGCCTATAGGGGACTGTTTGATTTCAGTTCTGAAAGCCTTGTTTAATTTTTTAAGGGTATGGTATTTTTTATCGGGAACATAATCGGCCAATGCCACTCTTAACCAAATAGCCGAGTAAAACTGCTGATCAAATTGAAGGAAATTGGTAGTAAAAACTGTCTGACGCATTCTAAACCAACCATTGGCAAGATAGGTATCTAATTCTTGCGGCTGTAGTATTTCAGGGTATTCAATTTGTGCCAGCATATTAATTTCCTCGCATGGTTTGATTGTAGCAAATTAGGCATTTTTCTACGATTGCCGGTTTTGATTATTATTGAAATGTGTAGGATATTCACGACGGTTGATAAAAAGGAAGGGATAAAGGCTATTTGGCTTAGTCGGGTAAAACCACAACGACAAAAAAGGGGTATCGCAAAATCAAACGAAATCATTCAATTAAATCAACCGGTATGTTCTGGGATTCTTTGTGGTTAAAAAGAATAAGTAATGCAACCAACTACTTAATCAATCCTTTTATATCTTTAGTAAATACAAAATGATTGAACCAATGAAACTGCATCTTGAGGTTTGTGCCTTTGGAATTCAAAGTTGCCTGGTTGCTGAAATGGCCGGCGCAACTAGGGTTGAATTGTGTGATAATCCAATTGAAGGCGGAACCACCCCATCATATGGTACCATAAAAAAAGTAAGGGAAAAAATTGGCATTGATTTATATCCCATCATCCGCCCACGAAGCATGAACTATTTTTACGATGATGCCGAATGGGCCATTGCGTTGGAGGATATTTTGATGTGCAGGGAGTTGGGCTGTAACGGTGTGTCGGTAGGCGTTCAAAAACGAAACGGAACAATAGACGCTGATAAAATGCAGCAACTGGTTGAGATGGCCTATCCACTAAAAGTAACCTGCAACCGTGCATTTGATGCCGTGCCCGATCCGTTTGCCGCATTGGAAATTTTAATCAATGCCGGATGTGAAAGAGTGCTTACTTCAGGCCTGGCGGCAACTGCTCCTGAAGGAACGCCAGTATTAAAACAACTGGTAAAGCAGGCTGGAAAGAGAATCAGCATTATGCCGGGCGCCGGTATTCGTTCCGAAAACATCGCTGCATTAATCAATGAAACCGGTGCCTGTGAATATCATACCTCCGCCAGAAAGGCGGTTGAAAATCCGATGACCTATGCCAATCCGCTGGTGAGTGATGCAGGCAATTTTTATATGGCCGATCAACAGGAACTGGAAAGCATTATTCGGAAACTTCAAATGTATTCCTGATCAGAAGAATTTGTATATAATTGCCGGCTGAATTTAGATTATTTGATTGTCAAGAATTAAAAACAGATCGAATAATGATAGTTCAATTTCGTTTGACTGTTGGCAGCTTTTCTTATTTTAAAATCGTTTCTATAGAATGCGCAATAGCGTGCAAAAGTTCCACATCCATCTTTCTTACATTGTCCAAATTTGTTGGATCTGCCAGTGCCCTGTAATCGCCGCTATCATCCTGTTCAAAAAACAATTGCTGGCCAAATACATCCACCTCAAATTTATGCACATAGCCAAATGCCAGCAGTCTCGCAGTAAATAATAATTCCTGGTTGTTATACAATACCGGAATTTCAAAATGTTCATCCATAATTATTAGTATTTTCAATGCATGTTTTGATCCTATAGTCATCGGATGGCGGGCCAACTATTTTAAATTGGCTAGGCTTTTGCATTCCCGGCGCAATGTACGCACTCTTGCAGAATATCTTTTTTATACAAAAGCCATTGTAATTATTTTAATTGACGGGCTGCACTAAAAAGAGAAATTTTTAGCCTGCACTATTGGGCTTAACTTTAAAGTTATATATTTTTAAACCCTTTTTATTTATGAAAAACAGTTGGTATTTAATGCTGGCTTCATTCATCGCAATTGGTTTCCTTTCCTTTCGTAATTCAAACGAGCCCACTACCTGGATTAGGATCAACCAATTGGGATATACACCCGATGGAATTAAAGTGGCCGTTTGGTGTAGTAAAGGCAATGAGCAAATCAACATCTTTAATTTAGTAGATTCGGCAACTGGCAAAATTGTTTACACCCATTCATCCCCGCAAAATTTTGGTTCGTATGGACCGTTTAAAAAAACGTACCGGCTCAATTTTTCCTCGTTTAAAAAACCAGGCAGATATTTCCTGAAGGCTGGCAATGCAACATCACCCCTGTTTACAATTGGTAACGATGTTTACACCGGTGCAGCCAATTTTTGTCTTCAATATATGCGGCAGCAACGCAGTGGTTTTAATCCCTTTTTAAACGATAGTTGCCATACCCATGACGGTTACACGCTGTACGGAGAAAAGGCAGGAATCAAAGACAGCAGCTACATCGATTTGGTAGGAGGTTGGCACGATGCCAGTGATTACCTGCAATACGCTACAACCTCGGCCAATGCCACTTATCATTTGCTGATGGCTTACCGTGATTTTCCCGGAATATTCCCTGATGATAAAATGGCCAATGGATTAGATGGAAAAAATGGAATGCCGGATGTGCTGGATGAAGCAAAGTGGGGCTTGGATTGGTTGTTAAAAATGCATCCGGCTACGGACCGGATGTTTAACCAGGTAGGAGATGATCGTGACCACCAGGGCATGCGCATCCCCGAAGAAGATAGTTTTTATGGAAGGGGATTTCAACGTCCGGCTTATTTTGTAAGTGGTGAGCCTCAGCAGCGGGGAAAGTTTATGAACAATACAACGGGCACCTCATCTACAGCCGGAAAGTTTTCCAGTGCATTCGGTCTTGGGTCAATGGTTTTTAAAAAAGCAGATAAAAACTATGCTGCCCTATTAGATGAGAAAGCCGGTACTGCACTGGCTTTCGGTTTAAAAAAATCAGGCGTTTCACAAACAGCTTCTGTTCGATCACCCTATATCTACGCAGAAGACAACTGGGGCGATGATATGGAATTGGCCAATGCCATTCAAATAAAAATACATGAAGTAAATTTTAATCAACAGAGAGATGTCAATTCAATTGCGTTGCTCCACAATGCCATGATGTTTGCTGCAGCAGAACCCGTAACGCCCTGGCTGGGTGCGGATACAGCAAAGCATTATCAGTGGTACCCGTTTATAAATATCGGGCACTACGAATTGGCCAGGCAATTAAAAGATAAAAGAAGAGACACACTTACCGGTTATTATAAACAGGGAATTGAAAAAGTATGGGGCAAAGCAAAGTTAAATGCATTTTACCGTGGAGTACCTTTCATTTGGTGTAGTAATAATTTAACTACAGCTTTTGCCATCCAGTGTTACTGGTACCAGCAACTAACCGGAGATCGTCAGTTTGCAGAACTGGAGCAAGCCAATATCGACTGGCTTTTTGGTTGCAATCCCTGGGGTACCAGCATGGTGTACGGTTTGCCATCTTCGGGTGATAGTCCTGTAGATCCGCATTCTGCTTTTACGCATTTAAAAAAATATCCTATCAATGGTGGTCTGGTGGATGGACCGGTATATACCAGCATTTATAAAAATCTGATTGGCATACAATTGCAGGATGAGGATGAGTATGCTCCATTTCAAAGCGACCTGGCAGTATACCATGATGACTACGGAGACTACAGTACCAATGAACCAACGATGGATGGAACCGCTTCGTTGATTTATTTGCTGGCCGCAAAAGAAGCAGCCACAAGAAATACCACCTGTGAAAAATATAAAGGAGCTGTGATAAGGGGCAACAGGGAAAAAAAGCAAATTGCCCTGGTTTTTACCGGCGATGAATTTGCAGATGGAGGTAAAATGATATCGGCTGTTTTAAAAAAACAATCCATCAATGCGTCCTTCTTTTTTACCGGAAACTTTTACCGGAATAAATCCTTTTGGGCACTTATAAAAACATTACAGCAACAGGGCAATTACCTTGGTCCGCACAGCGACCGGCACCTTCTTTATTGCGACTGGAATAACCGGGACAGTTTGCTGGTTACTAAAACACAGTTCACCAACGATCTTAAAAATAACCTGCAAGCCATCCGCAAAAGTGGCGTTGAAACAACCGCTATCAACTATTTTCTTCCACCCTACGAATGGTACAATGATAGCATCGCCAGTTGGACAAAAGAGATGGGCATGCGGCTCATCAATTACTCACCCGGAACGCTAAGCGCTGCGGATTATACTTTTCCCGGATTAAAAAATTATCGAACCTCAGATGAAATTTACCAATCAATTATTGACAAGGAAAAAGAAGACAGCAAAGGATTGAACGGCTACATTTTGCTACTGCATGCAGGCACAGATCCCAAAAGAACCGATAAGTTTTATTTCCGGCTGAATCAATTGATTACTGAACTAAAGCACAAAGGCTATCAGTTTAAAAAGGTAAATGAGCTGTTAGGATCACCAGAATGAGATGGCGGTTTATAGGAAAAGTTCAGTTGTATTTTGATGGCGGATTTTTCGCTAATTACCGATTCCAACCCGTTGCATTTCAGCGCCAGCCCCACTGGTTGAGCGTTTTATTGTTTTGAGTTGTTTGCCAAACCGCCAGGTAAAGGCAATGGTTGCTACCCTGGTATCTCGCCAAATAACAAAGTATTCTTCAGCAGATTTAAACTGAGTTACGCCTTCATTTATCTGAGTATAAAACAGATCACGGATACTTAATTTAAGCGTGCCTTTATTTTTCAACACCGGTCTTGCAAAGCCAATTGCTATTTGTCCGGTTGGTGATATTATTTCCTGCAAATCATGAAGGCTTTTAGTAGCATAAACGCCGGAAAGTTCCGCTGTATATATTCGGTTGATCCGAAACTGGTTATTGATATTCAGGTTCATTTGGTTGATGGAGGCAGAAAAGTATTTACCTGCAAAGCCTTTCAGTTCCTTGTAATTAAAAATGGTTTGGCTGGTAAGCGACCACCATTTGAAGGGTGACAACTGAACAGTGAGGGATAACCCAATATTTTTTGCGTGACCCACATTGCCTTCGGTATAAATTAATACACCACTAGTATCTGTTAAGAATAGCTGTGAAAAATAATTTTCAATCTTGCTATAGGAGATTGCCGTAGTGATCATGGACTTGAACTGGTGACTCAGCTCAACGTTCCAACTATATTGCGGCAGAAAAAATGGATTGCCTCTCTGGTAAGTATATTTATTGATAATGAAAACAAACGGATTTAATTTTTGAAAGGCTGGTCGGTCAATACGTCTACCAGCGGTAAAAGTAAACGCATTGGCAGAGTCCGCCTGGTATGTTACAAACCCCGAAGGAAAAAGGCCCTTGTAATTTCTGGAAAAAGCAGAGTCTTTTTGTACGATGTTACCCAGTTGGTTGGCACGGTAGCTGGTGTACTCGTAGCGCAAACCAGCCTGCATGGTGAAGCGGTCTTTTTTTGTTTCAAAGTTGGAGTATAATGCGTAGATATTTTCCTTGTACAAAAAATGGTTGCTTTTTCCAAAATCGGGTACCCACTGGCTACTGTTCAAGATTTGATAATTTGCAAAATTATCGGTGTTAATATGTGACGATTTCCAACCGGATTCAAGTTTGCTTGCCGTTGCAAAACGCACTGTATGATCGGCTTTTGCGGAAAAAATTTGTATAGAAGAAGGAATGTATCCCCTTTGGGATTCGGTGTAGCCGGCGTTTGCCAAAAGCTTATTATTAAAAAATTGGTCGTTGCGGATGGCATAATCTATCCAATCTACATCAACTGAATATTGCTGGCGACTACTGACTATCTTTTTAAAATTCAGATTGATACCGCCATTTTTAAATCTATTGGAACTGGTGCCATAGGTTCCGATGGCCGAGTCAACCAAACCTGCAGAATTTTTCCAGGTTGCAGTTGCATTGCTATTGCTTTCTCTGGAAAAAGTAATGCCGCTTAATGAAATCCCAATAGTGGTTTTCTCGGAAGCATAAAAATCAATCCCGGTTTTAAGCGTATTATTTAAGCTGACGCCATTAAAAATGGTAGGTTGGTCGAGGACGGCCACCAAATCACCGGAAGGATTAAAATATTTTCTTAAGGCAAAAAGGTCAATAAAACTTCTATTCCAGTTTACACTGTAAGAAAGAAATGTGTTGAATTTGCCCTTGCGGTAGTTAAGAATCAGGCTGTTATTGCTTTTACGATAACGGCCATGCCCCGGCGCCACCGTTAGTGTTCCGTTAAAACCTTCTTGTTTGTTCTTTTTTGTTTTGATATTGATTACACCTGCATTTCCCCCTGCATCATATTTGGCAGGTGGATTTGCTAACAGTTCAATCACATCCACTTGAGATGAACTCATACTACTCAAAAGGTTGGTTAATTCCGCACCAGATAAATAAGTTTGCTTGTCATCAATTAAAACCAATACGCCCGT
>JBGSMI010000379.1:0-4304 GCA_041740215.1 Ferruginibacter sp.
ATTGATGGTTCAAAAGGTTTTTATCTTATCCAAGCGTTTTTTCGGTATCCCTACTTTTTTCAACTATGCAATGGCAGATGGTATTTTTGAATTGCTCAAAAAAGCAAATAAAGGGATAACGCCAGACAAAAATGACAACTCTACAGATACTATCATATTGAGTTTATTCCCGGACTAAATTTTATGGGTAAACTCCAGTGAATTAAAAATATGGCTTGAAAATCTTTGATGGATTTTATTAGCCGGTAGGCAATGAAACCCATTATCAACCCGACAAGAACACCTCCATTAACTTCGATTTCAAACGAACGCAAAATGCCAAATACGGAAATGCTGCTACTGGAATGTTTTGTAATACCAAGCAATGTTTCAAAAAGAATACGCCCTACCCTACTGCATCATTAAACATTGACTCCCCGGATATAATGGCGTCTAACTTTGGCAGAATTTTCGACTTGGTTATTATAGCACCAACAGCAATGGGATTAGTTGGAGAAATCAGTGCACCAAAAACAAAACAATAAATTAGTGGTATTTCAATGGGGTGCATTTAAAATTTTCGGAAGGGCTACCAACCTTGTGAAAGTTCTTTTCTGCCTAAAACACTTTAAAAAGGTTGGCAGCCCTCTATTGAGCTGCCACAATTTTAAATACGCCCTTTCAATGTGCAACAGGAGGTCTGTGCCAGGTAACAATCCGCCGAATATCCCTGTAAAAACCACTACGCCGAGTGTACTCAAAAGCAACACAGGCCGCCGCACTGATTTTCGCTTTTTTGTAGTCGAAATGAAGAGCGCTGGCAAAAAATAAAAAGCCAAGCAATACGTTCAGCAATACTTCCAAGAAATCAATAGTATGTGCAAGTGTTGTTAGCAGATTCGATCTTTAGTCACCTATTTTGCCGATTTTTAGCACAACAACAGACGCTATTATTGACATAGCCATCACACCAATGGTACCCGGCAACTTTACAAATCTTTCGTTTAAATACGAAAAGCCGGCGCTGGTGATGATGAGTATTGTTATGGTGGTGAGTATATCCAAAGCTGAGTTAGTTTGAACTTTCTATTCTGTTATAATTTTTGCGGCCTCTTCTTTATCTTTCGAAAATATCTTCAGTTCTATCCCACCCAATGGATTTAAACCAATAGGGTTTTCATCTTCCAGAAAAGAATCAATACCATTTGCCTTGAGCTTATCCTGTGCGATAGTGGCACCCATTATATCGTTAAATATTTGAGCTACAATGATCTTATCCTGTGTCATAAAAATTGATTGAATGTAATTTTACAAATGATTAATTATCCGAAATATCATGCGCTTTCCATTGCAGCAGTATACTCACCCCGGCGTGCAGCATCGTCGCATTTAACCCGGTGGTATAATGACTGCTGGGCAGCGTGTTTATTGTTTTCCTCTCCACCCCATATACTCATGGCTGGTTGCTGAATGGCCCGGCCAAATGAAAATGTTACAGGCCATGGCATTTTTCCTGCATGTCTTATATGCATGGCATTCAAATGCGCTGAAGCCATTTCACCGGATTGTCCGCCTGATAAAAAAGCAATGCCACCAACGGTTGCAGGTACAGATTGCAAAAGGCATTGTATGGTAGCATCTGCCACTTCATCAACCGATACCTGTTTGGCACATTGCAATCCAGGTATAACCATATTGGGTTTTAAGAGCATGCCTTCCAGCATCACTTTTTGCAGGTAAAGCTGGTCGAAAACGGTTAATAAAACATATTCCGTAATGTCAAAGCAACGCTTCAAATCATGGTTGCCTTCCATCAATACTTCGGGCTCAACAACGGGTACAAGTCCTGCTTCCTGGCACAAGGCAGCATAGCGGGCAAGTGTATTGGCATTCACTTCTATACAGGCACGTGTAGGAATTTTTTCACCAATAGCAATAACTGCACGCCACTTGGCAAAGCGGGCGCCCATTTTATAGTATTCGGCTAATCGCTCCCGTAATCCATCCAATCCTTCCGTTATTTTTTCTCCCGGAAAAGCTGCCATAGCTTTAGCACCGGTGTCAATTTTAATACCCGGCAAAATGCTATCATTAATGATCGCATTAACGATGAGTGTTCCATCTTTCATTTTTTGATGAATGGTTTCATCATATAAAATGGCACCACTAATATATTTCCCTATGCCAGGTGTTGTTGCAATCAGTCCCCTCCAGTTCCGGCGATATTCTTCCGTTTGGGGAATACCCAGTACTGCAAAGCGTTTGTTGCAGGTTCCGGTACTTTCATCCATTGCGAGCAAACCCTTGCTGCCTGCCACCAATGCCTTTGTAGTATGTATCAATAATTCTTTGTTCATACAATACAATTAAATTACCAGCTATTTAAAAGCCGGGTTAACTTTTTAAAAATACTCTTTTACATAAGCCTGCTCCTGTTTCTCTGTCACCTTATCTACATACCTTCTCCTTTCTACCTTCCAATAATACTTCTCCATCTCCAATGGCCGATAATTCAACTTCTTCCATTTTAAGTTTTCCAGTGTTGGCAGTCCTGTTGGTCTGGAGGATAAAATAATTTGTTGTGTGATCATTGTTTGTTTTTTACGAACTTTAAATGAGTTAAATATTTCCGGCACCCAGGTTATTTCACCTTCAGCATACTTGCATTGATGGCAACAACGATGGTGCTAACGGCCATCAAAGCTGCACCTGCAGCAGGACTCAATAAAATTCCCCAATGATATAATACACCCGCTGCTAATGGCAATGCAACTACATTATAGCCGGTTGCCCAAATTAAATTCTGTATCATTTTTCGGTGGGTAGCTTTACCAAACAAAATCAAACCCACAATGTCTTTTGGATTGCTGTTTACTAAAACGATCCCTGCGGTTTCGGCGGCTATATCACTGCCACTACCAACCGCTATGCCAATATCTGCCTGTGCCAAAGCCGGTGCATCATTTACGCCATCGCCGGTCATGGCTACAAATTCTCCGTTGTTTTGCAACTCTTTAATTTTGGCTAATTTTTGGTCGGGCAATACCTCCGCAATAAAACTATCCATACCCAGGGTTTCGCTTACACTTTTGGCTACCTTGTTATTGTCTCCCGTCAATAAAATAGATTTGATATTGTTTTCTTTCAATGTTTTTATAGCATCTGCAGATTCAGGCCTGATCTCATCAGACAAAGCAATGTATCCCGCCAGTTCATCATTAATTAGAACAAACACAACCGTTTCTGTATCATTGGTTTTAAAGTCAGATGGTATTGAAATACTTTTTTCTTTCAAATAACCGGGACTAACTACCAGTATCTTTTTGCCTTCAACCGTTGCTTCAACACCCTTGCCGGTGATGGCCTTAAAGTTCTCTGTTGCAGGAATAGTAATCTTTATGTCTTCTGCTTTTTGAAGAATACCAGTTGCAATAGGATGTTCAGATTTTTGCTCTAATGCAGATGCGAGGCGGATGATTTCATTTTCATCAGGCCTCACCCCTAACCCCTCTCCAAAAGAGAGGGGAACGACTTTTGAAACTTCAAACTTTCCAACCGTGAGTGTGCCGGTTTTATCAAATACTATGGTGGTAATTTTCCTTGCGTTTTCAAATGACGTTCTGTTCTTGATGAGCAGCCCATTTTTAGCTGCCAATGAGGTTGATCTTGCAACCACCAGCGGCACTGCTAAGCCTAAGGCATGTGGACAGCAAATGACAATTACGGTAACCATTCTTGCCATGGCAAAGTCCAATGCCTGCCCTGTGAGATACCAATACAAGAATGTAGTAATACCAGAAACGATTGCAATAAGGGTTAACCATTTTGCGGCAGTATCTGCCAGCAATTGGGTTTTTGATTTAGCTTTCTGGGCATCATCCACTAACTTCACTAACTGAGATAAATAAGAATCTTTGGCCACATGCGATACGGTGACTTTAATAGAACCGTTTCCGTTGATAGAACCTGCTATCACCTTGTCACCTTTTATTTTCTTAACTGGTTTCGATTCCCCGGTGAGCATCGATTCATTCAGGTAACTCTCCCCTTCTGAAATGATACCATCAGCCGCTACTTTTTCTCCCGGTTTTATAAGGATGATATCGTTCTCTTTAAGCGTCTCCGTTTTTACATCATGCACTTTATCGTCCATTACCATATGGGCATCATCAGGCATCATTTGCACCAGCAACTCCAGTTCTTTCGATGCGCCGGCAATAGATTTCATTTCTATCCAATGGCCTAATAACATGATGAGGATTAGGCTGGCCAGTTCCCAATAAAAATCCATTCCTTTTAATCCGAATACTGTTGCAGTGCTGTAG
>JBGSMI010000383.1:0-8346 GCA_041740215.1 Ferruginibacter sp.
TTGATAAAGTAGTTTACACCCGGGCTTTTAGAATATTCTTTTAATCTGCAGCAGCATACATTGTAAATACAGCGTATCTCAACTTATAAAACAATTGAGATTTAACAAAAATTGAGATGCCCTGTTAATTCATGTAAAAAATGTGAATTTGATGGAAATCAATTGGTAAAGGTTGATCGGGTAACACGTACTTAAATAAACAATCATGGAAATGATCATTGACTTCGATAATATTAGCAATGGTTCCAAAAAAGAGTGGCTGATCAACACACTTGATTTAATGGGCATTGGATATCATACTACAAAACAGCATCAAATATTGGAACAATACAACCAGAATTTAGAGGAGGGTGATAAGGAAATTTGAGGTGGAGATTTTATAACCGCAGAGGAATTAAAAAAAGAAATTTCCAAATAGTGACGGTTTGGAGCAAAAAGCCAGAATGGAACTTCGTATAGCCTATGAATATATTCTATAGGATTTCCCACAAAATGTAGCGAAGGTGTGGAATGAAATTGTAGAAACAACTATTAAGTTGGAAGAACATCCCGAAAAATAACCACCGGATAAATACAAAAAGAGCAATGACGGTAATTGGCGTGCTTTCGAAATATATCACTACAGGGTATCTTACCATGTAATGCGAAATGAAATTTGTATCGTGCGCATCCGCCATACCAGTCGAAATCCACTAAACTTTCACAAGTTGGCTGCCCGGCTGTTTCTGGATCATTATCAAATCAGCACATTAGCAAATTAGCTAGTTGTTTTATTTATGTATCTCACTCGTAAAGTGAAATTCAATATCCGGATTATTTTGTCTTTCTGTGTTTAGGAACCATTCGCTTTGCGCCAGGTACACCAGGTGACCATCTTTGTCTTCAGCAATATTGGCCTGTTTAAAACGGATGAAATCATCCAGCTTTTTAGGGTTCTTACTGGTAAGCCAGCAGGCTTTATAAAAAGGCAAACTATTCATCTGTACAGAGGCCCCATACTCCTGTAAAAGGCGATACTGGATTACCTCAAACTGTAATTCACCCACACAACCAATGATCTTTTTGTTGCCACCAAACTGGGTAAACAATTGTGCCACGCCCTCATCCGTCAATTGCAGTAAACCTTTCTCCAGTTGTTTGGTTTTCATTGGATCTTTGTTTTGCACCTCCTTAAAAATCTCGGGAGAAAAGGAAGGAATACCGGTGAAATAAAATTGCTCCCCTTCCGTCATGGTATCACCAATTTTAAAATTGCCGGTGTCAAACAAACCTACCACATCGCCGGGATAAGCATCATCGATCACTTCTTTCTGGCGGGCCAAAAAGCTGTAAGGATTGCTGAAACGAAAATCCCTTTCAAGGCGAACATGGTTGTAATATTTATTGCGCTCAAAACGACCGCTACATACCCTAAGAAAGGCAATCCTGTCCCGGTGTTTGGGGTCAAGGTTGGCATGTATCTTAAAAATAAATCCGCTGAACTTATCCTCCTCAGGCAACACATCCCGTTCGGTGGTATGCCTGGGCCTTGGGGTGGGTGCAATGCGGATAAAAGTATCCAGCATTTCCTTTACGCCAAAATTATTAACGGCACTACCAAAAAAAACAGGCGCTGTATGACCACTCAGGTAATCTGATATATTCAATTCGCCATATACACCATCAATCAGTTCTACATCTTCCCGTAAAGTGCCAGCATCCTTTTCACCAATTTTAGCATCCAGTAAAGGATTGCTTAAATCGGTAAACTCCAGTACATCTTCATCATTGGCCTTAGTACCGGCTGTAAATAAAACCAGGCTTTTTTTATGCAGATCATACACTCCTTTAAAATCCTTACCACTATTGATGGGCACTGTCATTGGGTGAAGTTGAAGCTTTAATTCATTTTCAATTTCCTCCATCAAATCAAAACGGTTTTTACCATCCCGATCCATTTTATTGATAAACACAATGACCGGTGTATTGCGCATGGCAATCACTTCCATCAAACGCCTTGTTTGGTCTTCTACCCCGTTTACACTGTCAATCACCAGCACCACACTATCCACAGCCGTAAGGGTCCGGTAGGTATCTTCTGCAAAGTCTTTGTGACCGGGTGTATCCAGCAAATTGATCAGGTGACCATCATATTCAAAAGTCATCACACTGGTAGCCACACTAATACCACGCTGCCGTTCTATCTCCATAAAATCGGAAGTGGCATGCTTCTTTATCTTGTTGCTTTTTACCGCACCGGCTGTTTGAATGGCACCACCAAATAACAGGAATTTTTCCGTTAAGGTAGTTTTACCGGCATCCGGGTGAGATATAATGGCAAATGTTTTACGCTTGTTGATTTCGTTGATATACTTCATCTTGTCTGCTTGGTTCGTGGTTCAATCAACAGGTTGAGCGTAGCTGATTGAAAGTAGATCGTTCAACGACTCTCCCCTGTGGTGTCCCAAATTTGGGCGCAAAGGTAAGGTTTGAGAGACAGTATTGCAAAAGGGCTGTTCTGAAGGATGGATTCTATTGATTGCAGGGGCTGATAATGATAAAAATTTTTCATCGCTTCCAACCGAAACTTTGGTGACAAGCATTACAAACCAAAAATCTCAGCTACTCGTGCCACCCACATATTACCTCTAAGGGGCAGGTCTTCAGTCTTAACTAAATGACAATAGCCTGCGGCTCTCGACCAGAAACTTTTTTAAACACAACGGGTTTAAACCCGTTGTTACAAAACGGAAACGATCCTACGGCTCTACAGTTTTCTTTTGATGAAGTTGATCCCAATTGCAGATAGTCATTTTATTTTCTTTATCAGCCTTGCTTAAAGCTACTTTACGATTGCTTTTTAGCGCAACTATAGAAGCAATATTCCCTTTGCCTTTTATTGCCTGCATATTTTCTACTGGTGAAAACCAACTATCAGCCAGCACATAATCAAACCTGCATTTATAGGCACAATCCTTTACCATTTCCCGGAACATTTCATTTTTTATTTTGCTGGCTTTGCGTTTTTGTTTACCCAATTTTTCGTGCGTTACCCACAAATCTTTTTTACAAACTCAACAGCGCAGGGCAGCGGCATACGATTTACTTCTACAAATGCTGTTAGTAAGTTAACGCCTTTTACTGAACGCTTTAATACATGGTCATAATGCCAGCAAACCAATTCACTGCTGTCCGTATATGGCTTCTCCTCAATGGAATTAGCAAAACTCAATACCACCATTTCTTTACTTTATGTCAACTCTTTTTATATATGCGGTACCTTTGCAGCCCGGTGCCGCTGGAACCGGCAAGCAGTTATCAAACAGTTTTGCTAAAACATTTTCTGTTAAATCACCCAACAAAAATCGCCATCAAAAAAGACTCCATAAATATCGGTGCCGCTACAATTGCTACTGCTCCGTCAGCCACTGATTGGTTTAGCACAGATAAAACCTTTAATACGTTGTATCCGACCGATATCATTGCACTCGCCGGCAAACATTGGACACCATTGGCAGTTGCCTGCATGGCCGCTGATTTTCTGGCTACAGGTAAAAAAACACGCATTTTGGATATAGGCAGTGGAGTTGGTAAATTTTGCCTTGCAGCAGCACATCATAAACCCAGTGCATTTTTTACCGGAATAGAACAAAGAAAACAACTGGTAACCCATGCACAAAATGCATCACTGCAACTTGGCATCAACAACGTTTCCTTCCTGCACGGCAATTTTACCGAACTGGACTTTAAACAATATGACCATTTTTATTTTTACAATTCCTTTTACGAGAATTTTGACTTTACCACCAAAATTGATGACAAGGTTATTTACTCCAGCGAATTGTATCATTCGTATGCCCATCAATTGAAAAAACTATTACAACAAAAACCCGTTGGTACCAGAGTAGCAACTTTTCACAGCCTGGAAGATGAAATACCGAATGACTACCTCGTGGTAGGTTCCGAACAGGAAAATGTACTAAAATTCTGGGAGAAGGTGTAGAGGGAAGTAAGCCTCGGGTTCCTAATTTACCTCGAACGTCGTTGTTGTGTCTCCCGACCAACTACTAAAGTTTAAGCAGGTTTGGATTAGTAACAAGGCGATACCGGAGAAAGCGATCAGCTATTAAACTCTGCGTTGGACCGGGCTATAGGGTTGTCAACCATTGAGTACAGTATCTACACTATTGTACAAGGTGGAAGGTTGGTACTCCTAAAAGCTCTTTGCGAAACAGGCATCCCCTTACCGAAAGAATTAGGCTGTTTCAAAATGGGAAAATTTCTGCAACGAGTTCATTTCGCCCCCGGCCCGGCCAGCCAGCGGGAAGATTTAAAAACAGTATGCGAAAAGGTATCGTTCTTCTGTTCAATCAAAAATAAAATCTGGTGGTTAAATTATTTAGAAATGATTGCCTTCAAGCCCTGATAAGGGCGAGATATCCCAGCATAGGGCAAAGTCGTATGAAAAATAACGTCATTTAGTCAACTCCGGTAAGGGGGCATACTATCGCATAGGAAAACGCCTATGAAAAATAACGTCACTAAGTGGAGCCCGTAAAGGGCGGAATAAAGATTGAGTAGGAAATATGAAGCTCAACAATAAATGTGTTAATCAAAAAAACAGGTAATCTTCTGTGGACGGTAGTTTTGTAACTAAACAACCCTAAAAATCAGTTAACACATTGTACATTCTTTTATCAAGGTATTGCTTAAACAACTCAAGGTTTTGGCGTTTTTGCAACACTGCCAGATGGCGGGAGTGGTGCATATCCGTACCTACTAAATCGGCCATATTGTGATCCATCAGATATTTTGCAGCTTTTGTAACAGATTTACCATAATAGCCCGTAAGCGACATGATATTCACCTGTAGTAGAAAGCCGATATCTTTCAGGTGGGCATACGCTTCATAATTATCGTGATAGTAAAAATAACGTTCAGGATGAGCCATGATTGGCCGGTATCCATGGGTCATTATGGAGAAGGCAATCTCATTCAATCTTCCCGTAGAAGAGGCGTAGGATTGTTCTGTAAGGATGAGGTTTTTATGAATCGTCATCAGAGGCGCTTCGTCCTCCAACAATTTTAAAAAATAATCATCAATCATGTATTCTGCACCTGCTTCAATTTCTATATTGATGCCCGCTTCCGCTACTGCAGCCCGCAATTCTTTTAATGCCGCATTGATCGTTTCAGGGGTATTTCGGTACATATCTGCAATCACATGAGGAGTCGCCACCGTTTTGCGGATGCCCAAATCATAAATACCTTTTACGAGTTCAAGAGATGTTTCGATATCGGGTGATCCATCATCAATACCCGGTAAGATATGCGAATGTATGTCCGTCTGAAATGGCAGAGAAGCGGGAACTAAATCAGCAATTGTTTTTTTTCTAAACAAATTAAACATGGGTTATAAAGAATGCAAGGTACAATTTGAAAATTTGAAAATGTGAAAATGTGAAAATGTGAAAATGTGAAAATGTGAAAATGTGAAAATGTGAAAATGTGAAAATGTGAAAATGAAACAATCCAACGATCAGATAGCTGCGATTAGGAACAATGAAACAATTAAAAATAGCCAAACCATCAACCATCAACCATCAACCATCAACCATCAACCATCAACCACCAACCATCAACCATCAACCATCAACCATCAACCTTCTACAATTTATGAAACAAGGAATAATAATACTGCCGGAGTTTTATAATTGGTTTTAACACGGATGCTAAAAAAGGCAATGGAATCTTATTCTTTTTCATGGCCAGATAATCCCTCCGGTTACCACGGAGTCTGCTTTTGAACGTATCATTGCTTTGACCGCCAACCCGCATTTTTACAATCAATTTATTCAGGTACATCGCACTGATCCGGTAGCGGTAAAGGTAACGGGCCATGAATTCGTAGTCGGCTGCCGTAAAATAGTGGGATTCATATCCGCCAAACTGGTCAATGATTTCACGCCGTATATAAAAAGTTGGGTGTGCTGGCATCCAGCCATAGCGAAAACGGTATCGCTTGTAAGGTAAACCTTGCCATAAACGCACCACCTTATTGGTATTGATTTTACTTACATATACCAGATCTCCATAAACCGCATCCAGTTGGTGATCATTGAAACTATCCACAATGGCTTGCACCACATCGTTGGAAGCCAACATATCATCGCTGTTTAGAATCCCCACAATATCACCTGTTGCCATTGCAATCCCTTTGTTAATGGCATTATACATGCCGTTGTCTTTTTCAGAAACCCATTTGGCAATATGATTGTCGTATTTTTTAATGATCGCCAGCGTGCCATCAGTAGATCCGCCATCGATTACGATGTGCTCAATATCCTTGTACTGCTGCCTTATCACTGAATCAATACAATCCTGCAGATAGGCCGCAGAATTATACGTAACGGTGATGAGAGAAACTTTCATATTGGATAAAATTGCCTTTTGAGAATGCGTTGCAAAATACCGATTAAGTTTTAAAACGGTTGTCATCCTTTTATAGATTTAGATTTTAAATATCAGAAACTGCTATTTCTCAAACACTCTTTCCCGAACTTTCACAGCGGGATTTCCACTGTAAATAAAATAGGCTTCAAGGTGTTTGGTTGCCACAGCACCCACCGACAAGATCGAATGGCTTTTACAGGTAATCCCCGGACAAACAATGGACTGGGCTCCTATCCAAACTCCATCTTCCAGCACAATTTCGCCGGGCATTAAATCGAATGTTGTTTTCTTGTAATCATGGTTGCCGGTTAAAAGATAGGCCCCTTGTGAAATACAAACGTTATTTTTGATTAAAACGTATGCGATATTATCAATCCATACATTTTCACCAATCCATACATAGTCACCAATTGAAAGCATCCAGGGATACTTAATGTTTACAAAAGGTTTAATGAGTACCCCTTCTCCTACTTTGGCTCCAAATAATTTCAACAAAAATACCTTGATGGAATAGAAAGGGAAGTAACCCGATTTAAAAAAAAAGCTGTTTACATAGTGCCACGCCATCCGCTTAAAAAAACCTCCGGGTTGAAACCAGCTATTATTATATTTTGAAAGATCAGTAACCATAACAGTATTGCATTGAATGAATGATACAATATTACATCATTGGGTGTAGATTTTGTATGTTGTCAAAACACAATGCCCCAAACCTTGGCAAGTTTGGGGCATTGTGTATACGCAGTATAATAAGTTTACAATCCAGTCATATCGACAAGGGTGAAGCTTTCTCAAGTAGTCACTCTTTCGATTTCCGGGTATTAGACCGTGCTCTTCTCCGATCGCTGAAAAACCCAAATCATTAAAAAAATAAAAACATACACAACTACATTGAACAAGGTATGCTGTTCCATTGAAAAACTTTTCGCCCATTTTTCATTGCTTGAAACCAACACAAGGCTGATCCTGGCTACATTGATCAGCCAGATAAAAAAACACCCCCCTAAGATCCAGGCTGTTTTTTTTAAGAGATTACCCTGGTTAGCAAAAATAAAAGCGATCCAAAAACTGAAAAGACCGTACCCAAGACAAGCATACACGAGGTGTACACCATTGCCATTCACCATGGTTACGTGATAGGCGTCCCGCAGATATGTTTGATACCCGAAAATGAGTACCATTAACCGGGTTCCATTCAGTAATGAACTACGAAGCAGTGCCGGATAATCAACGTATTTTGCTATAAAGGGACTGTAAAACCCTCCTGGCACTGTTAGTCCAATGATAGCTTTTGTTCCAAAATACAACACGCAAAATGCACCTATGAATTTGAGAAAATACGTGCTGTTTCGGTAAAGGTTTTTAAAATTCATTGTGTTATATTAAGGCCTCACCCTCACCCTCCTTCTCCCTCTCCTTGATGAGAGGGAGCGGTGCTTTACCGCTTTCTCAATCATTGGTTCTTCCAATTCAGATTTGGTTCTTTTTTCGACTGGGGGGGCGTGTATGTTGTTATGTGGATCACTTAAAAACAGCTCGGTACAGAAGCCTGATGGGCATCGAAGACTAGTTTGTGTATTTTACCTCACCCTCCTTCTCCCTCTCCTTAATGAGAGGAAGCGGTGCTTTAGCTGTTGCCCGGGCATCGGTTCTTCCAATTCAGATTTGGTTCTTTTTTCGACTGGGGGCGAGGTGTATGTTGTTACCTAAATCACCAATATGGCCGGGGTAAAAAAGGAAGAGCCACTTCGACCGGCCTAACCTCCGGTGCAAATAGATTTTCCATTTAACCTCACCCTCCTTCTCCCTCTCCTTGATGAGAGGGAGCGGTGCTTTACCGCTTTCTCAATCATTGGTTCTTCCAATTCAGATTTGGTTCTTTTTTCGACTGGGGGGGCGTGTATGTTGTTATGT
>JBGSMI010000441.1:0-13481 GCA_041740215.1 Ferruginibacter sp.
TGCCAATTCTTTCTCGTTTTTGGCTGTTTTAAACCTATCATAGCCTTTGGTTAGCGTATCTACATTTTGTCCGCTGTTCCAGTCAAGGCCATTTATATACTCCGTTAAATCGTCTTGTTCGTCCATCATATTGGCATTGGCACTTAGCAAGCTTATTACTTGTGCTTTTGTCATTTTTTCCTTAGCAGGTTTTTGTTGTGTGCTGTCTGCTATCAGGTTCATTATATAGTCGTAATCAATCACGGCAGAAGCAAAAAGCACAAATTCAAAATCCAATTGCTGAATTTCGGTTGGTGCCTGGTCGCCATCTTTTTGCTGTATGGCTCTTAACTGCTTAGCAGTTTCTATATATGAGCTCCTGAATTCCTGCAAAGTTTCCTTCAGTAAAATGGCTTCTATTTTGGCTTGCTCCTCTTCGGTTATGTCGGTGTATTGGTCTAATTGGGTTTTAATGCGTTGTACTTCTTTAAAGTTTTTTACAAAGGAAATCCGTGCGGCATCACCTTTTAAGTTATACACTGCCTGCGGTTCGTTTACCAAATTATGTTCCTGCATAAAAACGCCTAAGGCTTCTACTGCTTTTTTGTATTTATCAATCATTGTAGGAGCAGGTTCCACTAACCAAATTTCTTTGGCTTTTCCTTTGTCTTCGCCGGAGAACAAAGCAATGGCTTGGTTTACGGCTTCCTGTTGCGAACGGAAGTCGAGAATATTACCGTAAGGTTTGGTATCGTTCAGCACACGGTTGGTTCGGGAAAATGCTTGTATTAAACCGTGGTATTTCAGATTTTTATCTACATACAACGTGTTTAAATATTTTGAATCAAAGCCTGTGAGCAACATATCCACCACTATGGTGATATCAATTTTATTTTTGTGCGGATAGTCTTTGTTGCTGTATTTATGGTCTTTGATGCGTCTTTGCACATCCTGGTAATACAAATCAAATTCGTTGATAGTATGACTTGAGCCAAATTGTAAATTGTAATCAGCAATAATGGTTTTTAGTGCTGCCTTTTTCTCTTCGGGATTTTGTTTGTTGTCTTCTTTTTCCTGTGCCAGATCTTCTTGTATCTGCTGAATGTCTTTGTTTCCTTCGGCAGGTGGAGAAAACACACAAGCAATATTTAACCTAACATAATCAGGGTTTTCGGCTTGCTTCTTCTTTTGAATTTCTTTGAACAACTGATAATATTCAATAGCGTTGTTAATAGAGGCCGTTGCCAAAACTGCATTGAAACGACGGGAATTTGTTGCAGCATTGTGTTTGTCTAAAATGGCTTCAACTACTGCCTGTTGTGCGACCTCACCCCCCGCCCTTTCCACAGGAGAGGGAGCTTTAGGCTTGTAATAATCAATGTGAAAACGCAATACATTTTTGTCCTCAATAGCGTGGGTAATGGTATAGGCGTGTAATCTTTGTTGAAATATGTCCTCAGTGGTTTTGTATGAAGCTTCTTCGCCTTCCCGTATTTGATACGATGCGTTTTCATCAAAAATTGGTGTGCCTGTAAAACCAAATAATTGGGCATTCGGAAAAAACGCTTTTATGGCTTTATGATTATCACCAAACTGCGAACGGTGACACTCGTCAAAGATGAAAACAATACGTTTATTTTTTAATGGCTCCAGGCGTTCCTTGTAACTTGCCCTGAGCGAAGTCGAAGGGTTTGCATTCGTACCGTCTAAGGCCAAACCTAATTTTTGAATGGTGCAGACAATTACTTTGTCGGCGTAGTCAGTAGATAACAAACGCCTAACCAATGTTTCGGTATTGGTGTTTTCTTCTACACTTCCTTCCTGAAATTTGTTGAACTCTTCACGGGTTTGTCTGTCAAGGTCTTTGCGGTCAACTACGAACAAACATTTTTCAATATCAGCATTGTCTTTTAAAAGCGTAGAAGCTTTAAAAGAAGTCAATGTTTTTCCGCTGCCTGTGGTATGCCAGATATAACCGTTGCCTCGGTTTTCTTTTATACAATCCACGATAGCTTTCACTGCATAAATCTGGTACGGACGCATGATGAGCAATTTTTGTTCACTCTCTACCAGCACCATATATTTACTTAACATCTCTCCAAGTGTGCACTTGGTTAGAAATTTTTCTGTAAACAATTCAAGATGGGTAATTTTTTTATTGCCTTCATCCGCTAATTGATAAATGGGCAAAAATTGTTCGTCTGCATTGAAAGCAAAATGTTGATTTTTGTTATTGGCAAAATAGTAAGTGTTTGTTTTGTTGCTTACTATAAACAACAGCATATAGCAAAGCAGTGAATTACCATAACCATTGCCCGCTTCATTTTTATAATCCACTATTTGCTGCATCGCTTTTCGTGGAGAAATGTCATTTTTTTTCAATTCAATTTGCACTACAGGCAAACCGTTAATGAGCAAAATGATGTCGTACCGCTGGTGACTGTTTTCTGTATTGATGCGTAACTGACTGATTACTTCAAAATCATTTTTACACCAGTCTTTATTATTCACCAAAGTGTAATGAAGTGGCGTTCCGTCTTCACGCTGAAAGTAGTTTCTTTCACGCAGCAATTTTGAAGCGGAAAATACATCAGGGTTGATGATTTCTTCTCTTAGCCTTAAAAATTCGTTCTCTGTTAGGTGAACACGATTCAGCGTTTCAAATTTATTTTTGAAGTTTTGCTCAAGCGATTTTCTATCGACTATGTCAGGTCGAGCAGTATACTTAAGCTCCGTTAGCTGTTTGATCAGGTTTTCTTCTATCTGGTTTTCCTTACTCATTGTTCTTCTTTCAATAAATCTTTAGCATTCACTTCCAAAATTTTTGCTATTCGATACAAATCTTCAATGCTTGGCTGTCTCACATTCCGTGCATACTCGTTAATTGAGTTGTAGCTTTTGTCCAATTTTTTCGCAAGCCAACTTTGTGAGATGTCTTTCTCTTTCAATACTCCTTAATTTCGCAAGCCAACTTGGTGAGATGCCTTTCTCTTTCAATACTTCCTTAATTCGGTTCACTTGAATCCTAATTATTTATGCGGTCAAATATAGTAAAAGTACACTGACTAATAGTGTAAACGTCCACCGTATTGTTGTGGGTGGGGAGGGGAAAGCTCTTTTGGTTTTGCGAAGTATTGGCTCGTGTGTCGGGCAAAACCAAATGTGCCTGACCGTGCGGCTAGCTAAAATTGTTTTTAAAAAAGTGCGGAGGAAAAAAAATAAAAAACATTGGGTCGGATAGCGTGTCGGCTTACCAATTGTCGGGTTGAAATATAGTCTTTATGTTGATCACCTGTCAAAACGGTTTGTCTTTGGTTTAATATCCAGTTTATAGTAGTCTGTTCGTTGTTGCTTTGTCGTCTGTCAGGCTTGCTTATAACAATTGCACTTACTTTATTAGAAGCAATTGGCATCATGCGTAAATGATTGATTGATTCCAACTGAGTTCGCTTTTTGTATTGTGGAGTTGCGCCGATCCAGCTACAAAACCAAATTAATGGATTTACTTAACTCGTTCAAAACATTCAGAAAATTTAGCAGAGTTGCTTTTGTGTTCACAGCATGCTCTCCGCTTTGACGCAGGAATAATGCGCTGCTTTTTTGCAATAGCTTCCTGTGCCTGGCTGTTACTAAAAAATAAAAGATCAACCCATCATAACCGGCAGGCTATGCCATTTAATCCGGCAAAGCCAACCTTCACTCATAGCCTGCGCATCATAGCCGCGTCTATTTCGGATAAATAAAAAGTTTGAAACCCAGATTTAATACAATGAGGAATATGTATTATCATGGTTATGGTTAACCCCTTCGGGGTTGAGAATTGTTGGTTTACATAATGTTACCATAAGGTTCACCCACGGCTACATTAAACTCCTGCAGGGTTAAATACGCTGAATAAAAAATTCTATTACTAAAATTAATCATGCTGATAAAAAGGTTGAAAGCTTCGGTATCTCTGATCTTAAAATTAGTTGAAAATTTCAAGTGAACTGAATCACGAAATAGAATCCGGTAATCTTTTATCTGCACTATGCCGGCCCGATTTTTTGTTTCATCCTGAGCGATAGAGATGGGTTTTATCAAGAAAATAGAAAATAGAATCTATCAATTTTAAAAATCCATTACTCAAGAATAAACGAATTGTACCGCTATTTTATTCATTCTCTTTTATTAATCTAAGATTTAAAAGAGTCACCTCCACAGCCGAACGAGTTAGCTTACGATAGGAGGCAGTCATGCATTTACCTACCGGCTTTTAGCCAAACCAACAGTTTGTGTTTGATCAACGGGTAATACAACCGGCTTGCCAATTTTAATTTTTGTTTCAAATTTTTCTCCCAATAAACCTGCAATGGTGGCTACCAACTGGTTGGCGTACAACTGTTGCTGGTCGTTCATTTCGCCGGCTGCAGTTATACCCGGACCAATCATTGCCAGCCAGGTTTCGCCCGAACCTTTGATAAATAAATTGTGGGTCTTCCAGGTGTTGGGCTTGCTGCCCCTGCCATGATCGGTGGTGATGATAAAAGTGGTATTGTCTTTATAGAATGGATCGGTTTGTACATAATACCAAAGGTCTGCAATCATTTTATCTACCATGGTGGCTTGTTGCAAATAAGTATCGTACCTGCTGCTGTGTGCAGATTCATCGGTTTCGCCCAGGCCAAGGAACAATACTTTGGGATGCTGCGTTTGAATGTACTCCCGTGCACTCAGGTAGGTAAGCATATCATAACGGGTATGTTTTTTTACGGCTATATTTTCCTGCACCTGGTTGATTAAACTATTGATTGAAGCAAGCGAATCTTCCTGCAACATATCATAACCGCTATTTACCGGTAGCTTACTTCTACCTTCATTTAAGATGTAAGGAAAAATATCCCAGGAAGTAAAGGCGGCTACTTTTCCTGTGTAGCCGGGTTGCTGGTTGAGGTATTCAAGTATGTTGACATTTGGATTATTTACCGGCGTATTTGGAATAAGCCTGAGGTCTGCCCTGCCCGTCAACATTTCGTTGTAACCGCCATAAGAAATCTTATACACGTTCTTCATGTTTACTTTATTGCCCAGCAAACGGTTGCCATACAACTGTCCCTTTTTTGCAATTACATTCCAGAAAAAAGGCATCAGCATTTTTCTTCTCAGCGCCGGAGATTCATCCCAGTACATGTCTTTCGTAAGCGATGTATCGGCCGTGTACTTTGCGCTATTGATGAGTAAGGGATCTGCACCGGTAAATACTTCCTGCCAGCGAAAGCCATCGGTTGCGATGATAAAAACATTTTTTGTTTTGATTGCAGGTTGAGCCGTTAGCCCTAAAGAAAAGCCAAGCAACGGGATTAATAAGCAACATTTCATTTGACGCGGTTTTTCAAAATTAGCTGCCCCATGTAACCATAAGATTACGGAATGATTAAGTTAGCATTACCGTTTTAGGAAATGTAGCATCCTGTGCAAAAAATGCAAGACCTTTTGCAAAACAATATCCTGTAAAACCAACCCACTTAAAAATTTACAAACTGAGTTGCTCAATCGGTATTCCATTTTTTTGCAGTAAGATTACATCCCGGGTTTCGATCATTATTTTTTGAGCAAAACCCATTTCCCGTATCTCAACCACCAGGCGGCTATTTGAGATTTTATTAACTACTTTCCAGAAAAGATTGTGCTCTACAACATCCGCATTTCTAAATAATATTTCATCACCCACCTGGATATCCATTGTTTCAAACGGTGTTTCATTCGTTGTGTACTGCTGCATACGTTTTGATTTTGTTGGTTTGATAATCATTCTTCAATGCCGTTAAATTAAGGGTGGTTGGTGATACACCAACCACGGCCACGAGCCGTGGACAGTCGCCACCCGCCACTTAAACTGCTAACTAAACGGCATTGAATCATGCTTACTTATTTCTTTTCTTTAGTTGGTTGCTTTACTGCTTTTTCCTTTTCTTCTTCGGCTACAATTTTTAAAAATGCACTTCTTCTTGGTGCAGGCATCACCGCATCTTCGCCTTTTACCGCCTTCCAGATTACTTGGCTAAACACAAGATCCGGCACAAGGTCTTCTTTCGAAAAATCGAATGTGGCACTGAGTTTTGCGCTGGCTGTGGTGGAAACATTTTTATCTTTCAAATTAATATTGGCAGGCAAAAAACTAAAAGGCGTTGCATCGGCTGTTGCAGTAAATGATCGCCACATGGGTGTAGCCGCCGCATCATATTGACTCATAGGTGGCAGCCCCAAAATAAGCTCAATGGTACGGAGCATGGAAGAGGTAGAATACATTGTATGATCTACAAAACCTCTTTTTACAAACGGGCCTGCAACATATGCTGTAGTGCGATGTGCATCCACATGATCGGGGCCGTTTTGTGCATCATCTTCTACGATAAATACAGCACTCTCTTTCCAAACCGGGCTTTTTGAAAGATGCTCGAGGAACATGCCAACAGCCAGATCGTTGTCTGCCACATGCGCAAATGGCGTTGGGCGACCGAGACGTAAACCTTCGGTATGGTCATTTCCGAAACGAAGAGAATTAAAACGTGGTACCTTGTTAATCGCCAACAGCGAATCAAAATCTGCCCGCCATTTATAAAACCGTGAGGTATCGGTTACGGCAAGGCTATAATCGTAATCCAAACAAAAATGACCTTCTAAAACCGGTATGCCTGGTTTGTTATCATCAACGAATTCACCATACGTGCGATAGCTGATGCCAGCCCTTTTACAATAATCCCAGATGAAGCCTTTTTTCGGGTTGGCAATTGCTCTTTTACCCTCGCCCGGATAAGAGCCTCCCCTACCACCATAGCTGGTAACCCAGTTCTTTTCGAGGTAGTCGGTTGCATTGGCAGAAGTGCTCCAGTTATGCCCATCGGCACTTACTTCTCCATCTGCATAAAAATTATCCAGCAACACAAATTCTCTTGCCAGCTTGTGTTGGTTGGGCGTAATTTTTTCACCAAATAAAACAAGGCTCGTATCACCGTTTCCTTCCGGCATATCGCCCAATACCTGGTCGTAAGTGCGGTTTTCTTTAATCAAATAAAACACATATTTTATCGGAGACAATTCACCCTGTTTTACCGGAACAGGATTTCCTTTTTCGCCGGCGGCGGTTAATTCTTTTTCTTTGGTGTAAGCAGTGTTTGTATAAACAGCTTTCGAATAAATGGCTAATTCTGCTGCCGAAGGTTCATCAATGATGGATAAGGTTCCTTTCATCAAACCACCGATATAACCGTCACGAACCTTTACCATGGTATCACCTACATGACGCTCTACCGTTTGATTGAGCCGGAGTGGATTAGGCCCTGTTGGATTGGCAAATGACGAAAACCCTTTGCCATTGGAAACCATTATTTTTTTACCAATCACTTTTATATTGGTGGGATACCAGCCAACTGGTATAAAGCCCTTCGACATACTTTTTCCCGGAACGGATACATCAAAAACAGCCAGGCAATTGTTATCAGCATTGGCTACATACAAGGTTTTTTCATTGGCAGAAAGTGCCAATCCATTGGCTGTGGAACCGATGGGGGCATTGGCAAAAAGTGCAGTGTTAAGTACTTCTGATTCGATGCGTTTTGCAATATCAATCACCGATACACTGTTGTCGTTGGCATTGGCGACAAACAGGAGATTTCCCTTTTTATTCAGCAACAATTCGTTTGGATTATCGCCCACATTTATTTCTGCGATAACGGCTCTTTGTTTTGTATCAAATACCATTACCTTATCACCGCCCCAAATGGAGATGTACAATTCTTTTTTGTCGGGCGATAGTAAACAGGCATAAGCTTCATTGCCCAGTTCAAGCTGATAAATAGTTTTCTTTGTCGCAAGATCAATAATGTACAATGCATTGTTTTCTTTCGTAACCACATACAACAGGTTCGCTTCGTCATCTATTTCAATACCTGCCGGAGATATTCTGTTTGGCCATTTTTTCCCCAATACGATACTGTCTTTTAATTTCAATCTATTGTTGGTGACAGCATATTTCAATATCATATTATCATTACCGCCGGAGGCAAATAAAAACTTTTCATCTGCACTAAACTTTAACCCATACCATGATTTTGCTATCAAGATATTGTTCAATACTTTTTCAGATTTTGTATCAATGAGTTGTATGCTTTGAACGCTTTGTCCGTTGTTGGTAACAGCCATTAGTTTTTGTGACGGTGACAGGGCCATATTGAGCGGCAGATCCCCTAGTGGCAACGATCTGCCCGCTGGTGAAAGATGCCAGCTATTGGGCAGCATAACCCGCTTATTGTTCAATTGCGCTTCAAGTGTATTGCTTTTTTGTGCGTTCAAAGAACAGAAAAGCAGCAGGAAGGCAGTAAGGAATAGCAGGTTCTTCATTTATATGATCTTTAAAACTTGAAAAGTTAAATCCCTTCGGTGAAGGGTAAGCTGTTGACACTATTTGGGCAAAATAATATTGTTACCTTCCGGCAATTGCAAAATTGAAGGTTTGCTATCGTTATTCAATCACATCGTCATTATTAAATGATGAACAAATAGAAACCCCTGAATTTGGCTTCTTCGTATGCTTTACAAAGATGTCCTTTAAAAATAAATCATAAATTTTCCGGCTATCAGTTTTCGCAAAGGCCTCAAGCTAAGTGCGACTGTTGCTTTCTGAGGGCAGGTGTGCAAATTCGTTCATTTTGTACCGGTTTATCTTAGCAGCATCAAGGTTCCTTTTGTTATAATTTCCTTCTCGTTGCTGACTTTGTATTTACAGTACCAGATATACACACCGGTGTTTTGTAGCGCACCTTTTAAAGTTCCGTCCCATCCACTGTTTGTGTCGGTGGTTGTAAAAATAGTTTGCCCCCAACGATTCAAAATTACCAGTTGATAAAATTCAATCCGTCCCTTTACATAAGGCTTAAACAATTCATTTAGTCCATCATTATTCGGCGTAAATGACTTCGGCACCCAAAATATGGTTTCACAATCTTTGATCAATACGTCTACAGTATCAACTCCCTTGCACCCATAATTGTCTTTTACTGTTAACCAATATTTGCCAGTGGCAACAGTAATGGTGGGTGTTTTAGCTCCATTGCTCCAGGTATAGTCTGTGAAGCTGACCAACGGGTTGATCTGTACCGTTTCGCCTTTACAAATTGAAATTGTACTGCCTAAAAAATCTGAAGCAATGTTTACCAGTTTTTTGATCGTTACACTGTCACTGGCCATGCATCCATATTCATTCGTTACAGACAACTTTAGTTTTGCCGGCGAGACTACTTTATAAAAATTGGTTTTACTGCCATCCTGCCACAAATAAGTTTTAAATAGATTGTCAACAAATAACGTGTCGTTTTGCCCTTTACATAAACTGCTGTTCTTATCCAGCGAAAACACCGGCAATGGGTACAGCCTAATAATTGTAATGCTGTCCTTTGAAATACATTGCCCGATGTTTTTGGCGGTAACAATGTATTCACCGGCATTGCTTACCGCAATCGTTTGAGTTTGCCCGCCGGTACTCCAGTTGTATTGGGTAAAAGCAGCGCCTGCGTCCAGTATTAAGGTTTGATTGGTGCATATACTTGTATCGTTGCCAAGATTTAAAACCGAAGGAAAGTTCTCCGTTATATTGATGGTATCGTAAAAATTATGGCCACAATAGTCACTGGTCTTTACAAAATATTTACCTGCTTTATTTACGACAAAAATGCTGTCGGTAAAACCATTTTGCCATTCATAGGTTTTGAAGTCTTTTTGCGCATGCAGGTATATTTTATCCCCGGTGCAAAACGCTGTATCATTACCCAAATTGATACTTGCAGGCGAAACAAAAACATCTATGGCGATGGAATCTTTCAGCGTAGTACACGCATTTATAGTGGCATAGAGGTAACCGTGAAATGATTTTTTATATTTTATCGAAACCGTGGTATCGTCTACTATCAGAAGCTCGTCTACCACTGTGCTATCAATTTGCCAGGCAGTATGTTTGTAGCAGCCGCCGTTCAGTTTACTTTTATAAATATAGGGCTGGCTTACGTCGCAAACAATTTTGGTGCCGCTCAGTTTAATGCTGTTACATACAGATATTTGTTCGCAAACATCTTCTTTTAAAATTACAAGATCACTTACCTGCACGCCAGCGATATCGCTTGTTACAACACCCAGGTCAGTACTGTAATCAAAAAAAGGCGACAAATATGGTGTAAAGGTGTAGGGCGTGATTTTTATAAAACTGGTATCTGTTCCAAAGCAACTGCTGTTTTGCTCTTCGTTATTTAGTTGGGTAAGCTGTAAGAAACTGCCATTGGCATTTTTATAATTGGTTACAAGGCTCATGTAATTTTGCTTATAGGCAAAAGGGTTACGGCCTGCAGAATACGCCTGGCTACCAGCTACGGGCAATAGTCTTTTTTGCCGGATGGTATTCCCGTTTCTATCCAGTTTAGCAATGTACTGGTTGCCAAAATCAGTACTGTCAGTTGAACTATATACGATATCCGTATTTCCATTTTTATCCACCTTTATACGGCCACTTTTATATGTTAACGAACCTGTGGTGTACAGGCTCCCTTCATAGGTATTTAAATCAGCATCAAACCTCACCCTATAGCTGTCTCTTTTACCGGTATTAAGACCTGGCCAGTAACGCAGGGTACTAAAATAGTATTCATTATTTTTTGCCGCAGTTATATTGAAAATGAAATTGCTGCTGCCAAGGCCGATAACGCCAAAAGAAGTTCCAAAGTCTGTAGGAGAAGAATAAGCTACTGACTTACCGAGGCTCCCGTTTTGCTCACTTAGTTTCATGCCGTAATAGCTGCTTTCTCTTGATTCGCCCAAATTGCCATTCTGGTTAGCTGGCATTCTTCCTAGTACCAACAGGCTATCTGCCACTTTAATCAATCCTACCGGTATTGTAAGAGTGTACCCATAATTGCTATTGTAATATTTGGCCCAAACTACATCGGCAAGTGCATCTAATTTCATCACCGCAGTGACCATATTCCCTTGATCTTTACCCAAAGCTGGGGATAGCATGCAGGTCAGGTATAAATCATTATTATTACTGTAAACATTAAGGTCGCTGATTATATCACTATCTGTATCGGAAAAAAAAAGATTTTTAGCCCATACCAGGTTACCCGATGAATTCAGCTTTGTGATATTAAGGATGCTGCCATCATACGCATCGAAACTAGCAAAAAGAATGTCGCCATTGGCCAATTCAATCAGATTGTAAGGCCTGCTATATTTATAATCAGTTCGTATTTTTTTAGCCCAAATCACATTGCCCAAAGGGGATAATTTAATTACATAAACGGCAGTATCATTTATTTGGGTATTGTAATATCTGCCCGCTAAGACTGCTTCTTCCTTTTTAGTAATAAGGTATTCCATGTTGATTAAACTGGCGTTTGGACTGGCAAATAACTTTTTAAACGAGGTATCTATGCAATTTTGCGCTTGGGAAGGCATGCCATACACAAGTAAAAAAAATGTGCAAATTAGTAGGTGTGGGTAGTTACGCATAACGAAGGATAAAATAAGGGGTTGTGATTTGAAGTAAGTAGTGGCTTTAGTGACTTCAGTGTTTTCATATTTAGCCTAAAGTTACAGAGAAATTTTTAGAGATGGCGATTCATGGATGTATTTAAAATTGTCGCACCACTATAGAGGGTTGCCAACCTTTTTTTTAAGTGTTTTTTAAAAGTAAGAACCTGCACAAGGTTGGCAACCCTTCCAACGATTTTAAATACACCCGGATTTATTTTTCAGCTTTTCTTTATTTAGAAGCAACTTCAGACTGCTTAAAACAAAATACCTGATGGTTCATTTATTTATTCCAGGTCGATTATTGAGATTAAAGCTGTCTTTAAATTCCGGTTAATGGAGGTCACCAATCTGGTTTATATAAAATCGAAAAAAAATTTTAACCAAAGAATATCCATTATTTATTTCTAAGTATCCTTGTGAAATCTAACTTGCGGGCCATGTGACGGGATAGCTTTGCCGCTAATATACTCAGTCTTATTAATTCCATTGTTATTTTTAGCAACAATGTTGTATTTCAACCTAATACATCTACACCATAAAAAAACTGCCGCTATAAAAATTTATAGCGGCAGTTTTTATTATTTATTAACCTTCTTTATTGTTTAGTAATTCGGATGGTTTGCTGTCCGTTTTTGTTCAAATAACGCAGTGTATAAACCCCGGCAGGCAGACTACTTACATCTACGGTTGTTTGTTGCGCTGTAACAAGGAGTTTTTTAACTACCACACCCTGCATATTGATGAGTTCAATGGAGCTGTTTAATAAATCCTGGCTGTTGGTCCTAACAGTTAGTTTATCATTTACCGGGTTAGGATAAACCTGGATTTTTGCAGTCGCACCTTTTACACTGGCTGATACCACCGAAGAATAAGAAACTCTTCCGGTGCTATGTTTGAGTTTTAACCTGTAGAAGTTTACACCTTCGTAAGGCAATGCATCTACATAGGAGTAAGCGGCAGCGGCACCTTTGGCGGTTGTTGTGGCAAGATATTCAAACGAAGTTCCATTTTTACTTCTTTCAATTTCAAATACATCACGGGAATCTTCAGCGGCCGTATTCCAGGTTACCAGATTGCGGGTGCCGATATTGGAAGCCTTAATGTCGGCGAGAGAAATTTCCAATACAGAAAGATTGACGCTATAAAAAGTAAGCGTAGAAGAAACTTCATTCGCCAATATTACGATTGGCACTCCCGTTGGTGAATTGGCAGCACTGATATAGATAATTCCCTCTGCTCCGTTATCGCCACCATAAGCCAATAAATTACGGGTATTTTTATAATCCACATATACCGGGTTGGCCGGGTCAGTTATATTGTATACCATGCAACCGCCTATTCTTTCAAGCGCAATAAACGCATAGGTTTGTCCGGCAATCACGCCAATGGTAACACCTTCTGGCTCGGGTCCTTTATCATCACTTCTGTTTTTGAATGTATTGTTTGAATTACTCACATTAAACAAGGAACCATATATCGGATGTTTGGAAGTTATCATTTCCATTTGATCGCCACTATCCCAAACCAATGCACCGGTAGCTGCATCCCAGATTGAAATAGACCTTGAACCAAAAGCATGTATTTCATCAAAGTCGCCATCGCCGTCAATATCACCACTGGCAGTAGTTACATTTAATCGGCCAATATTTGCTTTCAATGCTGCTGCATAAGGGAATACAACAGGATCTAAAACATAAGCCGCTGAGCTGGCTCTTAAAATTTCTGAGTAAGCCACATACTCACGGGCATCTCCTTCATTTGCAGTTACCAGGTAAGTTTTTGTACCTACACGGTAAGACGCAATGGCATCCGGCATATACACACCTTTAACCGGCCAGTTGGCTATTTCTATTACCCCGCCCTGGTCGCTAATATCCAGTGCATTACCAGCCAACGCATGATTTTTAGTACGCAACGGAAGAATGTCGGTAACCGTATTGGTTGCC
>JBGSMI010000444.1:0-14611 GCA_041740215.1 Ferruginibacter sp.
TGTTTAAAAAATGGTCTTTTTGAATGTGTTAATGATTATTACTTTGTTTTGATTAGGTTTCGTCCCCAAGGATTCCTTTTCCTAAATAGAACAGCTTGAAACTATTTTTCCTGCTATGCCAGCCGTTTGGCTTGAATGATCCGGAGTAAAATTAACCCCTTTTTTTAGAGAATTCACTACGATAAGGATTCTTTTTCAAGGCTTGCCTATTGAAAGACCCCTTCTTTATTAGCCTGTAAAACGTTTCTACTTGTAATTTAGAAATCTGATTCATCAGCCAAACAATTTTGTAAGGATTTCTTTATTGAGAGGCTTCTCAATGTAATCTACAACAAGCGGGTTCCTTTTGGAGCGATTAATATCAACAGGATCAATGGAAGAGGAAAGCATATAAATGTGAAATTGATTTTTTATTTCCACTTTAAAATCATTGAATTTGTCAAGAAAACCCCACCCGGATAAAACCGGCATATTAATATCTAAAAAAAGCGTAATAATCTTATCACTTGGATTTTTTTCGAATTCTGTTGCAATAAATGCTAAGGCCTCTACTGGCTTTAAAAACTCGTCTACCTTTACTATTCCAAATGATCTTCTTAAAACCATTTTTGATAGCATATGGTTTAGGGGGTCATCATCAACGAGTAAGAATCGTTTGTCTGATTGTATAATCATTATTTTCAATTTTTAATTTAATACGATTGCAAATGTAAATCCTTTGCTGAGTTCGCTGATATCACTGAATTTTCCTCCTATGGCTTTTACCTTTGTTTTCAACATAAACAAACCTATTCCTTTTTCTACATATTAAAAATTCGAAATTTTTGCAGGAGCACTTTTTTTATTAATAGGCAGGGCAAGGGAATGGATACCTTTTTTGATCCATTTTTACTCCATCGTTTTGCTTATACGGATTTGCCTTTTGTTCCAAAAAAAATCCGCACCTTAAGTGGCACGGATTTTTTTAATAAGGACCTTATTTTATGGCTCAAGTGCAAAAGCTGCCATAGCCGATGCATCGTACCCATCAATATTCTGATTGCCATCAATCGTAAGCGCATTTACATGCACATGTTCGGCAAATGCTGCCTTGCCACCTGCATTGCAAACACCAAGCAGGGTAGGAGGCTTAAAGGTTTTCCGGTATCTTCCATTTGCATCGCGCAAATAGCCATTTACATGCCCGGCTACATCGCCTGCTGCATTGGAAGCCGCACTCATTGGGGCATCGCTGCAGGTTCCTTTCTGAACGGTAAATGTGAAATCGGCATGGTTGTGTGGATGCATCGCTTTAAACGAAACTTCCAAATCTGCATTAGGGCTTACATAGTTTACAAAACCGCAACAGTCGGGCGAAGCTTCCACACCGTTCAGTTTTATTTTGTAAACAGCCGCTTCGCAGCGTTGGTTGTTGATGCGCACCTTCATTTCAAACCCTTCTGAAACCGTTGCAGCAGGGGTTGGTAATACCTGCATTACATCCGGTGCTACTACACTCGGTGTAAAATTGGTGGCATGCGGTACCTGATATATACTTTTTGGCGCATTGGTTACCTTAACTCCTGCACTATTGTACAATTCAAGCCTGAATTCATACAGGCCATCCCCTTCAAGGCTATTCGTATCAATACCTATGCTGTACGTGTTTTGATCCCAGAAAGGACTTGTTTCAGGTACATTGAATGGAGCCATAGCAGGATTGGTAGGAGGAATTCGATACAGCCGTGGTGTACTTCCAACGGTTATGGGACCAAGGGATACTGCCTTGCTGTCAAAGTGCTTGATTAGCGTTGCCGGATCAATATATTCAAAAGTGTAACTTTTACTCACCGGGTTGGCCAAATCTGTAAAATCAGCATCGGAGGGATTGGAAACTAATACCTGCATATCTGCATTGTGGGTGCGGCAATATTTCCATTTATAATAGCTGATTTGTGGTTTTGGTAGTCCGCTGCTGAATTGTAATATAAAGTAAATAGAACCGCCTGCGGGATTACCAAATGGATTTTTGTAAGAACCTCCCACATTAAAATCGGCCAGCCCGATTCTTTCATAATTTACTGCCGGCGTATTTTGGCTTGGTTGCAAAAGCGGCGTTTGCCTGATACGGCTTACACTTGCTCCATGGCCAATCGTTTTAACCCATACTATTTCGCCGGGAAGGATTTGTTGACAGCCCCACAGTACCCTCGGATCCGTAACATTAATGGTAACTTCTTTGCCGCATACATAGTCCCAATAGGTATTGCAGGGGACTGGCGGGCGGTAAACCGTTGTCCAGACCCCGTTGATCATCATTTCCACCCAAAAGTATAAATCGGGTTTGTCGCCACCTTCGAGGTAAAGAATGGTTGTGTCAAAACGGCCATTCAAATCTGTGTAGACAACAGCGAGTTCGTCACTCCTATAGAGGTATGGCCAAAACCAGGGATGATAACAAAAGTAGGGATGCAAAAGCTTGAAATTATCCAGCAATGATTGGCGGATAGTTGCAATATTATTCGTCAATAGTTGGCGCTTAATGGCGTCGCTGATGGGTGGCAGAGCTTGCAATGCACTCGCTGTAACGGTTTTTTCGCTAAAGGTATCAAAGGCGTTACCCTTTAACCCGATGGTTAGTTTTGGCGCAGCTATTCTGCTGATAACAGGTTTGCGAATAATTACCGGTCCAATGGGATCCGGTATGGGTATCGGGATCCGTACAGGTATTTCAGGTTTAAGAATAATCTCGGGAATGCGTGCAATTACATAATCAGGTATGTTGGGTAACCAAAACCTGATCTGATCTATTTCACAAATATGTACCCGTGCACGGCACAATGGTTTGTATCCCGGGGTTCCATACAGATTAAACCATTTTTGAACACGCCCGTTTACATTGCAAAACCTTAGTTTCCACCATTCAAAAAATTCTTTTGGAATGGGTTTAAGTATCATTTTTTCCTTTTCGAATTGAATGGCAGGCTCGTAGGCTCTAAGTTTTTTCAGAGCATCTATACTTCGTATATTTTCTACCCCCGGCAATTCTTTGGGTAAAATAAAAAGACGAAGCTCGGAAGGGGGGATCTCAAAATCGTCGAATTGTGCTTTTCCGCCGCTAACATCCCTGCTTCCCATTAATTTGCCGTTTCTTGAAAACGCAAAAACGGTTAATTGCTTTTCGCCGGTTTGTTGCTTGTCCACAACTACCGGAATGGTGAATCCTTTTGCCATAAAACATGTTTTAAGTGAGTAATCCTATAAAGTTTAAACAATTAAACCGCATTGTCAATACCCTATTCAGGTGATTTGGAAATAAAAGCATCGGATAAATGAAATTTTGTCTTTCAGACGGCAGATAATTATCTGATTATTACAGGCAACCCGCATTTCAGATCAGGGTCCCGCAGGAATTCGGGATGGGTAATTCCATGTTACAGATCAATGGAGGGCATGACAAAATTGAAATACCATCGCTGGTATAGAGGACAGTCCACTTAAAGCAATACCGGCAAGGATACCCGAAGCCCCCACCTTGTATTTTCCAATTTGAAGAAAATCGAATGCCATATTCAAAGATTACAGTTCAAGGGCTGCTTCATTGTCAGCGCTGCCAGTTTGCACTCTGAATTTAGCTGAACAAGGACTGTCAAATACGGCCGGTTTGATGGCAGGAGTAGTGGTGCCAATACCTGCGTTTTGTGATTGGGCTGCAAAAGCCGTGATCATCAGGCTAAAGAAAAAGGCATGTTTCTTAGGGGAAAGTTTATACCATTAATGCAATTAGTTTTAAAGAATTTTTATAGGGAAGAAAAAATAGTTTGGTTGTTTTGTTTGGCGGGATAAAAATGGTTATAGTTGATTTCCTCAAAAGCCTCCGTGTTGTCATCAAGCGCCCTGTTTGCATAATTTCTTTTTCTGTATAGCCGGTTTTATTTTCAGGCTGTTTATTAGCAGTTGGGCATAAATAAGGTTGATAATGATGTTTGAGAAGTCATTGCCTGTTAAATCGCTTGACGGTATTGTTTTATTTGCTTACAAATTGGTTCAGGTAATAGTCTAACGTTTTTTGTAATTGTCAGCTTATTTTGCTATTTTACTTTCAATTTTATTGGCATTATTATTTTATCAATGAATAGAATTGTTCATTGTATCTCAATTAAAAAAAATCATGAAAAAAATTATCTTTTTGACTTTGTCTTTTGTTTTGGCAGGGTTGTTCTCTTTTGGTCAGGATAAAGTAGGTATTGGTGTAGCCAATCCGTCAACCACCCTTTCTGTAGGGGCTTCTGATTCTTCTGCTACTATCAGTATAGGTCATATTGGTGGTTTCAACAATAAAGGATCAGGTAGACTTATTTTTTCAGAAGATTTAGATTTTGCAGGAGGGGTATGTGGTTTTCAATGGATACACAATGGCCAAAATAATACCTTATCCATTCTTGCAGGCTGTCTCCCTATCGACACCCTTATGGAGTTTAGTCGCGAGGGGAACACCAATATTAAGAATGGTCTTCTGATTGGTTCCATTGGAAGACCTTCATCACAATTACATATCAAACATGATAATTTTTCCCCTGGCCTATCGGATGGTTTTAGAATTGAGAATCAATCTACTTCTGAAAATTGGATGCAGTTTGTGTCTGGTACAGGCGACTTTAGACTTTACAGAAACGGGAGTTTACGGGGTACTTTTGATGCAACTACCGGCGCCTATGCGAGTGTATCCGATCAAAGCCTGAAGAAAGCGATACAAACCTTGCCGGCTCAAATGCCAAACATATTAAAATTAAGACCTGCTAATTATCAGTTTAACGATCAATCAAATAATGCGACACATATCGGTCTTATTGCGCAGGAAGTAAGAAGTATTTATCCCGAATTAGCCCCATTGATTGAGTCTGTAAACGAAGGGGGGAAACGGGATTTATATGGTGTCACTTATGCTGGTTTTATTCCGGTTTTGATAGCTGGTATGCAGGAGCAACAACAACAAATAGATCTTTTAGAAAAGCAGGTAGCATTATTAAAGGCTCAGAATGAAGCTATTCTAAAAAGTATAAATGCTGGCCAGTATGCAAAAGGGAATTGATCATTATCTCACTCGATGTATTTTGAGGCAGTTGGGATGAACCGGTACGGAAAAAGGGGAAAGGTTGATATGGGAAATGGGATTAGGAATTGGGGATTAGTAGTGGGGGGAGTGAAGGATTGGGGATTAGGAATTGGGTAGTTGGGACCCGAACATTCGGGTTTGGACTTTTTCTAATTGGGATTTGGGATTTCTTGAATTTGGGATTTGAAATTCAATGTATGAGTGAGGAAGTATGTTTCCGATCCCGATAGCTATGAGAGCTATCGGGAGGGAAACGTAAAAATGGAAAGCGAAAATATGACCTTTAAATCGATCCTTTCTGAGAAAGAGCTTTTTGAGCAGGAATAACCTCAAATTCGAAACATGAATTTCTTCGCTTTTTTCAAGTCTCTTTAAAACAAGGGAATAAGGATTACCTGTCGCTTTTATTAATTTGAAAACTTCAGGATTACTAATGTAATTGATTTCTTGAAAAGATTTTTTATACAGCAATTGGCCATTTTTCTCTTGTTTATATAAGATATCTCATAAATGGTTTATTCCACCTTATTGATTTTCAATTTCTCCATTACCATCTGCATTTGCATTTGCAGATTTTCTATCATTGTTTTTTGTTGATCAATAATAGTCTGCTGTTCCTGTATCGCTTTTATAGCGAGGATACCAAAGCCGGCATAATCCATGGTATAGACGGTTTTGGCCGGGTCGTCACCTCCTGTATACACAAGCGATGGAAATAGCTTTTCTACTTCCTGTGCTATAAAACCATAGTAATACCGGTCACTACTGATTATACCACCTTCATCGCCCTGCATTTCCTTAAATTGATAAGTGGAAGGTTGAAGTTGCATTATTTTTGTAAGTATCCCGTTTGGCATTTTTTGAATATTTTTTTTCAAACGCTCATCTGACACGGCGGTATAGGCTCCACTTGTTGCGTCGATTATACCTCTTTTAAGCCCGCTCTTAAAAAATTCAAATGCACCGGTGGTATTGGAAGTGTACAAATTCCAAAAATGCGTGTTGGTACCTTCATTTTGAATGCGGACCCCATCATTAGCGCCCCCGAAGTTGGAGTGCATGACATGTAACTCGGCCCTTACTACTCCATCTCCTCCATTTCTGGTATTGATACCAAGCCGCGGCTCACGCATTAACTCAAATTCAATAGCCCATCTGTTCAGGTGCTGACTAAAAATTCCTAACCCGGAGTCGGCCTTTGACATCCCCAAAAAAGCCCTGTCGAACGTATTAGTAAGATTGCTATACCAGATGCCTGGAGAATTAGCTAAATTAAGCCCTGATCTGAGCCTTAAACGTCCAACTGCGTCTAGTGGAAAAGCCGGGTTTTCTACGCCAATACCCATGTGGCCGCTCATTAATTCAAAGGCAAACTTTCGTCCATTAGTTGCTCTAAGGTAAAATACATCTGTGGTATCCCGGTATTCCAACCCCCAGTTAGGGAAGTCCGGGGAGTGGCCAATTACCATCCGGTCACGGTTTTCAACGCCACTCTGAAACATGCGCATCATCGGCGCATTAGAGGTAGCACTTGCAGTTGCAAACTGAAGGCTGTTTTGATCGGAAGGCAAAATGACATCACCGGTAGTACCAATCTGTAAGCGATTGGTATTATTGGTGCGAAAATTCAGAATTCTCGAATCGGTAGTTCCAATAAAATCGGTGGCAGCGGATGTACCTGCATTGCCGCTAAGCAACCATCCGGAACCCGAAACCTGCTGCCAGCTCGTTGTATAATACCAAAAGTGGTTGTCGTCGGTATCAAATACCATCATCCCTGCACTTAGATTTGGCATGGCAACCCGTTGCGCGGTGGTAAGCCTCGGTATCAAAAGTCCCTTGGTGGTACTATTAAGGTCCAATATAGCTCCTGCAAATGGGGTAGATCCATTATCACTGATGCCGACATTTTGGGCATTAGCCGTTTGAAGGAACAAAATTGAAAGCAGTGTAAACGCTGTTTTGGTCAATTTCATAAATGTTAGGTTTAAATTGGACATAAATATACTTTCTCTTTTAGCAAAAAAGAAGTCCCCGCGAAAGGATTTTTGCCGGGCACCTTGCGAAAAATGGAATTTAATGCAAGCAGGGCGGTCATGTAAGTTTAGTTGAGGCCAAATATTGAAGGTGGAATGAGAAATGTGGAAGCAGGATGGATCCAGGCTCAGGCAAGCTCTCTATATGTGTGCACGTAAGGCCAAAGACACCAATGGTGCCTGCAAGGCCTTATTTGACCGTTTGGTAGCAAAAGGGAAAAATAAAAAACCAGCCGTAATTGTGGTAGCAAACAAGCTTTTAAAACAAGTATTTGGGGTTATAAAAATGAAACTTTATTCGATAGAAATTATTATAAAAAAATAGCCTGATTTACTGGGGTTTATGTACAGTTTGTGTTGGTAGCAGTGCATTTTTGAAGGCTAACATTTTCCTGTCAAAGCGCTTTATTGTTTTTCTTTTTTGTCAAGCTCGTATTACTTTGTAAACTCTCTTGATAATGTATTTCCTGTTTCATAATCAACGGTCACAGTAATGCCTTTCTGGCTTGAGCAAATAAATGTGTTTGATTTGTCAATAATTTCAAGCGTCAAATAACCATCTTCAGTTTGTCTTAAGATAGTTGCTTTGTCCCAAACAATTTGATTTGGAAAATTATCGTTCTCAAATGGTTTCTTAATCGTCCATAAAATATTAAATTGGTCGTCAAGGCAGTAAATGTTTGCTTCGTCTTTTGTGTAACATGAAAAGCCGTTCTCGTTTTCTCTAATAATATTCAAATTTTCCTTTACTCTTCTGAATTGTTCAAACTTTGTCCAACGTGGTTTGTGTCTGGCTATAATATTATCTTCATTGTCAAACAAACCTAAAGTATAATTGTCTATTAGTTTAAGCATACGGTCATTTTGCATTGCTACCAACGTTTTGCAGCTACCCGAAGGGCGGGACTTTTACCACAAAGCTTGATTTGAAAAACTAATGTTTGATTAACCACAAAACTATCTTTGGAACACGAAACCCCGCCTTTTGGGTAGGTGCTGTTAGGTGCTGGCGTTTGCTGTCCGTCCATTATTCAGTTAGTCCTAAAATTTTTAATGACGTTTTTGAAACATCCATCATTATAGGTAACATTTCATCAACCGTCCATTCGGTTGATTTTGTATATATGGATACTGCTTGAAGCATAACAGATTTTCCGTAAACTGTGATGAATATATTTTCGCAACTATTTTGGTTGATAGGCAAACTATAATTTGCTGAAGTCAATCTGTCTATTCTGTTTAGAGAACCTGCATCGTGTTTCAAAATTACTTCAGTTCCGTCTGGTCTTAATACCGCTGTTGGTTCTGTCAGAAAATTTGAACCTTGCAAAAACAGGATGTAAGGAAAGTGCTTTTCGTCAATCATTATGTTTCTCATTTCATTGATGTTCTTGTGGGAACGCTCAATTGCATTTCCTGCTACCATTAAATCCTGATTGCTGTTTTTACCCACCAAAATTCCTTTGGCGATGTTTTCAATATCTTTTCCTTGATGTTTGGCTTCACACACTAATACAATACGCCACTTGTCGTCTTTGTCTTTAACTTCAATTATTCCGCCATCGGGTTTTATTGATGCGTTTTCAACAAAAACTGTAATGCCTAATCTTGCATCAACTGAATTGAGTTTTTCATTGATTTCCTTTTTTTTAATGTTGTCTCTAAAACGAAACTCAAGATGTGGAAAGTCTGTTTTCAAAGTTTCAAAAACAACTTTTGAAAAACTATTTACTGACTTATCGTGTATTTGAGCATTAACTCCAAATATTTCCTTCGGTCCTTGTCCTCTTACTTTTTCTATTCGTAGTCGGTCTGTTTGCTTTTTTGCCATTGATTTATTTTGTATTGAAATATTTAGAGTTTTTTGTTTTTGATTAAAATTCTAAAATATGGACACTTGCCATTTATAGATAAATCTTTCTCGTCATTTCCTTTTCTGAATTTGATTAGTTCAAATTGTTCTGGATTGTATTTATGTAAAAATGTAATAGGAACTCCCATAACTCCTCCATAATCCATTGGTATATCCTGGGTCTTATCCACATTGATTGCATCATAATTGTCAAACTTAGGATACTCAATTTCGTTGCCGTAATATCTTTTAGTTAGAACAATATCAACGTGCCGTCTAAATGTGTCCAAATTTGTTAACCATAAGCAATTATTTGTCGCAACTATTCTGTTACCATTTTCGTCAATACGTGCTTCTGTGCCAAATAATTCATAATCGTTTGGAACAATAAAACCTGAAATACCTCTACCCATATTAATACCTAACCAAGCTTTGTTTTCTTTGATTAGTTTAAATATTTCTTTATAAGTAATTGCGTTAATGTTTCCAATTATTAAAAATTTCTTTTCATATTTCACTAATTGCTCAACATATTCTCTGAATAACGAAAATGGAGGATTAGTAACTACAATGTCGGATTGTTTCAATAACTCAATGGATTCTTTACTGCGAAAATCACCATCACCAATGAGTGGTTTTATACCAATTTCTTCTGCATCAGGTATTTTGTTACCATTGATGTCTCCATTGTATTCAAGAAAAACTGCTTTTTCAGTTTCTTCGTTGATAAATAAATCTGTCTCTTGATTTTTATAACAAGTTGTTATTAACTTTTTTAACCCTAACTTTTCAAAGTTGTATGCAAAGTATTTAAAGAAATTACTATTTCTTGGGTCGTCACAATTACAAAAAACCACTTTGTTTTTAAATAGTTTTTGGTAATGAGTCAACTCACTTTCAATATCTGATAGTTGAGTATAAAACTCGTCTTTTTTTGAAGACTTTGCAATGTGCAGTGTCCTGTTTAATGTCTTTTCAGCTATCATTTTCTTCTGTATTAATTAGTGTCGAAAGTTACGATTTTTTTTCTGTTTCTTGTCGGTTTATGTCTGCACTGGCGTTCTGTCTGTCGTTGCTCTATTGTCCATTGTTTGCAGGGTCTTGGTGCGTTGGCTTGGTAGCTCTTTTGTATTTTTTTGTTTGGCTTGTGCGTTGGAAAAAAATGCAAATGTGCTACCAAAAGCATTGGCTATTATTGTTCCGTTTTCATTTTAGCAAGTAACTTTTCAATGTCAACATTTTCGACAATTTCATATTTTCGCTTTTCAAGGATTGTCTGATTATTTTTTATATGAAGGTTTAAATACTCTTTTATTTTAGCGTCTGAGTCCACCATTATTGAATGTCTATTTTCTTCCATACAAACCACTCCTGTTGTACCTGAACCTGCAAAAAAATCAAGCACAATTGAACCTTCATATGAAAGACTTTTTACAAACCGTCTAATAATCTCTAAAGGTTTTTGGGTTGGGTGTCCAACTCTTTCGCTTGAATTGCCATTAAGGCGTCCAATTTCCCAAACATTTGTTGGGTTTTTACCTTTCTCAATATTTTCAGGAATAAGTCTTTTGTCTTTTAATGCCATTCTTTTTGATTCTTCATCGTATGGCGCACGGACTGAATCTAAATCAAAGTAATATTTATTTGTTTTAGTCAGCCAAACAGCTTCTTCATGTCGGTTAGCAAAAAAACGATGAGCACTCATTCCATTTTTATAATACCAAATTACAAGGTTGGTAAACCGTAGTTTTGTATTGTGTCTAGTATAATGTAAGACTTCAAGCAAGTCACCTTTTCTTAAATCTTGATATTGGAAACCTCCAAAAATTACACAATTACCTGAGTCTTCTAAAACTCTGTAAATCTCGTCAAGCCATTGTTTAGCCCATTCAAGATAATTATCAAAAGTATCCCAATAATCCAAGTCAAGATTATATGGAGGGTCAACTAGAATTAATTGAACTGAGGAGTCTGGGAGTTTTTTTAGGAACTTAATTGCATCTTCAATATACAAGCCATGTAAGCTGCTTGTGATTTTTTTATTGTCAATTGAAGAACTGTGTTCCTTGCCGTCTTTTTTTTGCTTATTTAATGCAATATGACCGCTATTAAAATGAGATTTGTTTGCCATTGGTTTTAAATTTCTTCAATTTGTAAGTAATAATTTTCAGTAAGGAAATCCTTACCGAATGATTCTTTTAAAAGCGATATTTCATCTGCCGAAAAATATTGCTCTTGTAATTTGTCAATGTTGTAAATTGGTTTAGGTTCTGCTGCAATACCAGTTTGTTCTTCAGTTTGTGTTTTTGATAATTCTCTATTGAAATCGATAATCCTTGAAATTCGATTATCAATTTCATCATCGTTTTCTTTGCTATTAAGTTTGATAACTTCTCTAGCAGGAATAAATGCCAATACTTTAATGTTACTTCTACCTTGATTTATTATCCCTAACGACTCTAGGATATTGAACAGAAATGGAACTCGTCTTACTATTACATTTTCTGTTGGGTTTTCTAAACCATGCCTTTCAAGATAGCTTTTAACAAATGGAGCTTCAAAGAAATCAGCATAAACCTCAGCTTTTGTAATTGTAACTTTTCGCTGTATTGAATAAAGATATTTTAAAAGCATATTGACCGCATCCATTTTTAAGAATACGGTTCTTAGTAATTTTTTAGCCGTTGGGTTTACATTCAGGTAATTTTTAATTGTTTCATTGATTGTGTTTTCGCAATTCATACTCCACGAAATTTCTGCTTTGCCATCTTCATTGAAAGTTAAATCTAACTTTTCAAGCATAGGATGTAAAATATCGTAAATGTCTTGTCCACTTTTCGTGAGTACGATTTTGAAATCTTGTTCAAGTGCTTCTTGTCTAAAGTCTATGATTAAGCCTAATTCCATTGAGGCTTGCAAGGAATATTTAGTTTTACGTTCGAAGTTACCCATTTGTCCTTCCGAGTAATTTCCCGTAAACTTTACATATTCAGGTGAAATGTGGCTACCTTGAATTGAATGCGAACCGACCGTATTAAGAACGTACATAATATGCCCTAAATGTGTTCCCTGCGGAAAGTGATAACTAAATTCTGTTAGCTCTCCAATTTCCTTTAGAAAACTAACCCATGTTCCAAAAACAGCAACATACCTACTGATTTTAAATTCTCCTTCACGATTCATATCTTCTGGAGTCGGCTTTTTGCTGATTATCTCAGCTAAATTGTAATAAGCATCTATTAAATCTTCCTTTGTAATTTCTCTTTCACTTGTATCTTGTCTATCCAATATCTCTTCAACTTCGACATCAAAAACGACTTCACATTTTGGCGAATATTCATATTCAATTTTTTCTATTCTACCATTTGCTGGATTTGTTTTTGTGCTCGAACCTTTCGAAAGATATTTTCTTATGTTATTTGCCTTTTTGTAGTTTCCTATGAAGTCAATAATCACAACATTTTCTTTTCCACCGCAAAGTCTTAAGCCTCTACCTAACTGTTGAAAAAATACTGTTTTAGATTCCGTTGGTCTTAAAAAAAGTAGTACTCTTAAATCTGGAAAGTCAACACCTTCATTAAATAAATCAACTGTAAAAGCAACGGAATATAAATTTTCTCTGAAGCCTTTTATAAGCTCGTCTCGATTTGCAGATTCTGATGTTATTGAAATCGCTAGTATTCCATTCTCACTAAAAAATGCAGCCATTGCTTTAGCGTGTTTAACAGAACAACAGAAACCAAGTGCTTTATTTCCTGACCCTTTTGATAAATACTCCTCAAGTATTTTTTGATTTCGTTCTTTGATAATTAATTTGCTATCTAAGTCTGCAACATTATATTTTACTCCATTATGCTTAATTGTGTTGTAATCGATATTATCTTGAAGTCCATAGTATGTATATGGCACAAGGAATCCGTTTTCAATAGCCTCAAAAAGATTGTATTCATATATTTTCTGATAATCAAATAGTTCAAAAATATCCTTTCTATCAATGCGGTCTGGTGTTGCCGTCAAGCCAAGCATGAAGAAATTGGGTTCAAAATACTTTAAGACCATTTGATAAGTTGGAGCTTGTCCGTGATGAACTTCATCCACTATTATATAATCAAATTCATTTGGGCTAAAAGTTGTCAATATTTCTGTGCTACGTAATGAATCCTTTGAAGCAAACAAAATCTTACTGTCTGTAACATTTTCTTTTACTTCCCCAGTTAAAAGTCCTAAGACAGCGGTTGGATAAACTTTTTCAAATGCTTCTTTTGATTGCTTTAGAATATCTAAGCGGTGCACAATAAACAAAATTCTTCCTGGTGTCTTTAATGTATCAAATGCAGATAGAAATGTTTTACCAGTTCCTGTCGGTAAAACAACAATTCCTTTTTTCCATCCTTTTGACCGATAATAATCAAGTGCGTCTAAAACCGTATTTTGAAGATAGTTCGGTTCAATAAGCACATCTGAGAGAATTTCAGGTATTCGTTTTCTTAATAAATAAAACAAAGATTCTGCAACCCTTGTCCGCCATTCAGGATGTTGCAATTGAGAATAAGAATACCTCAATAAGAACCAACCTGCATTTAGGATTTCATTTTGACGATTAAGATTGTCGTCAAACATTTCATTAGGAATAATTCCTTCTGCATGGTAAGTTTCTCCATTTACTTCTAGTGCTACTCTTTTGTTATTGAAGACAATTCCAAAGTCTATTCTTCTTGAACGACCTTCTGAATCAATAAATGGATATTGAGGCACTACATATTTAATTTTTTCTTTCCCTAGTAGTGGATAAAGGAAATCTCTAACAAATAGATTTTCGCTTTCTTGTGTTATTCTTGATTTATATATTTCTAAATATTCCTGTAGAGTAACATCACCTGCACTTTCAAGTAAATTACCAAAATTGGTAGCTGAATTATTAATTTCTTGGCTCATTACTTTGTGTTTTCTGTAGAGTTAATTAATTCACGCACATCAATTTTTAAAAGTGAAGCAATAACAACAAGATTGTCCATAGAAGGCTGAACTTCATTAGTGCACCACCTTGAAATTGTAGTTTCATTTTTGTCCAGCTTTTCAGCAAGCCACTTGTTAGTCTTGCTTTGCTCAGCTAAAACCGCTTTAAGTCTATTAATTGGTTTCTTATTCATATTAATCGGCATTTGTTGCAAATATATCAACTTTTCGTTGCTAAGCAGCTATTTCTACTGAATTGTCTTTCTTATTGGAAATTGTCCCAGTCCAAGTGATGGGTGGTGGGTGGGCTTGGGTGCGGTTGGGCAAAATTAAATGTGGTGTTTTTGGGTCGGCAAGTGCGTTGGCAAAACACCTCTTTTAATTTTGCGAAGCGTTGGCTTTTTCGTCCTCTGTTTCTTTCGGTTTGATGTCGAGTTGTCGGTCGTCCTACGCTTGCACCTAACGTTTTCGGGCTTGGCGAAGGTGGCGTTTTCACCACAAATGTTGATGCGGAGAACCAAACTTTGATTCACCACAAATGTGTCTGCGGAGCACTGAACCGCCACTTTTGCCAAGCCCGTGTTATATGCCGTTTTTTTTATTCAGTTCAGTAAAGATTGCCTTTGCTTTAGCTTACTGAATAGAAATAGTAATACCACACTTAGGCCAAAC
>JBGSMI010000019.1:0-4321 GCA_041740215.1 Ferruginibacter sp.
GTACACGACAAATCATTTTTCAAACCACCGACGCGGGATTTGCCACCGAAGATGCCATAAGAGCCTTGCTAAATTGGTATAATTCCGAGGCAGAAGTACACGCGTTAATTAAAATAGCATCCTTTGTATATGATTTTTTGAGCATTCACCCATTTCAGGACGGAAACGGTAGGTTAAGCCGTTTGATTTCGACAATGTTGTTGCTCAAACACGGATATAAATGGATACAATATGTGAGTTTTGAGCACGAGATAGAAAATCGAAAAAACGAGTATTACCAGGTACTAAGAAGTTGTCAAACACAGCGCCCAAACGAAGATGTAACCGATTGGATCCTATTCTTTTTGAATTGCTTGTCAAATATCCAATCGCAACTAATGACAAAATTGAAAAAGAGCGGTTTGGAAACACAACTATCGCCCAAAGAAAAATCGATTTACACGATTATTCAAAACCGACCAAACATCCAGTCGGGAGAAGTTGCCAAAAAGTTAGCGATACCAGCACCAACCGTAAAACGTATTCTGTCAGAATTGTTCAAAAAAGGACTTATTGAAAAACAAGGAAACGGACGAAACGTGAGTTATACGATAAAATAACAACGATTTTTAATAAAACCAATGACCTTGACATTGTTAAACGCCCGGCTACTAACATTGCATTGCTAAAATGCCGGCTGATGAATAAGGGCTGAGCGATTATACTAATTTTGAACTTTAGTAATAAATTTAAACAGACGAACCACAAAATGCCACCACCTTCGCAAAGCCGTTTTCCGTTGTGCTTCATTTAATGAAAGACCTTCTAAACATATTAATTGCCGAAAGACTGACACTATTACGTGGACTGACAATTTCGTATTTACTTGTTTTTCCATTCACGTTCTTGCCGACAATTATTAGTAACAGTTGGACTTTACAACCAATTATTCAAAGAATACCAGACTCTACACTTTATGCTTTTGGTTTTTCATTTATAGTGCTAGTTGCTTCTGTGCTTCATAATTACAATAACCTTGTTGACAGGAAAAGAATTTTTGACAAACCAGCGTTTAAAAAACTTGACTTTTATGGACGACTTGACGGTATAGGGAGTATTGCAAGCGAACTTGAAACATTCCTTTTAGGTAAAATTGACAAATACTATTACAGACTAAATATCATTGACCCAGACCTAAAGAAATTTAAAGTTGAAATCATACCGTTGGTAGACTTCACAGACAACGAAGAGTTGATAGAAATACTAAAAAAGGAACATAATTTCAGAGAAGACTTGTTAGTTGGGCAACTCATAAACCTGACAGAACAAGACCTTGAAAATGAAAATCTACTTCGGGACAGATTATTAAATCTGGACAAAATATTAACGGCATTAGGAGCAGTTGAACTCGACATTAACGAAAATGAACTAAACGACTAAAAAAGAAAAAAGAACGCACATCAGCACCAACCCAAAAGGCGGGGTTTCGTGTTCCGAAGACAGTTTTGTGGTTAATCAAACATTCGTTTTTCAAATAAAGTTTTGTGGTAAAAGTCCCTCCCTTCGGGTAGATGCGGAACGTTGTGTACTATTTCAACATAGACTTTTTAATCACAAACATTATTGGGGTTGACATGACAATTATAGAAAGACTAATGAAGTTTACTTTATTTCTGGAATACATCAGCAAATACCAATACTCAACACCAAAGCCCACACACCACTCCAAAAGACGGGCTGCACACATCAACCCCACTGAAATAAATATCATTTTATCATACCGATTTGAAGAGCACTGTGAATAATGTAAGTCTTTGCATTTAATATACAAGTTGCCGCATTTAATTAGACCTACCTTTAGATGCAGGGAAGAAATTGCAGATAATGAATAGAAAAAAATTTATAGGCATTGCCGGTAGTTCTATTGTAATTGGATGTGTAACTTATTATCTGATAAGTGATAAAAATAATTTTGTAAGAGCAGATAGTAAGCAAAATGATCCAATTAGTATTTCATTAAAACCTGATGAAAGGGAGATTCTATTTTTAGCATCGCTTGCTCCAAGCGGCCACAATACACAACCATGGTTTGTAAAATATGTTGAACCCTATCATTGGATAATTGGCAATGATAAAAGCCGCTGGCTTCCGGGCGTTGATCCCACCCAACGGGAAACCATTCTATCAATCGGTGCTTTTTTGCAAAACCTTGAATATGCAGCCGGCGACCTGGGCTACAATTGTGCGTACACGATATTAGCAACAAGCAATCAGGATGAAAATATTATTGATATTAAACTCAGTAAAAATAATCATCCAATAAAGTATGCTATTGAAAAAATAAAACAGCGTCGAACAGTAAGATCAAATTATTCAAGTGAAACTTTTAAAAAGGAAGACCTTACATATTTAGTTAATAAAGAAACTGATTTTATCCATTACTTGCCCAATACTTCCAAAGAACATCAATGGCTAAATGAACAAACCATTGAAGCCAACAGAATTCAGGCTTACAGAGATGCGGCTCAAAGTGAATTAGCAAACTGGATCCGGTTTTCAAGCAAAGATGCTGCTAAACATATGGATGGGTTAACACTGGCAGGAATGGAAATAGATGGCATTGCGGCCTGGTATTTACGCAACTTCTACGATAAAGGAAGTGTAATGAAAAAAAGTTTCAGAGAACAAAGTATTGATAAAGTGGTGAAGCAGGTTTCACAATCTGCGGGCTGGTTATTGATTACGAGTAAAGATAGTTCGTTAACTGCATTACTGGAAACAGGTAAAAGACTACAACGGTTATGGTTAAAAATAAAGGATAAGAATATCGCTATACATCCAATGACGCAAATAATTGAAGAAGCAGCAACCAGTCAACTTTTAAATAATTCCATTGGTATTAACGAGCCTATTCAATTCATTTTACGAACAGGGTATTTAAATAATTATCCAGAGCCTGTCTCTCTTAGGCGTTCTGTTAAGTGGTTTATCAGAACATAAAAATTACCTCAAACTTATTTATATGCTTAAATATCTTTTCGCCTTTATCTTGCTTATTCATGGGCTTATACATATCATGGGTTTTACAAAAGCTTATAGCTATGGCAATATAACACTGTTAACAAAAGATATTTCAAAATCAAATGGTTTACTTTGGTTGTTTATTGCAATACTTTTTGTAATAGCAACACTTTTATTCTTGCTTAAAAAAGAAAGCTTTCCATACATCGCAATTGTTGCTGCAGTAATTTCTCAAGTCCTCATCATAACAGTTTGGAAAGATGCAAAATTTGGAAGCATCCCGAATATTATTATCCTTTTTGTTGCCATTGCATCCTGGGCAACTGATCATTTTGAGAAGGAGTTTAAAGCAGATGTAAAAAGGCATATTGCTGAAACTATTTTTTCTCAGAATGATTTATTAATTGAAGCGGATATGGCTACACTACCTGCCCCGGTTCAAAAATATATCCGTTATACAGGAGCGATTAATAAACCTAAAGTAAAAAACATGAAAATTGTTTTTGACGGAGAAATGAGGGATAAGGGAAAAGACTATTTCAAATTTAATTCTGTACAGTACAATTTTTTTGATGCACCAGCAAGGTTATTTTTTATGAAAGCGAAAATGTATGGAACTACTGTGCCAGGTTATCATTGCTACCAAAATGAAAGGGCAACCATGCAGATAAAACTGTTAGGCTTATTTAGTGTGGTAAATATAAAAGGCACAGAAATGAACAAAGCCGAAACTGTTACGGTATTTAATGATATGTGTTTGATGGCTCCTGCATCGCTTATTGATAAAAGAATTGAATGGACTGCAATGGATAGTTTATCAGCCAAAGCAATTTTTACAAATGGGGTAAATAAAATAACTGCGATTCTTTATTTTAATGAGCAGGGTCAACTCATAAATTTCACATCAGATGATCGCTATGCCATCGGCGATATGAAGCAATACCGTTTTTCAACACCGGTAAAAGAATATGTGCAAATTGACGGAAGGGATATCTGGAAATACGGAGAAACGATTTGGCATTATCCCGATGGTGAATTTGTGTATGGAAAATTTACTTTGAAAAGTATTGAATACAATGTAACAGACTTTAGATAATGCAATCCCAACTTTCCAAATCATCACTTATTCTTTCCATCATTATTACATTACTTGCTGGCATTGCAGCCGCAGGGGGAATCTGGATAAAAATTCTGTACAATGATAATGCATTTGTAAAGATGGCATGGTACACTAATGATATCATTACTTTATTTGTAGTGGTGCCGTTATTGGTCAGGGCAATCTATTTATCTCACAAGGGATCTGAACAGTGGTTAATGC
>JBGSMI010000081.1:0-5155 GCA_041740215.1 Ferruginibacter sp.
GAACATTGATTGTTGATGGATGATTGTACCGGTGGTGGCTGGCAGAGAGACTGAATCGGAGAGCATCTACAGGCGGAGAGTGGTTCGTGAGGACACGAACCACGGCTGGGAAGCGTAAATGCATGAAGGTTATAGCTTACCGGCTTACGACCACATCAGGTTTACCAACTTCATCAATCAATACAAAAGCCACCGTCGATACAATACGTGGGCCTAAGACGTCGTACCACCACCCAAAATCAACAGCATAAAAAGAAACCGAAAAGAATTGTATAAATTTACCAACCATTTACAATAAATATGAAGGCGAAATATATCAACCCATTTACCGACTTTGGATTTAAAAAAATCTTTGGAGAAGAAGCCAGCAAACTTCAGCAACATTGTCTTCATCGACTTTTATAAATGTTTGAGGCTGTATCTTGAAAACTTAATAATGAAGGAATGAAAAGGTGGCTGTGTCGAACGAAAGAAAAAAATCTTTGAAGATGAACGCTCTGTCTTCCTAATCTTTCGCCGGCAGACGCAAGACTCTGTCCTGTGTATGCCGGGTTACTACTGCTGTGAATAAAATGATACAGCAATAATTAAAAAAGAAAATCCTGATACCAGGATTTTTTACCGTGGACATTGGATATTTTCATAAACGTTGGACCTTTTTTCGATAGACAAAAAACTTAAAACCAACCATAACAGAATGAAAAAAATCATTTTACCTTTTTTACTACTTCCTAAAAGGGTTGTTACCTGGGTTTAAAAAATTCATTCAAGTCTTTTTAGGCGTATCAATGATCTGTTGAAAAAAAGAATAGCTTGTACCAAATTTTAATCACCCAAAAATGGTCAACCCTATTTCAGGGCAAGACACAACATCCTACATTTTATGACAATTCCCAACAAACTTCCTATAACCAGAATGGAAGATTATCATACTCATCTTTTAGGAAAGGCTTCAGACAGGCGATTGTTTTGGGGTTATCAGACATTCGCTTTTCTCAAACCATTTTCAGAAATTGAAAATGGAGAAGACTGGAAAAAATACAGAAAAGACTATGCTTTGCTTCACACATTTGACACTGACGGAAATTATTTAACTACAAAATATTGGTCTGGTTTGGCAACAGAAAGAGACGATAGCCAACTTGAAAGCAAATTGCAAGAGATGGTTTCCGAACTAGGCAACATTAGTTTTCAAGACATTGAAATAAAAATATTTCAAACGCAACTTGACAATATAACCTTTGGACTTGTGATTGACGAAGAAAGCGAAATGATAAATTTACAACCAAGTGCGACAATTTCATTTCAGGAACCGTGGGATGGAGAATATTACACTTAATAAATACCTACAAATTTGTGCAGACATAAAACTAAACATCGTCGAGTAAGCCGTGGGAATATAAACACCTGCTCCTAATAGAATCAAAAATGCGCCTCTAGATTCATACCGCTTTTCAAAATACGTCTTTCAATTAATAAGCATGACAAACACTTCGATGGGTAGACAGCCTGAGGTACTCTCCTTGACAGACACTTGCATTTCTATTCACCAATTTGCGCATTTTGACAGACCAATAGGAAGTTCAACAGGCGGTTTGAAGTTATCATGCCTGGACTTTGTTCGCTCAACATTTTGGCATCAGTATTTACTTCGGCGGACGTAATTCTGTTAGCTTTTGTTTGTTAGCTTCACCCTTTGTATTTTTATGGGCCTTCGGTGCAACAAATTTAACAATGAAAACATATTTTGTCGACTCTTTTACCAATCAAAAATTCAAAGGAAATCCTGCGGCTGTCTGTATTGCTGAAAATGATTTAGACAGTACAACTATGCAAAGTATGGCAACAGAAATTGGATTTTCTGAAACTGCATTTATAAAACAAATAGCAGGCAACATTTATAGCATTAGATTTTTTACGCCAAAGACTGAAATCGCTTTGTGTGGGCACGCCACATTGGCTTCATCAAAAATCATTTTTGATAACACCTCTTTTGACAGTTTAATATTTGTGAATTGCAACAACGTTGAACTGTTTATTGAGAAGGTAGATCATAAAATCAAAATGCAGTTTCCTGTTTATGACACGGAAGAAATTGAAGTAGCTCATCAAATGTCAGACGCTCTCGGAATTACTGAAATTGTAAATAAAAGATACAGTCCAAACAACAAAATAATTTTAATTGAAATTGAAAGTACGCTTGAATTGGCAAATTTGAAACCTGATTTTATTGCATTGATAAATTCATATACAGGAATAAATGGTGTATTGGTAACTGCTGTTTCGGACAGTGAGTATTTTGATTTTCATTACAGATATTTTTGGCCATGGGCAGGAACGAATGAAGATCCTGTAACAGGAGGTGTTCAAACTTTTTTGACAAAATATTGGGCAATAAAATTGAATAAAACAAAATTGAATGCCTATCAATCTTCACAAAGAACAGGAACAATGAGTACAGAACTTTTAGAAGATAAAGTATGCATCATTGGAGAAGCAGTAATTATCCTGGAAGGAAACTTCATTTTATAAAATACAAATAGAAGTTTTAAAATGCCAGATAGAATAATGCGGAGAGTGTTCGATAAACTTGTCTCCTGTTGTTTATTATTTCAATGGCAAATAGCATCCTATTCAAAGATTTAGGCATACTATAGGTAACTGGCATTACTGAAATTGCAGGGTTACAGTTAGTCGTGTAAACAAGGTCAATTTTTATGCCTGCTCCTCACATTACCGCACGTGAAGGGCAGATGTGCCTGAACTAGCCCTCCTAAATAAAATACCCACCGAAAATAAAGCACGGCTATGAATACTTCTTTAGCATTACTATCTTTACCCGGCAATGGTTCGGGCAGACGGACAATGGAAAAGCCACAACGCAAGGCTCTAACCCTGTAGACTAAGTAAAGGCCGATAAGCAGTTATAAATGATCAATAGTATAAACCTAAAATAAATTAACCATGACAATAAAAACTGAAACAATTACGAAAGGGTTTATTGCTGCCGGATTAATGAATATGGCAGTCTTGCTTTTTTCAAGATTCTTTACCAATGCTGTAATTCCTGAATCTGATCCGGCAGTGATGTCGAATTTTGGATTGTTGATGATAGTAGTTTGGGGCTTAGCCTATATAGCAGTTGCAAAAAATTATCATACTGTAAAATGGCTTGTAGCCGTGTTTGCTCTTGAAAAACTCATTTATGGTTTTATCTGGATAAAATGGATGCTTAATAATAATGTTTCGGATGTGTTTGCAAAAGATAAAATGGCTGGTATTTATTACGCTATCTATGGAGCAAATGACTGGATGTTCTTTATTTTCTTTTCATTCGTATTTATCCGGTTAATGAATGTTAGAAATCATTAATGAGTTTGGCGCAATAAAAAATTAGTGGTCCCAAAATTTCCTATTCAAAATAAATTGCGAAACACCAGAGCGTTTCGCAATTTTTAAACACAATCTTCTCTTCCCATCAAACCCATCAAAAAATATAATCCAGTCGCAGGTAATTGCTTTGATGTTCTTTTACGATGCTTTGCACAATAGCTTTATTGGTAGCATTGTCTTTTGTACTAATCAATATCCGGATGCTAAAAGCCCGCAATGCATCCGCCACACTAAGGGTGCCTTCTGCACTATCCTTTCTTCCGTTGAAAGGAAACACATCCGGACCACGCTGGCATTGTGCATTGATATTGATGCGACCGACCTGGTTGGCGAGTTCATCAATCAGGTGAGCAATTTGTTTCGGATCGTTTCCAAAAATGCTGAGCTGCTGTCCGAAATTAGATTGCACTACGTAATCAATCACCTCTTCAATATTTTTATAAGGAACCACCGGCACCACCGGACCAAACTGCTCTTCTGTATACACTTTCATTTGAGCATTTACCGGATACAACACGGCAGGATAAAAGAAAGTGTCGTTTACTTCGCCACCATTTTCATTGATCACAGCAGCGCCAAACTGTTCCGCATCTTTTACAAGTCCCGTTAAATATTCGGTTTTCCCCGGCTCTGGCAACGGAGTTATTTTAACGCCTTCTTCCCATGGCATGCCCACTTTTAACTTATCAACAGCGGGGATAAATTTCTCCAGAAAACGAGCTGCAATGTCTTCCTGTACAAAAATAATTTTCAATGCGGTGCATCGCTGTCCGTTAAAGGAGAGTGAACCCGCTACACATTCGCTCACCGTAATATCAAGATCAGCATCCGGCAAAATGATGGCCGGGTTTTTAGCATCAAGGCCCAGTACGCTTCTTAAACGATGTGGCTTGGGATGTAATTTTTTGATTTCGCTGGCACCTTTGTTAGTACCGATAAAAGCAAACACATCTATCTTTCCGGTTTCCATCAATGCGCCTACTGTTTCCCGTCCACGGCCATAAATAATATTGATCACGCCTTTTGGAAAACATTCCTTAAAAACATTCAGCAATGGTTTTATAAAAAGCACCCCGTATTTGGCCGGCTTAAAAACAACCGTATTGCCCATGATCAATGCCGGTATCAGGGTAGTAAAGGTTTCATTTAAAGGATAGTTGTAAGGCCCCATACATAAGGCCACACCCAACGGCACACGGCGTACCTGAGCAATTACGCCTTCTTCATTTTCAAATTTAGAATTACCTCGATCAATGCCTTTTAATTCACGGATGGTATCTTCAATATAAATACAGGTGCGGTCAAATTCCTTTTCGCTATCGGGCAGATTCTTGCCAATTTCCCACATCAGTAATTTTACCACGGCGGAACGTTGCTTTTTCATCTCTGCCAAAAATCGTTCTACATGGCCAATCCTGTTTGAAATGCTCATGGTTGGCCACTCACCGGTACCGTTATTGTAGGCTAACACAGCCGCATCCAACGCTTCCAGCGATTCTTTCTCTGTCAGCAACGGTGTGCTCCCAATAATATTCTTTTTAACACCATCACCATCGTTCACAGATACCGGCGACATCACCTCATTCATTTCGCCCTGCCAGGTACAAAGCTCTCCGCCAACCAGGTATTCCCGTTGTTCTATAAAACCATTCAATTGCCACTCCGCAGGCACTTCTGCCAGCGGGGGGAAAATATTTTTTAAGACTGCCATCCACTTATAATTTAAATTGAAAAATGAGACCTGCAAGCTACGACATGAGGC
>JBGSMI010000107.1:0-23652 GCA_041740215.1 Ferruginibacter sp.
GATTTCTTTCATGGCGTAAAGGGAGAAAACCCTGAGTTAGGGCTCGATCATTTGTCGGCCTAATTCAATCGTATTTCGGTTGACAAACCGTGAAACAGGCGTGCTTATTGAAATACTTGAAAAAATGCAGCTTAAATAGCCTACATTTGCAAAAAAAAATACATGATAAACGAAGCTATTGCCAAATTTATTGAAGGTGGGCACCTTGCAAAAAATGCAGTTAAAATTGAGTTTAAAAAGAGAAATACCATATTAGGTATTTTTGTTCAATCACCTGATTACGAAGATTTAAAATCAAAAAATTTCTGGCGCATTGTTTCTGAAACCAATATCAACGAGTGGAAACAATCACAGGATAATAAGTTAGCAAAGATTTTCAGCGGAGCGGAGTTTAACAGGATATCCCTGCCAAAGCAAACTGCCGCAACTGTTTAAATTAATACCGTCAAACAGGTAAATTAAAGTTGCTTCGGCACTTAAAATATTTGTTCGCAGATAACTTACTCAAAAAGAACTTTAGCTATAAACGGCTGAAGTTCTTTTTGTATCCGGCACTTCCAGTATAAGGTCTTCGCCATATACGGCGGCGGGGGTTTGATAGCCGGGTTTGAAATTACTGGCCAATATTTTTTGAGCTATCAGCAAACTGCTATGGGCAGTTAAGGTATAACCATCTTTTACCTTCATGGTGGCAGCAACTGTTTTGCCTGCCGCATTTTGTACCTTTCCCCAAATCATACTACTGCTTTTTGCCCTTGCTTCATCGGCAGGACCTGCTGGTTTTTGCTTTATTTTTTTGAGGGCAATTCTCCGGAAAAAGGATGTTTTCAGAAGCCAGTTAAAGGCCCATTGAAACTTTAACATTTTGTAGATATTGGGTGTAATGCCGGTGTAGGTTTCAATATTCGGAATGCTGGTAGTAAAGTAAGCAGTAGCCACATCACCCCAGGGAATGGTCATTACAAACAGCTTTTTTTCTATGCCGGCTTTTATCAAAAAGTCAACCCACATGCCTTTATGCCCAAGTGGCTTTGACACTATTTTTCCGTTTGCTCTTACTGCTCCTCCTTCGCCCAGCCCCATGATCATTGTGGTTGCCGTGCCATGCGATAAACCACCGCCAACAGAAGCAAAGGCCAGTTGAAGCCGGGTGGCATCGGGTAATTTATTTTTTAGAAACAAAGCCATACAATCGGTGGGCACCACATCAAAGCCAATGCCCGGCATTAGCATTACACCGGCTTCTTTTGCTGCATCATTATAGCGTTTCGCCATTTCAAATACAGCTATCTCGCCGGTAATGTCGATGTAATGCGTATCGGTAGCAATGCAGGCTTCTATCATTTTCCGGGCCGTTATTTGAAACGGTCCTGCGGCATGCAATACCAGTTTTACCTCGCCCAATACTTTATGCAGTTTTTCGGTATCATCTAAATCTACCACACGATAGGGCAGTTGTAAATCCTCCGCTAAATCTTCAATGGCTTTTTTATTGCGACCAGCCAGTATCGGATCAAGATTGTAAGTAGCGGAGAGTTTGGCAATTAACCGGCCGGTGTAGCCATTGGCTCCGTATAAGAGGAAGTACTTCTTTTGCATGGTGAAATGTACAACATTATTAATCATCACAAATTCATCCATAAATAAAAAAAGTCCAACTGGTTAAGTTGAACTTTTTTTAAAAAACAGATTTGATTGGTTAACTCAAAGCCGGCTCCATGTAACTTTCTATGGGCTCGCAGGTGCATACCAGGTTACGATCACCATACGTATTGTTAACCCTGCTTACGCTTGGCCAAAATTTATTTTCCTGTACATAAGGTAACGGAAAGGCGGCCAGTTGCCTGCTGTAGGGTTTGGTCCATTCATCTACAGTAATTACATGCAATGTATGGGGTGCATTCTTTAACAAGTTTTCTTTTTTGTCTACACTGCCATTTTCAATAGCTTTTATTTCATGATAAATGCCTATCAATGCATCGCAAAAACGATCCAGTTCTGCCTTGCCTTCACTTTCTGTCGGTTCAATCATTAATGTGCCGGCGACAGGGAAGGAAAGTGTAGGCGCATGAAAACCATAATCCATCAAACGTTTGGCAACATCTTCGGCTTCTACACCAGCACTGGTTTTAAACGGACGCAGGTCAACAATAAACTCATGTGCTGCGGTGCCGTTTTTGCCGACGTACAAAATCTTGTAATATTTTTCAAGGCGTACTTTCATGTAGTTGGCATTCAAAATAGCGTACTCGGTTGCGTTGCGTAAGCCTTTTGCGCCCAGCATTTTTATATATGCATAACTGATGAGTAAGATGCTGGCACTTCCATACGGCGCTGCACTTACGGCATGTGAGTTGGTAGCTTCGTTATTAAGTTTCATATGACCTGGTAAAAATGGAACCAACTGTTTTGCCACGCAAATAGGACCAACACCCGGACCGCCACCACCATGCGGAATGGCAAAAGTTTTGTGCAGATTCAAGTGACAAACATCGGCGCCAATCATACCCGGGCTGGTTAAACCAACCTGTGCATTCATGTTGGCGCCATCCATATACACCTGTCCGCCATATTCATGAATGGTTGCACAAATTTCCTTGATGCTTTCTTCAAATACACCATGCGTGGAAGGATAAGTAATCATCAACGCTGCCAGATCATCTTTATGTTCTGCCGCTTTTTCTTTTAAATCAGCCATATCAATATCCCCGGCTTCATCGCATTTAGTAACCACTACTTTCATACCAGCCATCACCGCACTTGCGGGGTTGGTACCATGTGCAGAGATCGGAATCAATACCACGTTGCGATGGCTTTCGCCTCTTGATGCATGATAGGCGCGGATGGTTAATAGACCGGCATATTCGCCCTGGGCGCCACTATTGGGCTGTATGGAAGTACCGGCAAAACCGGTGATCGCACTTAAGTAATTTTCAAGTTCCGTTATTATTTGCTGATAGCCGTTGGTTTGTTCAACTGGTGCAAAAGGATGCAACTTACTAAACTCGGGCCAGCTAACAGGAATCAGTTCGGTAGCGGCATTCAGCTTCATGGTGCAACTGCCCAAACTAATCATCGACGTATTTAAGCTTAAATCCTTATTCTCTAAAAACTTGATGTAGCGCATCATCTGGCTTTCGCTGTGGTGCGAATTGAATACAGGATGTAGTAAAAAAGAACTGGTCCGCTTCAACTCTTCCGGCAAATGGTAACCAGCCGGTTCAATGGCTTTATCTTCTTTGATAATATTGCCGGTTAGTTCTGCAAACACACGCACAATTTTATTGACATCTGCAGGCGAAGTGGTTTCGTCTAAACTGATTCCAACAGTACCGTCTGCGAAATAATTAAAATTCATTTCGTGTTGTTCAGCAATCGTTTTCAGTTTGGACACATCAGCCACATTCAATTTAAGTGTGTCAAAAAATCCGGCATTCAATTGCTCAATCGCCAATCCTTTCAATTCACTTTGCAATTGAATACTTAGCAGATGAATTCTTTTGGCAATGTTTTTTAATCCGGCTGCGCCGTGATAAATAACATACATCGCCGCCATATTGCTCAACAGCGCCTGGGCGGTACAAATATTACTGGTAGCTTTTTCTCTGCGGATATGTTGCTCTCTTGTTTGCAACGCCATGCGCAGGCATCGGTTACCCTGAGCATCCACACTTACTCCAATAATACGACCAGGGAGATTGCGTTTAAAATCATCTTTGGTGGCAAAGAAAGCCGCATGTGGTCCGCCAAATCCCATCGGTACACCCAGTCTTTGTGAAGAACCAATTGCCACATCAGCACCCAATTCGCCTGGCGGAGTTAGTAAAGTCAATGACAGTAAATCGGTGGCCATAATCACCATCGCATTTACCTCATGTGCCGACTTTATAAAAGCACGGTAATCAGTAACAGCGCCATCACAATCCGGATATTGTACGATGGCACCAAAATATAATTCATCCAGTACCACATCGGTAAAATTGCCAAAAACCAGTTCAACACCAATGGGTGCAGATCTTGTAATCAACACATCTTTTGTTTGGGAAAATACCTTTTCGTCCACAAAAAACTTTGGAGCGGTAATATGATCGTGGTTTTTATTTTTATGATTGAACAGCATGGCCATTGCTTCTGCCGCTGCGGTGCCTTCATCCAGTAAACTGGCATTGGCGATTGGTAAAGCTGTTAAGTCGCTTACCATTGTTTGATAATTCAACAAACTCTCCAGGCGTCCCTGCGCAATTTCTGCCTGGTAAGGCGTGTAAGCGGTGTACCAACCCGGGTTTTCAAAAACGTTGCGTAAAATAACGCTCGGTGTAATGGTATCGTAATAACCTTGTCCGATATAACTTTTGAAAATTTTATTTTTAGCCGCTACTTTTTTTAACTCATTCAGGTATTCAAACTCACTGATGGCCGCCGGTACATCAAGATCTGTTTTAATTCTGATGCCATCAGGGATAGTTTTGCCAATGAGTTCTTCCAATGTGTTTACGCCAATTTCCGAGAGCATTGCGGTGGTTTCTGCCTTGTTAGGTCCAATATGCCTGCCTGAAAATTCATTCTGTTGTTTTTCGAAAAGGTTCATATATTCTAATAATGGTTTGAAATGTGATGGTACAAACTAAGACGCTTTAATCATCACTGTTGTGTCATTTATCCCGTCATTCGGGACCCGCTTGTACTATTCCAGCTATATGGATCAGTGAGCAGCAGTTCAAAAGTTGAATAAATGCGGATGATTTGAGCTGAATTAGAAAGAAAAATATTCTAAAAAAATCCTCCAACTGACGTTCATACAAAAAATTGTTGCTGCAAAATTACATCAATCACAACAAGAATAGGTGCTAATATGTTCGTTACTTTGCTGCTGTGGAAAAATGTGGAACAAGTTTATGAATATGGCTTAACAAGAGCCGTTAACAACAACAATTATGAGCGAAGAACTTTTAAGGGCCTGGGAAAAAAAGTCAGGAGAAAGACAAAAACTATACAAGAATTACCTGCATCGGGCGGATAAAAACACCGTTTTAAAAGCTTTGCCCGAGTTGAATGAAGAAGCATTTGAAAAAATTGATTGTCTTCAATGTGGCAATTGCTGCAAAGGATATTCACCCCGGTTTAAAACACCCGATATTAAGCGCATCGCCAAACACCTGAAAATGAAGGATGGCGACCTGATCAACAATTACCTGCGGGTAGATGCAGACGGCGATTACGTGATGCGGGCGGCTCCGTGTTCTTTTTTGGGAGCAGACAATTACTGCTCAATCTACGATGTGCGTCCGTCCGATTGTGAACGCTTCCCTTATACAACTGAAGATTTTTTGTTAAAACGTCAGCCAATGGCATTGAAGAACTCAACTTTTTGTCCGATTACATATTACGTAATTGAGAAGTTGATGGCACGGGCAAAACAAGGATAGTTATCAGGCAGCCACGTTAAGTTTCAAAGGTGCCAGCAAAGAAAGAAAATTATTTATTTTCTACAACTTTTAATAAATCGTTTAATTTGGTCTTAAAAGCAGTGGTCTTGTCCTTTGAGACTACCACTGCGTTCTTCCATCGGGTGCAAAAAATGACATTGGAATTTACGCTGTAAGTTCTTCGTATGCAGCAGTTAGCGGCCGCTCTATTCCGGTACCCTTCCATTCCGCCGCACCGGGTATGGTGGTGGCTTTTATGATTTCTTCTTTTGATTTACCTATTTTTATTTCGCCCTGCACAAAATCCAGTGTTTTTTTTAAGTAGTCAGCAAATGCTTTTACATCCGATTTGGAAGCTACAATATCGAAACCTTCTGCTGCATGTCCGCATACAAATTTGGTTTTGTCATTAAATGAACTGTCGGCTTTATCCAGCACTTTTATCCAACTGCTGATATTTGCGCCTGCGCTTCTATCAACAAAAGGATGGCGCCTGTTAAAGACGAGGTCGCCCACATGTACGATGTTGGCTTTTTTAAAATGCACCAAACTGTCGCCGTTGGTATGTCCGGGGCCAAAGTAGTGTAGGCAAACTTTTCCTTCGCCAATTTTTTCACTCCAGGTGCTACCAAAAGTTTGGTCGGGATACAACTGTTTATCCTCATTCTTATTTTGCCTGGCCACCCTTTCCTGGTTTGCTTTAGAATTTTCATGCGCCAACACATGTGCCACCATTCCTTTAAACGAAATATTACCTGCAGTGTGATCGCCATGATGATGGGTATTGATCAATAGCCGGAATGGTTGCTGCGATTGCTTTTTCAATTCCTCAATCAGGTGTTGCGATTGCTCCGGAAATTGGGAGTCTACTACCACAATGCCATCTTTGGAAATCATGAATACAATGGTGCCGCCTTTCTCGGTAAACACCCCAATTTCATTGGTGAGCATCTTGATTTTCCAGGCCGGGCCTGCCAGTAATTGTGCAATGGTTTTGTTACTTAAAAATGCCAGACTGGCCAATGCAAGTCCGCTATTGCGAAGAAAAATTCTGCGTTGCATAACTGGTTAAAGTTTGAGTTGATAAGGAAATTACAAAAAATGCTCCTGAAAGCGGTGAACTGATTTTTTTACATTGTTAAAACAAATCAGTCGATAAAAGTTCCACACAGGTATGCCGTACAAGGGAGCCGATAGCTATCGGCTGACACAACGATGTCGCCATAAAAAGATTAGCTGGTTTAAACATTGCATCTAAACAAAAAAATAAAGTAAGTCCAATTCATGAAGTCTTTAAAAGTCTCCCCTTTGGGGAGATTTAGAGGGCTTTCTAATACTCCAGCTTCTTCAGCGAAGGCGCCTTAAACCAGGTAGCCACCACCACCAGTATCGTCATACAACCACCAAAAACTACCGATGGAACTACACCCATTAATTTTGCGGCAACACCACTTTCAAACTGGCCAATCTCATTGGAAGAATTGATGAACATCGAGTTTACACTCATCACCCGGCCACGCAATGCATCGGGTGTTTTCAACTGAACAATATTCCCCCTAACGATCATGCTTACCCCATCCAATACCCCGCTTACCACGAGTGCACCAAACGATAGCCAATACAGTTTTGATAAGCCAAAAACAATGATGCAAAGGCCAAAACCTGCAACAGCAAATAATAATTTAATACCCTGTCTTCGCTTCATTGGCGAAAGAGTTAAGCCCATCACCATCGTAATTGCACCAATATCAGCCGCGGCATTTAGCCAGCCAAAGCCAATAGGGCCAACATGCAAAATGTCTTTTGCATATACTGGCACCATCGCAACAGCGCCACCAAATAGTACCGCAAATAAATCAAGTGTGAGTGCCCCCAATAGCTCCCGGGTTTTAAAAACAAATTTCAAACCTTCGGTGACGGCTTCCAATGTTTTTTTCTCTCCACTTATTCCGGGCGGTTTCTCTTTTAGTTTGGCAAGAAAATATAAGCCTGCAAATATAAGGCAGGTAATGACCATGAATGTGCCGGTAACATGCAGCCAGGCAATTAAAAACCCTGCCATAGCATGACCGGAAATACTGGCAATTAGCCAACTTGTAGAACTTAGTTGCGAGGCATTGACCAATAATTCACGAGGTACCAACGAGGCAATGATGGCACCAAAACCAGGACCGGAAAATGCCCGGATAGCACCGGTAAAAAATATCACCGTGTAAATAAAAATGATGATGAGTTTATTGCCAAATTCCTGGCGAAACCAACTAGTAGAAGTGGCCAATAAAACAATGGAACAAACCGCAAAAAGGAAAACGGACCGAAGCAGTAATCTCCTTTTTTCACTTTTATCAATTACGTATCCGGCATATAAGGCAAGTGTAATGGCTGGAATTGCTTCAGCCAGACCAATCATACCGATATAGAATGCATCGCCGGTAAGCTCATACATCCACCAGGCAACCAACGTACCCATCATACGAAGGCCCATGATAAAAATAAAACGTCCCAATATAAAATTTCTGAATTCGGGTATTTTTAAAACAGCTAATGGAGTTGTATTCAAAAGAAAAATTTGATTAGTAAAATGATAAAGTTAACCAACAAAAAATAGTCGCAAAGGTTTGTCAGAGGGAGACCGGGAAATCAGCAGGATCTTTAAATAACTCCCCTTTAGGAGATGGGGGCTCTAAGGCAATGTTAAATAATGCTGTCCATGCTCGTATTCCTTATCCAATGCATCAATGATCACTTTCATGTGAGCGTCATTACCTAAAAAATCGGCATTGGAAGCATCTACAAAAAGCGTTTTAATATTGTGCTGCTTGATATACTGGGTGTATGTTTCCTGTAAAGAAAAAAGGTAGTCGCCCGCAATACCTTGTTCATAAACCCGGTTGCGTTTTTTGATATTTTCCTGTAATTTTTTTACCGGAGAATGCAGGTAGATTAAAATATCCGGCTGAACGATCTGTGGATTAATGATGTCAAAAAGCTTTTGGTACAATCTGAATTCTTCTTCTGGCAAATTTACTTTGGCAAATAAAAGGCATTTGGTAAAAAGGTAATCGGAGATGGTAATATTCTGAAACATGTCCTTAGTCTGCAGCAGTTCTTTCAGTTGTTTGTAACGCTCTGCCATAAAAAATAACTCCAGCGGAAAAGCGTATTGCTGTTGATTTTCATAGAATTTTGGCAGAAAAGGATTGTCTGCAAATTCTTCCAGAATAAGCCTTGCATTAAAATGTTTGCTGAGTAAATGTGCCAGCGTGGTTTTGCCAGCACCAATATTTCCTTCTATCGTAACAAAACTATACTTCATGATTTGCGATTGCAAAGTAAGCGAAATATCTGTTGTGGTATTAAAATTTCTTCACATTCAGAGGATCCTTGCACTGCTTTAATAAGTCATCTACCCGTTTGTTTAAAGCAGGGTGAATGAACGCCGGCGCAATCTCATTCAATGGAATCAATACAAAGCGCCTGTTTTGAATCTCGGGGTGGGGAACGATCAGATCGGGAAGGCGGATAATTTCTTTGTTGAAAAAAAGTATATCAATGTCAATAATGCGGGGTGCATTTTTAACGGTTCTTATTCTTCCCATCTTTTTTTCTATGGCTAAAATACTTTTCAGCGTTTCATGCGCCGATAGTTTTGTTTCAATTACAATTATCTGGTTCAAAAAGTCGGGCTGGTTGGTATTGCCCCAGGCGGCTGTTGAGTAAAGAGCGGATGAACGGATTAATTTGCCCGTTTGCTTCTCAATTTGATGAATGGCATCCGCTAACAACTCCTGGCTATTTCCCATATTACTGCCGAGTAAAAGATAAGTCCTATTCATTTTTCAAGTAAAGCCTTTTATCAAACATGAAGATTTTAGAAGATCGTATTTTTATTTTTTCCGCATCAGGATGTGCCGGGTTGACCAGAAAATTGCTTTCCTGCTCAACAATAGCGGAAGGAACTTTTAACACCAGCGATTGATTGGCGATTAAAAATTCATCTCCAATATACTGTCCGTAGTTAAGATCGTCCTTCCAGTTTCGTTTTAATTTCTCATGATCAATGGTAACAATTTCGGCTGTTTCAGGAATCTCGATGGTTATCACATGGTAGTCCAATGGCTGCCGGTACGACTTTACATGCACTAAAATTTCTAAAACAGCCAGTGAAATGTGTTCGGTTGTGTACAAAGCATTCAAACCAGTTGAGTTCCAACGGCCACCAAATAATTTGGCACCTGTGCCTGACAGGTCATTCTTAAAATCGCCACTGCTCAAGCGGTACACTATCATGAAAGTATCCCGTGTTCTATACGACCAATTTGGATTAATACTTTTTGTATACCATCAAAGGAGGTAAGTGAATTAAAAGAAAGATCGCCCTCCAGCATTGGCGGGTTATCGTGTATCCATTCGTAAAAGTTTTCAATGGAGCCGAATACCTTTTTGCCCCGGTTGATCACATGGTTAATTTGAACAAATCTTTCAGCATTGATGGGTGCAAACCTTCCATTGTTTTTTGCATACCGCTGAAGCGTGCGCTCGCTTATCATCAGCATAGCGGCCCACTCTGCTTGGGTAAAAGGTGTGTCATCTGCAATTTTTTTGAATTCGGTATAGGAGAAATCTTTTACAGAAGCAATTACCTTTACGCTTCTGCTAAAAACAGCCTCCGGCTCTTCGGCTTTGGTTGTTTTATTAACAGATTTGTACATGGGCGTTTTAGTTATTTTTTTATTCTTTTCCATAACTCCGTCATTTGTCATACAAATGTACGTCATTTGTCTTGTGGGGTTCAAATTTTTTTTACATTTTTTTTACCAATAGCTTTACGCTCAAAATTACTTTCTTTAATGCAGCAATACAGTCAAATCAGGGCAATGCTGGCCATTACAAAAGCCAGTCTGTTAGGTCAATTCAGGAGTCCATCGGCAGTACTTTTTAGTTTTGCTTTTCCGTTTATATTTATATTGGTATTCGGTTTTATTGGTAACAACGGAGGTGTGCCGGTGTATAAAATTGCAATTGATAAAAACTGTGATACCGCAAATGCTTTATTTGACTCAATAAAAACCAGCAGCCGAATAAAAATAGTGCGCTTCGAAAATGAAAAGCAATTAAGGAATAGCCTGGTAAAAGGAAAAATTACCGGAATATTTAACATTAGAAAGAATGCAACTGAAATACCGGCCTATACTTACTCAATATCTACCACTACTGCCAGCAGTGACAAATGGCCGCAATTTATGCCGGTGGTTAATAACATAGTAAATAAGATCAGCAACGAAAAGTATGTCAACAGACCCACTTATGCAGTACCTGATTTTAATTACGTAAGGGATGTGGAAGTGATTCGGAAATATAAAACGATTGATTTTATTTTGCCCGGCCAATTAGGTTTTTCTTTGTTAAGTTCGGGCGTATTTGGGGTGGCATTCATGTTTTTTAATTTGAGAAATACATTGGTATTGAAAAGGTTTTTTGCAACGCCGATCAGTCGCACGCACATCATATTAGGCGAAGGTTTGGCGAGGGTAATTTTTCAAATGATTACGGCCATTGTAATCATTGTAGCAGGTAGGTTTCTTTTTGGGTTTACGCTCATCAACGGGGTGGTAACCTTATTGGAAATGCTGGTGTTGAGCTTTATTGGCCTGGTAGTGTTTATGGGGTTAGGCTTTATCGTTAGTGGACTTGCAACCAGTGACAGCAGTATTCCTCCCTTTGCCAATTTGTTGACGTTGCCCCAGTTTTTGTTGGGCGGAACTTTTTTTACCATTGATGCTTTTCCCAAATGGTTGCAGCCCATTTCGAGGGCTTTACCACTTACGCATTTAAACACTGCAATGCGTGCGGTAGCATTTGAAGGGCAAAATTTATGGGAGGTGAAAAATGAAATTGGTATTTTATTGATATGGGGCGTAGTGATTTATGCAGTGGCAGTAAAAGTTTTTAAATGGGAGTAAAATTATATTATGCGATTGATTAAAGCATTTCTGGTAGGCGCCATCGGGCTGTTTGTTATAATTACGTTGTTTTCTTTATTGATTCCTTCCAGGGTAAGGGTTTCAAGGGCTGTGTTGATTAACAATACAACTACCAATGCAGTTTACCAACAAATAGTAAACTTTGATAATTGGAAAAAATGGCACCCGATTTTTACGACTGATTCTGCTATAATATTCTGGCATCCTCCTGCAATAGTTGGTAAAGATTCCGATTGTATTATTCTGCAGCGTGGCAAAGAAGTTAAAATACAATTGATATCTGCAGATTCAAATTCTGTAGAATTCCTGCTACAAGCCGGTGGCGAAAATGATATCGATAATGATATTGTATTATCATCTTTACCTGGTCAAAATTCCGTTCAGGTTGAATGGCGGGCCATTACCAAATTGCACTGGTATCCCTGGGAAAAGTTTTACGGCATTTTTATAGACCAGTTAACCGGCCCAGGGTATGATGCTGCATTGAATGGATTGAAGGAATATTTGGAGGGCCCGAAGTTGCCCAACGACTGAATTTAGCCTTTTAGTATTTGTAAAACTTAATCTTAAATAATCCAAATGCACTGAATGTACAGTGTTTAGAAATGGATACCCTTAGCGTCGGAAATATAAAATCCCCTTCAGCGGATTTTAAGGGCTCTTAAACCATTAGAGTACAACGTTGCCATCGTGGTATTTAGTAGGACGTAACCACTGATTAAAAAGTTCCTACCAGCAGATCGAAGAAATAGTCAAATTACAACCATAAAAAATAATAGAACCATCAACAAATATTGCTTATTCAATAGCATAATTACTCATTTTTTGTGATAGGTTTCCAAACTTCCCTTCAGGGATTAGGAGATTTTTTATTACTACTTTTTCGGCTCTGGCTGTTTTATTTCCCTTTGAAATTCGCTTTCCTTTTCTCAATAAACGCACCGGTACCCTCTTTCATATCATCTGTATCAAAGCATTCTCCAAAGGCATTGATTTCTGTTGTGTAGCCATCTTTTATTTCATCGTACACTGCGTTCGCCGCTTGTATACAGGCGGCAACAGCAAGTGGTGCTTTTGTATTGATCAGGCCTAAAACGGCCGTTGCTTTCGGTAGTAAATCTTCTGCCGTAACCACATAGTTTACAAGTCCGTATTGCAGAGCAGTGTTGGCATCAATCAGCGTAGCGCTGATGAGTAATTCAATGGACCGGCCTTTACCAATCAATTGTGTCAATCGCTGGGTACCGCCATAACCAGGTATCAAACCAAGGTTTACTTCCGGCTGACCAAATTTTGCCTGCTCACTGGCAATTCTAAAATGACACGCCATCGCTAACTCACAGCCGCCACCCAACGCAAAGCCATTTACTGCTGCAATTATGGGCTTGACACTGTTTTCTATTTTAAAGAAAATATCCTGTCCTCTTTTGGCCAACGCCTTCGCAGCTTCTTTACTAAGGCCGTTAAATTCTGTTATGTCTGCACCAGCAACAAATGCTTTCGGTCCAGCACCAGTAATAATTGCCGATTGAATTGCCGGGTTATTTTGTATTTCATCTGTAATCATTTCCAGTTCGGTAAATACGGTTGTATTCAAGGCATTTAATTTATCCGGACGGTTAATGGTAATGGTTAGTATACCATTTTCAAGTTCCGTAAGCAAAGTAGTGTAACTCATATTTTTAAATTTCGGTTGCGTAATTTTTCCAATTGAGAGATATCCCGTAAATCTTTATCTCATCGTGCAAAAGTTTCATTTCTTTTAAAAAATTGTCGGAGACCAGGTTCATAAATAAGCCAGGAGTTATTTCAACAATATTTTTGTGTTCTTTTGTTTCAAAATCGGAGATTGTATAATGAACTACGGCAGTACATCAATATCGCTTCCTTCTTAACCAAAACTGCCAACGCAAGGAAGCCTGAAATCTTCTTCATACAATAGTGCCAGCCCTTTTTCGGATTATTGCATGCACAGTAAGCTACTTACAAAAGCATCTCTAAAAACTTACCTTTTCCTCTCTTTCGGAGAGGAACTAGAGGTGAGGTCAAATAAAAAAATGAGTTTTTACAAATGCCCATAAATAAAAGTTTATTCTCATTGGCTGGTGCAACCCATCCATTTAAATCATCCGTGTTTCTATTATATCTGTAATAATTTACACCATAGCCGCCTATCAACACATACCTCATTTATTCTGCTGGGCACATTGTAGAAATAATAAGAATTCATCATTTAAAATGTCCATCTTTTTGTACGATTATTGCTTTATTATTGTTGGATGGTGAATGTAAAAGTTGATTGATCTTTTACATCCGAAGCAAATTTCTAAACTTGTCCACAGTCGCACCGATCAGCATCTTATCTGTATGGCACTGCTCCGATTCGTCAAAAGATTTGAATATTTTAATTCTTTTTCCCATATAAAAGCTTAAAAATCCCGATGTTCTTTTACCCAGCCTTTTATATAATCCGTAATATCGGTAGTGGTAGTTCCGGGTGGAAATAATTTACCAACGCCCATTTCGTTTAATTCCCTCATGTCATCCTCAGGTATGATACCACCGCCTGTGAGTAGCACGTCATTCATTGCCCTGTCCTTCATCAATTGAATGATTTTTGGAAAAATGGTATTGTGCGCCCCACTTAAAATACTAACGCCAATAGCGTCCACATCTTCCTGCAAGGCGGCATTTACCACCATTTCAGGCGTTTGACGCAAACCGGTATAAATCACTTCCATGCCTGCATCCCGTAGAGCAGTTGCTATGATTTTGGCGCCACGGTCATGGCCATCCAATCCACATTTTGCAACAAGCACTCTGATAGGACGATTCGTTTCTGTTGTCATTCGGGTTATTGTTTATAATTACTGTAAATGTAAATCTATTCACTAAATTTAACCCATATAAAGCAGTACAATATGCAATACCGGAAATTTGGCAAGACAGATTTAAACGTAAGTGAAGTTGGTTTTGGCGCCTGGGCCATTGGAGGAAACGCAATGGTTGGCAGTACCCCCATTGGCTGGGGACAGGCAGATGATAAAACGTCTGTGGCAGCCATTCGCCAGTCGCTTGACTGTGGTATTAATTTTTTTGATACGGCTGACTTTTACGGATTAGGACATTCGGAAACCTTACTGGGTAAAGAACTTGGTAAAAACAAGGAAGCCATTATTGCTACAAAAGTAGGTCACCGGGAGGTAAATGGCAGCATTCAATTCGACTATACAAAGGATTATATTTTGCAGGCCTGTGAGTTAAGTTTAAAAAGATTACAACGGGATACGATTGATTATTACCAATTGCATACCGCAAGGATACCACATTTTGAATCAGGCCAATGTGTAGAAGCAATGGTTCAATTGCAGCGGCAGGGAAAGATCCTTTACTGGGGATTGTCGCTCAATACTTTTTATCCCGAACCGGAAGCTGATTTACTAATGCAGCAAAAATGGGGAAGTGGTTTTCAGTTGGTATACAATATAATTAACCAGCGGGCAAACCAAATCATGCAAAAGGCAAAAGCGCAGGGCTATGGCGTAATTGCCCGTATGCCCTTACAGTTTGGCTTGCTGACAGGTAAGTTTACAGTGGGGTCTGGTTTTGCCGCTGATGACCACCGGAGCTTTAGGTTTAATAAAAATATACTCCGGGATAGTTTAACAACGCTGGAAAGCACCGTGTGGCCGCTTTGTGAAAAATACAGCATTAACAAGACCTCGCTGGCTTTAAGTTATATTTTAAGCTACGATGCGGTCAGTACCGTTATTCCTGGCATTCGTTCTCCGCAACATGCTGTCGATAATACCATCGGTATTATAAAACTGGACAAAGCAGATATCGCCTTAATTGAAGAAGCCTTTACCGCCCATTTTGCGACAGTTGTAGATTTAATGGAAAAGCAAGGGTAACAAGGAATTGTGTTCATTTGAGTAAGTAATGATGTAAAAATCTCTCAATGTGAAATTATGATAATGGAGCATGTGCTACATATTTTGCAATAAAATAAAACTTCGTTTTTTATATTTTCCTATTAGAATATGCTGCCATATCATAATTATAATTGTTTCCTGGAATCCTGGCTCATAAATACAAGCAATTGATTTTTGTATATTTCAACCAGGAAAGCATTAGTAGTAAAACCCAAAAACAAAGTTGATTATAATTTCATCACAGATTTGCTAAAGAAGCTTGGTATAGGTACATCAATATTAATCAATGCAAAACTTGAAGATATTGGAATGCTTAAATTGATGAGTAAAGTTGATAAGAGTAGTAAAGCCAATCGTTCTGAAATAGTAAAAAGTTGTCTGTTTTATAAAAGTCGAATTCTTAAAGAGATTTTCAAAAGACATTGCGAAATACTAAAAAAATCAGTTATACCAAGTTTAAGAAAAGTAACTGAGTCAATGTAGCCCACTAACTCTTTAAGCAATATCCCAAATACGAAAAAAACTTCAGGGCCAAAAAACAGCTTAGAGAACAGGGGTGGTAATTACAGTTTAGGCTTTTTCCTTGAAAACGAAACGGTTGTTCGTACCGGGCTTAGTAAATAGAAAAAATATGTATAAACTGTTTACTTTATAAATAAACAATTGGTATTTCTCGTATTTTTTCATCAAGGTATAAAACAAATCAGGAAATTGCAGGATGATGCTGCGGCCTGGTCATGTCACCATGAGGACATATGCTACTATTGGAATGCGCCACGATAGGAACACACGATGTAAAAATCAGGACGTGGCCTGATCCTATAAAAAATCGAATCATTCAACCGGCTGCCCAAATACCTTCAATGCATTTTCTATCCGCTTAATCGTTTCCGCTTTTCCGATTGTGTTGGCAATTTCAAAAACACCGGGACCAAATTTTCCACCTACCAGCATGATGCGCAAGGGCAACATCAATTCCCCGGTTTTTAATTGGTTGGCGCTTGCCAGTTCTTTAAAACTTAACTCCAGATCGGATGCTTCCCAAAGTGTACCCAGTTCCCAGGCTTTGACCAATGCTATAAAAAACAGGTTCTTCTTCTCATCCCATTTCGGACGAACGGCTGCTTCATCATAAGCTACCGGCGCTTCAAAAAAGAAAATGCCCTGCGTATAAAAATCAGGTAATAAAGTACAGCGCTCTTTAATTAATCTAAGTACCTCATTGAAATAGTTCTCTTCAATATTTGTAATACCTTTTGCCTCAAAGATCGCTTTCACCCTATCTGCATAATTTTCAATATCAAGCTTTTTAATCCATTCATGGTTAAACCATTTGGCCTTTTCGAAATCAAATTTTGCACCGCCTTTATGTACTTTTTCAATAGAAAATTTTTCTACAAGTTCATCTAAAGAAAATATTTCCTGTTCGGTACCATCGTTCCATCCCAGCACAGCCAGCAGGTTTATAAAGGCTTCCGGTAAAAATCCCAGTTCTTTAAATCCCTTTGTGATGTCTTTTGTAACAGGATCGGTCCAATCCATTGCATACACGGGAAAGCCCAACCGGTCTCCATCCCGCTTGCTCAGTTTACCGTTACCATCCGGTTTAAGTATCAATGGAAGGTGTGCCCATTCCGGCATTTTATTCACGCCAAAAAGGTATTTCCACAACAACACATGTATGGGTGCGCTTGGCAACCATTCTTCTCCACGAAAGGCGTGGCTGATCTTCATGGCAAAATCATCCACCACTACTGCAAGATGATAGGTGGGCATTCCATCTGCTTTCAACAATACTTTATCGTCTACGTTGTTGGTATCAAACTCAAGCTCGCCACGGATCAGATCTGAAAACGGAATGATCTCATTTGGGTTTACTTTTATTCGGATTACATAAGGTGTTCCCGCTGCCATTAATGCCGCAGTTTCGTCGGGTAATAAGCGAAGAGAATTATTCATGTTCAGTCTTATCCGATGATCATATTGCAAGCTATTACTACCAGTAGCTTTTAACTTCTCCCGCATTTGATCCAGTTCTGCCGGTGTGTCAAATGCATAATACGCATTGCCTTCCTTTACCAGTTGTTCGGCATATTGACGATAGCTTTCTTTTCTTTCACTCTGCCGGTACGGAACGTGAGGGCCGCCCACCAATACACTTTCATCCGGCACCAGACCACACCAGTCCAGGCAATCGAAAATGTATTTTTCGGCACCGTCTACAAACCTTGCCTGATCGGTATCTTCAATACGAACAATGAAATCTCCACCTTGCTTTTTGGCAAATAAATAATTGAATAAAACGGTTCTAACACCGCCTAAGTGCAGCCCACCCGTGGGGCTGGGTGCAAATCGGACTCTTACTTTATTAAACATGCTGCAAAGATAAGCGCTACGTTAAAGGGGAGAAAATTAAAATGGACACTGCACCTCAGTTCGCTCTCCTGAAAGAGCCGGGCGAAAATTTGCAACGCTCCTTCGCAGGCCCAGACTCAAATACTGTATTTCTTTGCTATCGATGCCTTGGGTCGCAAGGAACCACAACCATATAATAGCTAACAATACTTTTTGGGGGGCGTGAGATTATATTGAATTCTTTGTGAATCTACCCTTCTTAGATTTCGCCCTTTGGTTACGAGTGTGGATTTGTATTTTAATTTTCATATAACCTTCCTTCATGCTTTTGTAGTAAACCGAATTAAGCGCTTGAAAACAATCATTCCAAAAATAATCAAATAGAATACTCCTTTTCCCTTTCCAGGTTATACGGCATTTTTACCAAAAGCAGCTCCAAAAAACCTCCCTGCCGGAACCGCCCAATGTAATTGGATGGCCCAGGGCAACGTGAGTTGGTTTTGTACCCTTGTTAATGCTACAAGGCAGCCGTGTCTGCAATTTAGCTTAGTGAGATTAACTGTATCTACCTTGATTGTTACCACTCCGCACCCTTCTTCCTAAAAGTGTTAGAACCAGGAAGAGTTAAAAGATCGGGCTCCATATTTTGATTGCAACTATTCAATCGTTGGCTTTTGAACCTGTGCATATGGCATTTGAAAACAAAAAATCAATAAACAAACAGTGATAAAATTTCTCTTCATATTCACTTATTTCTCTTACTTCATTTTTAAAAATGCGCTTCATTTATCATTTCAAGCGGATTCATAATATAGGTTAACACAGTGTTATCTTTCATCAATTCCACTACCCTGAATCCTCGATAGGTGGTACCCCAACTACCCCCAAAATGCGCATCAAAAATAAAGGGGATATTTTCTTTCATTTTAATGCCTTCTTCATCATGATCATGACCATTGAATACTGCCTTTACATTTTTATACCTGGCAAGTATGGCAAATAATTCCGGACTGTCAACCGCATGTTTTGTTAACTTTCCAGGATTGATATGTATGAAAATAAAAACGTTTTTTTGTTGTTTGTGCTGCCCGAGCTTTCCCGCTATCCATTTGACGTCAGGAGGTAAGTACGTTCCCTTTTCATCGGAAGTTGTGGCTATTAAAAATGTATTTTCTTTTATGGAGAAATCCAGGTTTACCGGCATACTCCAGATAGACTCCCACTCTGCTGGATTTACATGGTCATGATTTCCCTGGCTAACATAATATTTCACTTTCAGTTTATCAAGGGCTGCTTTAGCTGCCGGAAAATGCTTTTTATCATCGTGAATAATGTCGCCATTTATCATACAAAAAGCAAATGGATTTTTCGCATGCTCAATATTGATATGGTTTACCAGCGTTTCAAAATACTTTTCATATTCAGTATTCTGTTGACCATAATGTCCATCGGATGCAACTACAAATCGAAGCGTCACTTTCCCCTTCAACCATTCCTCTGAAGCAAGGTCTACAGCAGAAAGCACATTTCCATTAGCGAAGATGATCGCCAGGGATGAGGCATATTTTACAAACGCACGTCTTTTCATATTGTTCTTTTTAATAGATTTTATTCACTTTTTTGGTTATGCAAATAATGCAAATCAATTTAAAACATCCCGTATTAAAGTCTTAGATAATGATGTTATATAAAAAACAAATTTCGGAAAATTTTTACAATCAAGGTGCTTCGAAGTAGGGCAACCCTTTCTTCATCTCAACGAACAGGCTGCGCCAAAGAGGCTTCGAAATCCAGACCTGAATGGTATTTTTATCCAGCATTATGCTTAAATAGCACGCTGTTAGCCAGCGATCATATTAAATTATACCGATAATACTCTGTTGTTAGTACAGTCGGTATTTACCAAATTCCTTCACACTGCGCCATCGCACATCATTTCAGCCAGCACACATTGACCTGTAATGACATTCTATTTGGTATTACTTTAACCTTTACCGGACTTTCATTGTACATCCGGATTTAAAAGTTCATGCATTTCCCAGATGTCTTCACTTGCATCCGATTCGTCAAACTTCCAGATTATGCCCGGATGGTATTGAATCATCACTTTATGTATTAGTTACAGGAATGTCTGACAAGCGTGCAATGCAAGGAGATTTCGAGAGGAACAGTACTTTTTTTAATGCAGCAATTAATATGCTCGTAAGATAAATAAAAATCATTTCGGGCATTCAAACAATAAATTTGCTGAGCACAACTGGCAAACATTATGACATTTATCATAGCATGATAAAATCATAAAAGATGCATATTTTGTGTTTCAACATTTACCTTTGCAGCGATTACTCAACACTAAAAAATTTACGATATGGAATACAGAATTGAAAAAGATACCATGGGTGAAGTAAAAGTACCTGTGAATGCTTATTTCGGCGCACAAACACAGCGTAGTATTGATAATTTTAAAATTGCACAGGACATCAATAAGATGCCGAAAGAAATCATTAAAGCTTTTGCCTTCCTTAAAAAAGCGGCGGCTTTAACCAATCTGGATGCAGGCGTTTTATCAAAAGAAAAATCAGACCTGATTGGTAAAGTATGTGATGAAATTTTAGCAGGAGAGTTGGCCGAGTGGTTTCCATTGGTTGTATGGCAAACAGGTAGCGGCACCCAAAGCAATATGAATGTAAATGAAGTGGTAGCATATCGTGGTCATGTATTAAACGGCGGTAACCTCGCAGATAAAGAAAAGTTTTTACACCCGAATGATGATGTGAATAAATCACAATCGAGCAATGATACCTTTCCAACTGCCATGCATATTGCGGCTTATAAAATTCTGATAGAAACAACCATACCCGGTATTGAAAAATTAAGGGATACCCTGGCTGCCAAAAGCAAGGAATACATGCATGTAGTTAAGATTGGCCGTACGCATTTTATGGACGCTACTCCTTTAACCGTTGGACAGGAATTTAGCGGCTATGTATCTCAGTTAAGTCATGGATTGAAGGCCATCAAGAACACATTGCCTCATTTAAGCGAACTGGCATTGGGTGGTACTGCAGTCGGAACCGGTATCAATACTCCGGACGGTTATTCTGAAAATGTAGCACAACATATCGCTACATTGACCGGATTACCTTTTATCACTGCAGAAAATAAATTTGAGGCGTTGGCTGCGCATGATGCAATTGTAGAAGCACATGGCGCATTGAAAACCGTAGCGGTTAGTTTGATGAAAATTGCGAATGATGTACGCATGTTATCTTCTGGTCCACGGTCGGGCATCGGCGAAATTTTTATTCCGGATAACGAACCTGGTTCTTCTATCATGCCGGGCAAAGTAAACCCAACCCAATGTGAAGCACTCACCATGATTGCAGCACAGGTAATGGGAAATGATGTTACAATCGGCATCGGTGGCAGTATGGGCCATTTTGAATTAAATGTTTTTAAACCAGTCATGATCTTTAATTTTTTACACAGCGCCCGGTTAATTGGTGATGGTTGTGTTTCATTCAATGATAAATGTGCAGTTGGTTTAGCACCCATAGAGGCCAATATTAAAAAACATGTAGACAATAGTTTGATGCTGGTTACATCACTCAATACTAAAATTGGTTATTACAAAGCTGCTGAGATTGCTCAGACAGCACATAAGGAAGGAACTACCTTAAAAGAGATGGCAGTAAAATTGGGTTATGTTACACCAGAAGAATTTGATGCATGGGTAGTTCCCGCCAATATGGTGGGTAAGATTGAGGAATGAGGAATGGTGAATGGTAAATGAAGAATGGCGGGTGATAAATGATTCTTAAAAGCCTTCGGGTAGTGAAATCCTGACCATTTAAAACTGTCAATTCATACTTAGCTTACATTTGTTCAAATTATAATTTCCCAACAAGAGAGGTGCCTTTGAAGGTGCCTCTTTTTTATTGGAATTCCTTTCCAACTTACAGCGTTTATTTTATTAGAATAAAATTCTGAGGGTTCGCATTCATAGCATTACACTTGATATAATGTTGACCCAAAAAAAGGCGTATGGCTACACGCTATCGCACAAACGGTTTAAGACTTTCTATAGTGCTTCGGCCAGTCTACCCGATTACCCTAATAATAACTCTACCACCTTTGTAGTGGTTTTTCTATCTTAATGTAGACAGCCTATTCAAGCGAAAAAGGCATGCAAATATGTGGTAAATTTGAGTACCAATCCTTGAAAAAGTACCCTACTATGAAACCCTATTTACCAGGTATGTTTTTGATGCTGGCCCTAACTTTAGGAGGGCTGTTGACAGTACAACCAATATTTAGCCAGGTGCAAACAGGGAGGAGTTATGTCAATATTTCAAAGGGAGTTACCGGTGGAACTTTTGAACCGGGTGACACATTGGAGATTCGTGCAGCCATTGCTGTTGGAGGAGGCACCAGCATTACCACGGTAAGATACAATGATACCATTGATAACAACTTTACCTACCTGTCCAACAGTTTAAAAATTTTAACTAATGAGGGCCTTACGTTCAGGGCATATACGGATGTCGGAGGTGATGACCAGGCAATGTTTGATAACACAACCAAAACACTTAGGATCAATTTAGGTGCAACGGCTACCAGCGCAGTAAATACAGGAACTGCTACCGCTAGCGCCGGCACCATTGCATACAATAACAAACCGTCATTTTATGGAAGTTATTGCATTATGGTAGCATCATTTAGGGTGCAAATAAAACCGTCAATTGGCATCAACACCATGATTAGCTTACCGGGCGGTGCATTTAGATTCGTGCAATCATTAACCGCAATGACGGTAAATTTTTTACCCAATGATATTATGTTGTTTCAAAATTTGGGCCGCTGCAGCAATTTTGTTGGATCCAATGCGGTAATTGAAAACAACGGTACTTTCGGTAGTGGCACCACTCAAAATCGAACTGCGTCTGCTATTATTCCAGGTTATGCTTTCACGAATTTTTCCACCAGCTTACCCAACGATGGCTTTTATGGAATTGCCAATAACAGTAGTGCAACCGGAGCTACTAATAATGGCGTTTCAAAACCTCACGCATCAAGGGTTTTTACCATCTGGGATATCATTGGCGATCATACCGGCGCATCAGATCCTGCAGTTGGAAATAGTCCTGTTCCATCGGGATCCACCGGAGGATATATGGCTGTAGTAAATGCCAGTTATGCTACCAGTCCGGCAATCCAACAAGATGTTGCTAATTTATGTACCAATACCTATTATGATTTCAGTGCCTGGTTTAGAAATATCTGTTCACTTTGTGCCTGTGACTCCAATGGCAGAGGTGCCACCAATGTGGCTTTCAACGGTCCTTACAAACCAGGTGTAAAACCAAATCTTACTTTTCAACTAGATGGTATTGATTATTATACCACCGGAGATTTACCCTATACCGGTTTATGGGAAAAGAAGGGATTTACTTATTTAACGGGTGCCACACAAACCGCTTTTAAACTAACCATCCGCAACAATTCGCCCGGAGGAGGAGGAAACGACTGGGCGGTGGATGATGTAAGCCTTTCTACTTGTGAACCAAATGTAGATCTTAATATTACACCGGTGCTGTTAGGCTGTGATGGGGTGCAGGTGAACTTTGGTGTGACTGTGAAATGCTATTTCCCGAACTATACTTTTTATAAATGGCAGAAGAGTACAGATGGTGGAGTAACCTGGGCTAACACTGGCGTAAGTGGCAACGACGTGCCTGTTTATACCGGCGGACAGTGGGAATACAGTACAACGTATCCGGCTTTTACAGCTAACTATGTTGACAGCGGGCACCGCTATCGGGTAGCTGTTGCGACTACTTCAGCTAACCTGGCCAATGGCTCCTGTGCCTATAGCAACAATCAAAACACTATGTTGAAAATTATTGACTGCTCACACATTGTAGATGTGCAATTGAACAACTTTAGCGGCCA
>JBGSMI010000134.1:0-2878 GCA_041740215.1 Ferruginibacter sp.
TTTTTCAATATTCCCCAACCCTGCCGGCAATGACGTTTTTATAAAAATAGCTCCTTTGCCCGTAGGTAATATTCAGTACAAATTAATTGATGTATTGGGCAGGGTATTGCAGCAGGGATTATTGGCTAATTACCGCATTAATACAAGCAGGCTTGGTAAGGCTACCTATTTTTTAATGCTGTATGCAGCGGATAAGCAATTGGGGCACACGCAGAAATTTATAAAAAATTAAAGTAATTCTTCGGGGCGGGAGGAACCAAACAGGCAATTAAAATTTTTCCAATTATTTATTTTCTAAACTCGAAAACAATACCATGAAACCGATTAAAACAATTCTTTTTTTTATCCTGATTCTACTCTTAAACGGCTGCTACAGTGAGAGGAAAGTTCAGGAAAACGGAGCAGATGTATCAAGGGAATCCACATTGGGAGCATTTATAGAATTGAAAGATGGAACCAGGATGAACTTTGAAAAGCTGAAAATAAAATCACCTCCATTGCAGTATCAATATTTAGTGGGGGATGGTAAGAAATTAGATATTGATGTAGAAAAAATTTTGGCGTTTCAAACTGAAGATTATTATGCCTTTAAAGTTTACGATCAAAAGGCTGCTCTAAGAGGAAAACTACCATTTTCTGAACTCTTTGCTGTCAGGATTGCATCCGGAAAAATTGAATTATTTGTAGTTAACGAAATGCAGAATAGAGCTTATGGCTCAAACGGATCTGCGTATGTAAAAACTTATTTTTTAAGAAAAGGAAAAAACACACCCCTTGTTGGCGCAGCTAAAGAAATCCTGAAAAAAATGATCAGTGATAATAAAATGGTGCTGGAAGAATTCGACCACCTGTACACAAACAAATATAAGTTCAAAAGTACAATGGCTGTTCTGGCGCAGTACAATTAATGTAAATGGCAGGATGGCAATGGCGACGTTTTTTATTTTTTAGTAAAACAAGTCAGCTACTGTATTCATTGAGATAAACATTTGATCGCTATCCGGCAAATGAATAAAGGCATATTTTTTATAAAACTTTACTGCATGCTCATCTATTGGATCAACCATTATAGCCATTGATCTAATTACAGTTTAAGGTGGTATCGTAATTTCTTTTTTTTTTTAAAAGCATCACTAAAATTAACTCACTTAAGCCTATGCCTTTAAAAGAATTATTAATCGCTAATCTGCCCGGCAGGGTGGCAGGTAAATTAATGGAAGAAGGCGAAAGCTTTTTAATAATATTGTCAGGCAATTATGACCAGGGGGGGAACCTAGTAAAAACAATTCCACCTGAAGGTGTTGACCTGGACGGTTATGCAAGATCAACCTGGTTAGATAGTGTAGCCAATGCCCGGAAAAATAAAACTTTGGTTAGGCCATCACATGGCCTTATGACCAGTTACCGGTATAATACGTTAAACCAGGTTGTTGCTCAAAAAACACCCGATGCCGGAATGAGTAGTTTCTGGTATGACAGGCTTGGGCGGTTGGCAATATCCCAAAATGCCAAACAAAAAGCGGTTAGTGCCACTGAAACAAACAGGCAATACAGCTACACAAAATATGATGAAATAGGACGTATTGCAGAAGTGGGGCAATTAAAAAATGCTACAGCTTCCACATTAACGCAATCCACGTCAGTTGATACTACTTTGTTCAAGACCTGGTTTAATGCGGCAACTGCCTATAATTCTTCAAGTAATGTATATGTAAACACGGAGCAGGTAACAAGGACTTTTTATGACAACCCATATCCAAGTGCAATAGGTAGCCCGGCACTGTATCCGAAAAACCTGCGCAACAGGGTAGCATATTCCACTTATACAAATGACAATAGTAATGCAAATTATAGCCAGGCCAGTTTCTACAGTTACGATATACATGGCAATGTTGATACCTTGATGCAGGATTATGGACAAAGCATTACGGGCATTGCCAATATTATGAACAGTAATGCAAGTCGCTGGAAAAGGATTGTTTATAAATATGACCTAATTAGCGGTAAAGTAAATCATGTGGCCTATCAACCTCAATATTTAAATAGTGGCGGCGCAATGGTTATAACGCAGGATGCATTTTATCATCGCTATAGTTATGATGCTGAAAATCGTATTACATTAACAGAAACCAGTACAGATAGCACCGTATGGGAAAAGGAGGCCAGATACAGCTACTATAAACATGGGCCATTGGCTAGATCTATTATTGGTCAGCAACAGGTACAGGGCATAGATTATGCCTATACTTTGCAAGGCTGGTTAAAGGGAGTAAACTCCACCAGCCTGGTACCATCAATGGACATGGGAAATGATGGAAATCCATTGAATAACCCAACAAAATACATTGCCAGGGATGCGTACGGTTTTAATCTGAATTATTTTAATGGAGATTACGCTACCATTAATGGTGTGAATGCCTTTGCTCCGGTAAACAACAGTGGTATATTGCCTGCAAATGATTACAGGCCACTGTTTAATGGCAATATTAGCAGTATGGCGGTTAATATTCAAAAGTTCAATTCTTCTGCAGGTGCTGCGGGCGACAGCGCATTACTGTACAATTATAAATATGATCAACTCAATCGTATCAAGGAAATGGATGCATTCAGGGGATTAAATTATGCTGCCAATTCCTGGGCGGGAGCCGTTAAAATTACCAATTACCAGGAGCGCATCAGCTACGATGCCAATGGGAATATTTTAAAGTATTTACGCAATGGTAACCAGCCTGGGGCATCTCAAAAAATGGATAGCCTTGGTTATAAATACAACTACGTCAACGGTAAACTGCAAAATAATAAGTTGAATTGGGTAAAAGACAGTGTTACGAATACGACTTTGTATGCCAATGATCTGGAAAGCCAGGCAGCATTTTCA
>JBGSMI010000159.1:0-43668 GCA_041740215.1 Ferruginibacter sp.
TGAAATAAGCAGGTAGTTATTTCTGTTAAAAAGCAGCAATAAAGTTTTCGGGAAATACGTCTGCACCTAAACGAGAGTATCCAAGAACCAGTAAAAAACTTAGACATAAGGCCAACTATACCATTCCCAAGCAAAGCAAAAGGAATAATGCCCTATCCTGAACGAAGTCGAAGGGGATACAATGCCTCCGCCCTGAACAAGGTCAAAGGGAATAATGCCCCTGTCCTGAGTAAAGTCGAAGGAAATAATGCCCCTGTCCTGAGCGAAGTCGAAGGGGCGGCCTATTCCCCGTTTCGAGCGAAGTCGAGAAACGAAGGGAATAAAAAAAGTAAAGTCAGAAAAAAAAGCACTTGAAAAATCCCCACCAAATATCTATTTTACTTCCATGCTATACAACACCCGCCAGGAAGCCTACTACATCTACATCATCCAATGCAATGATGGCTCCTTCTACTCCGGCCTCACCGATGATTTAATCAAAAGATTTGAAGAACATGTATCAGGCATTTACGAAAACTGTTACACTTTCAATAAAAGGCCGCTGGTATTAAAATACTATGAAACCATCCCGTTTCTAAACGATGCAACCGCCAGAGAAATACAAGTCAAAGGCTGGTCAAGAGCAAAGAAAATAGCATTGATACAAGGGAATTTCCACAAGCTTCAATTACTTTCGCAATGCAATAATTACTCACATCATAAATACAAGAATTTGGATAAGGATCTCAACGCCGTCACCGAAAAAACAGGACAAATAAAAGCAGGCATACTTGGCGGAGGTCAGCTTGGAAGGATGTTATTACAGGTTGCGGCCAATTACCCGGTAGAAACTTTTGTAATGGAAAATGATCCCGAATGTCCGGCCGCCCACCTCTGCCATCATTTTACTAAAGGCGATATCAACAGTTTTGATGATGTGTATAATTTTGGCAAAGGACTCAATGTGCTTACAATAGAAATAGAAAGTGTAAATGAAGACGCACTTGAAAAGCTGCAGGGAGAAGGCGTAAAAATTTATCCCAACCCAGCCGCCTTAAGAATCATAAAAAATAAAATCCTCCAAAAACAGTTTTATAAAGACAATGAAATTACAACCAGTGATTTTGTCATCACACAAAATTTAGCTGAACTAAAACAACACCTCAGCTTTTTACCGGCTGTACATAAGGTAGGCATGGGTGGCTACGATGGTAAGGGCGTACAAATCATTAAAACCAATGAGGACATTGAAAAAGGATTTGATGCACCGGCAGTGTTGGAAAAAATGGTACAGATCAAGAAAGAAATTGCGGTAATCGTAGCCGTAAACAACAAAGGAGAAACGAATTTATATCCACCGGTAGACATGGTTTTTGACCAGCGGCTTAACCTGTTGGAGTATCAGATAAGTCCGGCAGATTTGCAGGATAAAGTATTGTGGAAAGTAGAAGCTATTGCCATGAAGGTGGTTAAAAATCTACAAAGCGCAGGCATATTTGCGGTTGAATTATTTGTAGATATGAATGACAATGTGTTTGTAAATGAAACCGCTCCAAGAGTTCACAACAGCGGTCACCATACCATTGAAGCCAACTATTCATCACAGTTTGACATGTTGTGGCGGATCATGCTTGGCTACCCACTCGGAAATACCGATCACATATTGCCCGCAGCCATAGTGAACCTTGTAGGAGCCGAAGGGTTTTCGGGAATTGCACATTACGAAGGATTGAAAGAACTCTTACAACTCGACAATGTTTTTGTACATATTTATGGCAAAAAGGAAACAAGGCCAGGTCGCAAAATGGGACATATTACTGTTATCAGCAAAGAAAAACAAGAATTGATTCACCAGGTAAACAGGATAAAAAATACGCTCAAAGTGGTGAGTTTGTAATGAGTGTGAATTGTGAAATGTGAATATTGAGTGTCAATTTTTCACCACTCAAAAATCACAATCCGGAGCGTCATTTTATTTTTTATATAACATTCGAACTTGCCTCATTCATTCAAGATTTCTCCCCACCTTTACTCCAATATCTTTCAATTAAAAAGTGTGTATTCAAACAAATTAAAATTCCCGCTTTTTAATTCATATGAATTTTAACCGCAGAAGAATTTCTCCTTTTTATGTATCAGCAAATTCAATCCCACTATATTAAAAAAAACAACTCCTTTTACTTTCTCTAAATGCACCAGTGCTATTGAAAAAGCTGTTATTGATTATTCTGTTACCATATTATAGATCATCAATCAATCGTTAGCGGTCTATATCTTTCGGGTTCTTTCTTTCAACAAGGCAATGATTTCCATTTTAGTTTTAGGCTGCTCCGGGTTGAGGTCTACATAATACTTTGCCAACGTACCATAGTTTTTTGTCATCAATAAAAACCAAACCATGGAGAAATCTAACTTGCGAAAAACGATGGCCTTCTCCTTTATGTAACTGTTTATGTTTTCTTTAAAATTTACCGGCATATCTGTCCAATGCATGGTGGGATAAAGGTGATGACCAATATGGTATCCGTCATTAAAACATTGCTTGTTGTACGGAGAGTTGATACACGTAATGCTATTACGATAGCAATTTTCGGGAGTTGCAAGGTCAATAAAAGCATGCTGCCCCCAGTTGCCGGCCATCATCATAAACCGGGTAAAAATCAATGGAAAAACAAAAACTACAAAAGTTGCACGCCAGTTAAAATACACTAGTATCAACACTACTACGTACCATGAAAACTCCCCTGATAAAAACTTTTGACGTATTTTAATCCTTCCTTTTTTCTTTAGATAAACGGACAAATCTGCAATTACGAATATAAAAAACTGCAGGAAGTAACGCATAAAATCGCGAAAACTGTCCCGTTGGTATTTCATAGTGCTGCTTAAATCATCAGAAAGGTTATTTTCGGGATGATGCATGCCTACATGGTGAGCAAAATAACTTTCAGGCGTTTCACCAAAAAATGGACCGAGCACCCATGGAATAACTTTATTCAAAAAATTGTATTTCCTTTTAAAAAGCCCGCGGTGAGAAGTGTTGTGCAACATCAGGATATACGACCCCATCAAAAAAATAGCGTTGAACAAAAAGTAGATGAGCGCAAACCACCAACTTAAACTATCCGTTACAAAGAAATAAATAGCAGCAGGAATGGTTGTACAACAAATAATAAGACAAAGCCGAAGAAAAGGCAGGTCTCTTTTATCATTGATAAAGCGCAACAAAAACCTCTGTACCGGATTGATGAGCGAATCCTTTTTATAAACAGGATCTGTAATCTGCAGATCAATGGTTGCTTGCATAAATAAGAAAATTTTAAACTACAAAAATAAAAAAACGCTATTGGGTTATAAAATCGGAGAACTAAACAAAAACTCGGCAATCGCTACAAACACCTATGCTGTAATAAATAAATTAGCATTGAAATTCGATGAATGGTAACAAAGGCATTTTTTTGGTAAATTTAGTTGGAAATATTCTATTCTTCTTGATAATTGGTAATTGAATATAAACTCGAATAAACGTAAACCTCTACCTCAACTTGACCAAACAACAATTACAAATCCAATGCGGTTTGGTTGGAGGTGCTGGCTTTTTTGTTTTTTTGGTTGGTTATTTTTTTATGCATAGTCACATGCTTTTGCAGAATTCGCTTGCCTTCAGCTTTTACATCGCCATTTTTTCTAAAAGCCCATACTATGTCACTGGCATGCTTTCTTGTTTGTTCAATATCAACAACCGGTACAGGATAATCTTTACCAATTTTGCAATGATATAATTCCTGCTCAATACTGCTCAACTTCCAAGGTTCATGAATCAGGTTTGCTGGCAATTCATTTAACTCCGGGACCCATTGTTTGATAAACAATCCTTCCGAATCATGTTCCTCTGAGTTTTTGATGGGATTGTAAATCCGGATCGTGTTAATGCCTGTAACACCTGATTGCATTTGTAACTGGGGATAATGAATACCGGGCTCATAATCTAAAAACTGCCGGGCTAAAAAATGAAGCTCCCGCCAATCCTGCCATAAATTGAATACAAAGAAAGATACCACCATAGCCCGCATTCTGAAATTAATATAACCGGTGGTCACCAGGCAACGCATACAGGCATCTACCAGCGGAACACCCGTTTGACCCTGCTGCCATGCATTAATGTACAATTCATTTTTAGTTTTTACCAATGCATCGTACCCACGATTTACATTTTCAAATTCCATGCGGCACTCATCCTCAAACTTTTGCATAAAATGACAATGCCAATGCAACCTCGAAATAAAATTAGCAAGCGCTCTTTTGTTCTTTGATTGGTCGTAATGCTGCATCGTGTATTGATATACCATGCGCATGCTGATATTCCCATAAGCTAAATAGGGAGAAAGCCGACTACAGCCTTTTCTGCTCAGTGCTGGTTTAGAAATATGTTTGCTGTAATTAGCAGAGCGTTCCTTTACAAAACTATCCAGGTAGCGCCAGGCCAAAGATTCGCCGCCCTGTTGAAAGTTTTTGTTGGGTGTTGTAATAGCTACCGGCAATGGTTCGCCTTTGATCGACTTGTATATTTCGTCCGGCAGCTTCAAAATATTCCAATTGTCTTCCTCCACAAACCTGGGTGATTCCGTCATTCTTTTCTGCCAGCTTGCCTGCCAGTTTTTTCTCGTCTTCAATTTTCTTATTACGCCATGGAGCTGAAATTCCTTCCATTCAATTGCACTATTTTTGCAAAAGGATTGCATAGCAAGATCACGGCGGTAAGTGATTTGATTACCGATTTCTTCGTGAGAAAAAATAGAATTTATGTGATAGTATTTTTCCAATTCATTAAAAACGAGCAATGCTTCATTGTGACAAATATGAAACCTTCCGTGAACATCTTCGACTTTATTTTTCATCTCCTGAAGAGATTCTAATACAAACCGCCAATGCCTGGTATCACTGTCTGCATAAGCCATTACATCAGGTTCGAAGCAATATAAAAAAAGGATGGGCAAACTTTCCTTTTGCGCATAAAACAATGGCTCATGATCTGTAAAACGCAGGTCACGTTTAAACCAAACTATGTTGATAGAGACTTTATTTTCCTTACCTGTACCGGAAACTGGAGACATTTAATTTTTATTGAAAGATAAATAATTGCAAACTGTGCAATAATTTTTAACGAAGTGGTTTAAAAGCCGTTCATTCGAAAGGAAAAATTTTTAATCTGTAAAAGCCATTGATTTTTATCTTATGCAAGTCAGCAAAATACCAACAAGAGATAATGAAAAACATTTTTACAAAAAATAATTTTGAACCAATAGCACTGATAAAAAAATAACTACAATCCCAACTGATTTCCCAATCGCTTTAATTCTATTTCGGCAGACTTAGCTGCATAATTCAAATTAACCAATCTGAAGCCGGATTGTTCAAAACTTTGCTGGGCATTTTTTACATCTACGATGGTGGCTTGTTTAAACTGGAATCGCTTCAACGCCAGCTCAAGTAACTGGGATGATAATAAATAATTTTGTTGTTCGGTATCAAGTTGCTTTAATGTAGAGGCATAGGTTTGATAGGACTTAACCACCTGTGATTTAAAATCCCGGATGAGTATTTGATTACCCAGTTGCGCATTGCGTACATCTATCTCTGCAACCTTTTTCTGCCGGTTAAAAACCGATCCATTGTAGATAGGTATACCCACCGAAACCCCTACCGAAGGACCGTAACTCTGGTTTAATAAAAAATTTCCTGCAGCAGCCTGGTTACGATTGAAATTAAATCCGGTGTTGGCCCTTATTGAAGGATAACGCAACGCAGCGGTTTCCTTTACAATTAGCTCATTGATTCTAACCTGGTCTTCTGATGCAATAATATTCGGATTTTGATGCAGGTTGTTCAAAACCTGATCAAGGTTGATTGTCTTATCTACCAATATTGTGTCCTGAATATTGATCACAGAGTCGGCTCTTAATGTCAGCAGGCGAAGCAGTTCTGTTTTTGCCTGATCGATAATTAATTGTTGAGAAATGTGTAATTGCAATAATGCATTCAAATCAATCTTCGCCTGAAACAAATCGGCATTGTTGGCAAGCCCCACCGACTGGCGGGTTTGCACAATATCCAGTTGCTGCCGGGATGCTTCAATCGATTTCTCTATGGTCTTTTTGTAACTCTGCTGACGAACAATGTCGTAATAGCCGGTCATAACCGAGCCAAGGATATCCTGTATTTGCGAATTAAGCAATGACTGGCTTTGCTTTTGTAATTGCTCAAGCCTGCTTTTGGTAGCTACTACCCTGTTGCCATTGTATAACAATATGCTAGCTGCAATATTTGAGTTTAAGCTATTGGTGGCTGCAGCTTTCCTATTAATGTTTACACCAGAATTTAACTTTTGATTGATGGCGGATATCTGCTCATTGTCGGTTAACGAAGCTGTTACAATAGGTAATCCACCGGCAATACCTTTATTGTTTAAAAGAGTATTGGCCTCCAGATCATTTTCAGCCAATTGAATGTCAAGGCTATTCTTCAGGGCAATATTAACGGCATCCTGTAAATGCAACACTTCCTGTGCATTCCCGGCAAATGAACTCAACGATAAAATAAAATATAAAATCAGTTTTGTCATTATTAGTAATTTGTTTGTTTATTAACTATTCAAACTTTGTTCCGATGCGCTTTGCACAGTTGTGATCGGCTCTTGCTTTTTGTGTATGCCCGATAAAAAAACATAAATTGCTGGTATTACAAACAGGGTTAGTATCAGTGAAAATAAAATGCCTCCAACTACAACGATTCCTAATGGTACCCGACTGGTTGCTGATGCACCCAATCCCAATGCTATGGGCAATGCTCCCAACGAAGTGGCAAGACTAGTCATCAAAATAGGACGTAACCTTTGTTGCGAAGCCTCCAATACGGCCTGTACTTTACCCAATCCTTGTTCTCTTTTTTTATTTGCAAATTCTACAATCAAAATGCCGTTTTTAGTTACCAGCCCTATTAACATGATCATACCTATTTGTGAGAAGATATTCAAGGTTTGATTAAAAATATACAGGCTCAACAAAGCTCCCGCTAATGCTAGTGGCACCGTAAGCATGATGATGAATGGATCTACAAAACTTTCAAACTGAGCCGCAAGTACCAGGTAAATTAATATCAGTGCCAATCCAAAGGCAAAAGCGATATTAGAAGAACTTTCTGCATAATCTCTGGATGACCCTGTCAATGAAGTCTGGTAACTTTCATCCAGCAATTTTTTTCCAATGGCATCCATTGCCTTCACCCCATCACCAATTGTTTTACCATCTGCAAGAGAAGCAGAAATAGTAGCTGCTTTATACCGGTTGTAATGAAAGAGCGTTGAAGTGCTGCTGCTTTCCACCAGTTTAATAACGGAAGTAATAGGGATATTCTCCCCTCTGCTATTGCGCACAAACAATTTGGAAATATCGCCTGGCTGAGACCGATCCTGTCTATCCACTTGCGCTATTACCGGGTATTGATAACCATTCATGATGAAATAAGCCAGGCGTCCGCCACTAAAGGCAGACTGCAAAGCCGAAACTACATCCTGCGATGACAACCCGAGATCTTTTAATTTTATTCTATCTAGGGTTAATTGCAATTCCGGTGTATTAAATTTAAGATTTACATCAACGTTTGAAAATGTTTTGTCTTTTCTGGCTTCTTCCAAAAACTTCGGAATCACGTTCCTTAGCTTTTCCATATCCTGATTTTGCAGCACATACTGAACAGGCAAACTACCCCTTGAACCCGATCCTACGGCAATGGTTTGTTCCTGTATGGCAAACACCCTTGCCTGGTTGAAACGCTGCAATTTTTTCTGTAAATCGCTCGCTATCTCAGCTTGAGAACGTTGGCGCTCAGAAACATCTACCAACGCCAATCTCGGGGTCGAGCTATTGTTCGAACCTCCTCCGGGTGTTCTAGCAAATACAAAATCTCTTTCGGGCACCGAATCATATAAGTAGTTCGCAATTTCATCCGCAATGGCCTGCATACTGCTATAACTGGTGCCTTCTGCTGCAGTTACCGAAAAACGGACGCTACCTCTATCTTCCAATGGAGCAATCTCTGTTTGCAAGTTTCTAAAAATGAATGCAATAATACCAAAACAAGCCAGTACCAACACCCAAGCCATCCACTTCACCGTTAAAAACCGCTTTAGCCAGCGCAAATAACCGTTTTCCATACCGGTAAAAAACGGTTCGGTCTTCCTGTAGAATTTACCATGTGCTGCATTTTTACGACTCAATACCACGTTTAAAACCGGTGTAATGGTGAGCGACACGACGGCTGAAATCAGTACCGCCGCTGCAAGTGTTACTCCAAACTCCCGAAACAAACGACCAACAAACCCTTCTAAAAACATAACCGGTAAAAACACGATTGCCAGTGTGATGGAGGTAGAAATTACGGCAAAGAATATCTCTTTACTGCCTTCAATTGCGGCCTGACGGATAGGCATTCCTTTTTCAAATTTGCTAAAAATGTTTTCTGTTACCACAATACCATCATCCACTACAAGGCCGGTAGCGAGTACGATGCCCAGCAGGGTTAAAATATTGATGGAGAACCCCGAAATGTACATGATGAAAAAAGTAGCCACCAATGAAATGGGAATATCAATCAAGGGCCGGATAGCAATCAGCCAATCTCTGAAGAAGAAAAAGATTACCAGTACTACCAGCGTAAAGGAGATCATCATGGTTTCCTCCACCTCGGCTATGGATTTGCGGATATTGGTAGTGTTATCCAATAACACATTCATTTCTATGTCTGTTTTATTAGTCTTTTTTATACCCTCCAGCTTCTTGTAAAAGTCAGCGGCAATCTGGATATTATTGGCCCCCGGCTGTGGAATCAACACAATGCCTACTGCATTTACCCCATTGTATTTCCAGCTTTGCTCCAGGTCTTCAGGACCAATTTCTACCCTTGCCACATCACTTAGCCTCGTGATACCCGCACTGTCTGAACGAAGTATCAGGTCTCGGAAATCTTTTTCGGATGTAAGTCGACCCAGCGTTTTAATGGAGAGCTCTGTATTGTTACCATAAATTTTGCCGGGTGGCAAATCAATGTTCTCACTGTTCAAAGCGGTTCTGATATCTGAAAAAGCAATGCCCTGCGACGTCATTTTATCCGGATCAATCCATAACCGCATGGCATACCTTTTTTGACCAAATATATTTACCGAGCTCACTTGCCTGATGGTTTGAAATTGCTGTTGCAAAACATTCTCAGCATAGTCACTCAACTCCAGTAAGCCTTTTGTTCTGCTCTGTACGGCTAAAATCAAAATGAAATCACTGCTGGCATCTGCCTTGGTTACTACTGGAGGCGCATCAATATCCTGTGGCAAATTTCTACTTGCCTGTCCTACTTTGTCCCGTACATCACTGGCTGCTGCTTCCAGATCTACCCCTAATTCAAACTCTACGGTGATATTACTATTGCCCAAAGTACTGGAGGAGGTGATGGTTCGTATACCAGGGATCCCATTAATCTGTTTTTCCAGGGGCTCTGTTACCTGGCTTTCCATCAAATCAGGATTTGCACCTGTGTAAGATGTTCGTATATTAATGATGGCAGGGTCAATCGCCGGATAATCTCTCACAGCTAAATAAGTATAGCCAACTACCCCAAACAAAATAATTGCAAGGTTTAGTACCGTTGCAAAAACCGGCCTTTTAATAGAAAATTCAGAAATATTCATGCATCAAAACGGGGAATAAGTTATTAAAATCAACAGTTGAAATTTTTATTTTGCCGGCAAGTTAGCATCCGTAAAAAGAGAGATTCTATCGTAACTGTTATTGGTTTTGTCAATGACTTAAAATCGTTGCGCTGTCCATAATAAATAAAAAAGACGATGGAGTGAACATTTAAAAGCGAATGGATCAAGTACTATATTCCAACATTGATCATTCCCAACATTTCATTCCCTTTGGTTACTCATTACCGATTTCGCATTACTCTATTTTATCAGCTCCAATTAAATCGGCCATTTTTTTTACCTCCCTTATATTCAACGATGCATTGGGCCGGGCGAATAACACGCCGGTTACCACAATTGAATCACCTACTTCAATCCCTTTGATAACTTCAACAACATTTGCCTCCCGCACACCGGTTTGAATATTGACAAAACTTGCTTTACCACCTTTTACCAAAATAACCTGGTTGTTTCTATCATCGGGAATAATACAGTTTGCAGGCACCTTTATAGACGATCTGTTTTTGCCTGCATCAATATAAACTTTTACAAATGCACCCGGATTTGCTTTTGCACCTTTTAACAATGCCCTTACCTGTAGGTTTCGGGTGTTGGTGTTGGCTCCCGGCTCTGTTGCCAAAATGATGGCCCTACCTCGTTCTTTGGTTACGGCATCTACCTCTACGTCAACCAGTGAGCCGGTTTTTATCACATTCCCATACATTTCAGGCAGCGTAAAATCTATTTTCACTTCATCTACCTGCTGCAATGAAGAGATAATGGTAGTGGGGGTAACATATGCACCCGGACTAACCTGTCGCAAACCCACCACCCCACTAAAGGGTGCTCTAACCACTGTTTTATCAACCAAAGTTTGCGTATAAACGATATCAGCTTTTAAGGTATTCACCTGGTTCAACGCAATATCATAATCAGCCTGGTTAAGACCATTTACATCAAGCAATTGTTTAAACCGGTCGACTGTTTTTTGAGCAAGATCTAATTGTACCTTACTTCTGGCCATTTGCGCAAGCAGGTCTGCATCATTCACTCTGGCAACCACCATACCTTTTGAAATCATTTTACCTTCCGGCAAATTTAAATAGATCAGTCTGCCGCTTACTTCCGGGCGAAGTTCTACATATTCGTTGGGAATGACGGTACCGTTGGCCTCAATTAAATCGTTGATGGATTCCTTTTCTGCAATTAATATATCCACAATCACTGGCTGATTGGGTTTTACTTTATTATCTCCCACTTTTGTTTTGCTTTTACAACTGGCAAAAATTACTACAAGTATTAAAGGATACACGAAAAAAGAGAGCTTCTTAAAAAAATCATGCATATTTTCCACATTGGTTTTAAATTATGCCAAATATATGAACATTTCAGGGTAGGCTAAGGCAGCTTATATGAATGGTATTTTCATATTCCAAATAAACATAACAGCTTTTTTTGAATTTGGTTGAGTATACTTCCTCTCGTGGCAATATGCCTCGTCCTATTAAAAAATATTGGCGGATTCATTTACATTTTTTGCCTTTCTTTGCGTAAAATTTATTAGCATGAATCCTCTTGTCGGAATTATTATGGGTAGCGAAAGCGATTTGGAAATTATGAAAGGCGCTGCGGAAATGCTTCGCCAGTTTGAGGTGGAACCTGAATTAACCATCGTATCTGCACATCGTACACCAGAACGACTACGAGACTACGCAAGCAAAGCAAAAGAAAGAGGCTTGAAAGTGATCATTGCCGGTGCAGGTGGTGCAGCACATTTACCAGGTATGGTTGCTGCCAACACAATTTTACCCGTAATTGGCGTGCCTGTAAAATCTTCAAACTCAATTGATGGCTGGGATTCGATACTATCCATTCTGCAAATGCCTTACGGCGTACCGGTTGCAACAGTTGCCTTAAATGGCGCAAAAAATGCGGGCATTTTGGCTGCACAAATTTTAGCACTTCACGACACTTCTATTGCCGGCAAACTGGAAGCTTACAAAGAATACCAGGATGACATTGTTATGGAAAGCGTGAAGAATGTTAAGCGGTTGGGTTTTACGAATGAGTTTGACAAATAAAGGTTTAAAAAAAATTCATCATTGGTTTTAAAAGATATAAATCTGCCTGAAGTTTTAGTTAACCTGCATTTGATTTTTCATTGAACGGTTATTGAATGTTTGGTCATCGTTGTTGTGCATTTTGTTCCGAGGAGGATGGTATCGACGGAAACCGGGATCACTCACTTGTACTTCAGAATCTTTGGTGATCTTTTTCCAAAATATATTTCAACTTCTGAATAGTTAGGTGCCCAATCGATTTTTTACAAAAGCTTAAAAAACAGAGCGCCTCAGGATTGGGCATCTTCAACCAATATTACAAACTCCTGCTCCAATCCATTGGAATGATTGTAGAGCATGCTGATAAAAGCCTTACCCCATTTAGCATAATAAGGCATCAAATTATCTACCCTTTCCTGCAAATTATTCTTTGGAAAAAGTTGAGCTTTTATTTTTGCCAACTGTCTTTGTTGCGCTTCAAATTTTTTCTTTTCAGCACGCAGCATTTTCTTTTCAAGCGCTACAAGTTCTTTATATGCCTTCGTTTGTAACGCCGCTGCATGCTTGCTTAAAGTGACGTCAATTTTGCCTGCAACTGTTTTCAAATGCTTATAAAAATCTGCTAGCTGCAATTGTTCTTCCGCTAAAGTTACCTGTAGCAAACTATCCCGCTTTACCAATTGATTAATTAATTCCAACTCAGACTGGAACAATTCTATATAACTGAATTGTAACTTATCAGCCAAATGCTGTGCTTGTTTATTAACGAACATAAACGAATTGCGCAATACCATTAAGGGATATGGCACATTCACCGATTCAAATACTTTCTTTAACTGTAGCCAATATGCGATTTCTCCGCCACCACCAATGAAGGCTATATTGGGCAGTATCCATTCCTGAAAAACAGGACGTAAAATAACGTTGGGACTAAAACGCTCGGGATGTTGCCTCAACTCTTCCATGAGTTCCTGTTTTGTAAACTGTAGGTTTAGGTTTAAAACGGTCCATACGTTTTGCTGCATTTCAATTCTTTCCCGCTTATCATCTATCAAATAAAACATGTTTAGCTCCCGGCCACTTGCTTGTGCTTTATATTCTGCCGGATAGGCTGAAATTGTTTGCTCTACTAAACTATGCGAAAACTCCTCCATCAATTCCCGTTCAATTACCTGGCTAAAAGATGCTTTTAATTCCGGATTATCGGGCAAAATTATTACCACACCGTAATCTGCAAACAACTGATTCAGCACTTGAAAGGTGGCATGTTCGATGGTAACGCCTTCTTTGTAACAAGCCTTCATCAGATCGGCTATTTCAGCACCAAACGGATGAACCAGTAGTTGACCGCTCAGGCCATCCAGTAAGTTCACCAATGCTTTATCCACCTTCATTCTTCCTACAGCACCAGTTTGGTTGGTTTGCCACTCGTGCTTTTCACCATCTACATAGATATGCCCCAGTTCATCCAAATCAGCATCTTCACTGCCCATATAATACACCGGCACAAAATTATTCTCCGGCACAGTGGTTTTCAATTGGGCTGATAGCTTTGCTACATGCAAAATTTTATAGATAAAATATAACGGACCGGTAAAAATATTAGGCTGATGCGCTGTGCAAAGGGTGAAAGTATTTTCATGCAGCAATAATGCTATATTTTTTGCAACGGTTTCGCTTACCGTGATATCCGCATATTGCTTGTTCAAAACGCTCACCAATAATGCCCGGTTAGTCGGAAAATTTTTACGGGCCTCAATAGAAGCCTTCACCCCTTCAATAGAAACAGCATGACTTAAAAATGGCTGAATCTGTGGCGCCTGCTTTACGTAATCTGAAACAATTTTTGAGAAATAACCGGTTTGGTCGTATGATAAAAAAGATGCGGTGGTGTTCATTGGCTAATATTTTACAGTTTCCTGTGAGCGGCAAACTTACATCAATCCTGAAAATTAAAAAGCGATATTTTGGTTAAATGATTTAGAAAATAAAGCGCACACTTATTTAGAACATTCTGCTATTTGCAAAAATAAAAATTCGACTGGCACTAAACGTTTAGATCATTTTGAATTCAATGGTATAACTACAAGTTTTGCATATCTGAAGGCTGTGCTTTCTTGTAGTATTCAAACGGTAAGCCATCGATTGCAATGACACGAACAACCGCCTTTACCATTTAACCGCTTCTGATTACTTAGGAGGAAGATAGCAGATAATAGAAGAAAAAAGAGGGTAACGGGTAAAAAGATTTAAGCAAAAAGCCCGCAAACTTACGTTTGCAGGCTTCAAGAATATTTCAAGTAAAAAGAATGAAACAACAACGGGTGCAAAGCTTACTCACATAAGAAAAAAGACAATTGATCCAACTAGAAGTATGGTATCAGAGTGGTAATCGTCGGGAGTTATTTTGGCTTCTTTGGGCACAATTCATCATTCAACATTTAACATTCATCATTTTTATTCACAATTCATCATTCACCACTTCCCCTTCCAAATCATAATCGAATGCCTTGGTTATTTTCACATTTACAAAGTCTCCAATCACCAATTTCTTTTTACTTGCGATGATCACTTCATTGTCTACTTCTACACTATCAAATTCAGTACGGCCCAAATAACGGCCGGCTTCTTTTTTATCTATCATTACTTTAAAAGTCTTGCCTATTTTTTCAAGGTTTTTCTCCAGACTTATCTCCTGCTGCACTTCCATAACCTCCTGCGCTCGCTCTTCTTTTTCTTCTGCTGGAATATCATCTGTCATATCGTATGCACTAGTTCCTTCTTCATGGCTGTAAGTAAATATTCCCACTCTATCAAAACGCATCTTCTCAATAAAGGTTTTTAATTCCTCCACATCATCTCTTGTTTCGCCAGGAAAACCAGCTATCAGGGTGGTACGTAAACAAATGTCTGGAATACGGCTGCGAATCTCTCCCACCAGGTCTTCCATTTCTTCCCTGGTTATCTGTCTCTTCATTAGCTGGAGCATGTTATTGGCAGCATGCTGCAAGGGCATATCCAGATAATTACAAATATTGTCCCGCTCTTTAATGGCATCAATAATCTCTATTGGAAATTTAGATGGATACGCATAATGCAACCGGATCCATTCCAGTCCCTTCACATCTGCCAGTGCATGCAGCAGTTTAGGCAATTCTCTCTTTTTATAAATATCCAACCCGTAATAAGTTAGCTCCTGTGCTATCAACATCACTTCTTTAACTCCTCTATCCACAAGGCGTTTGGCCTCATCTACCAAAGATTCAATCGGGCGACTTACATGCATACCACGCATTAACGGAATAGCGCAGAAGGAACACGTTCTATTACAACCTTCACTAATTTTCATATAAGCATAATGCTGAGGCGTACTTAGCAACCGCTCTCCCATTAAATCGGCTTTATAATCTGCTTCAAACTGTTTTAAAATCAATGGCAATTCCATCGTGCCAAAATAAGCGTCTACTTCAGGTATTTCCGCCTCCAGGTTGTTTTTGTACCGTTCACTCAGGCAACCGGTAACATATACTTTATCAATCTTTCCCCTGCGTTTTAATTCCACCTGCTGCAAAATGGTGTTCACGCTTTCTTCCTTGGCTTTTTCAATAAAGCCGCAGGTATTTATGATCACAATGTTGTGGTCCTTTTTACCACTTTCGTGTACTACGTTGATATCATTGGCAATCAATTGCCCGCTTAATACCTCACTATCCACCATGTTTTTACTACATCCCAGTGTGATGATGTTTACTTTGTCCCGATGTATTGTTTTTGTCTTCATAATAAATGTGAGCAAAGGTAATAAGTTTGAGGTAGATGGACTCTAAGGAGCACTATTTCAAATTATGGCCAAGTAATGCCATGTAAACCCAAACTTTTGTTGACTGTCCCTTTTCCTAAATATGCTGAAATTGGGACAGAACATGTTGAAACATCAAATTTTCGTTACCGTTCTTTTATTAAGTGAACTTATATGATAGAACACCAGCATGCAATATATGTCGTTTGCAATGCGTTTAATACCTGCAAAACTGTGTATTTATTAGCTGTTAAAAGCATGACTACAATTGTTTTCAACCTAATCCTTATCCTATGTTGTGGTACGAAGATGAAGTACAAAGATTAGAATCTGCAATTGCCGGATTAAACCAACAACCGGGAATGGTTTTTTATGGAAGCTCCTCTATCAGATTATGGGGTAGCCTGGAAGAAGATTTTAAAGAATATTTTCCACTCAATATTGGATTTGGAGGATCTACGCTTGCAGCCTGTGGCTGGTTTTTTGAGCGGGTATTCGCAAACCTAAACCCGCATTCCATCATTGTTTATGCCGGTGACAACGATTTGGGAGATGGTAGAAACCCCGAAGAAGTTGTGTTGTTTTTTAATCAGTTGATACAATTCGTTCGCAACAGGTTTGGGAATATACCACTGGGCTTTATTTCGATAAAACCAAGTATTACCCGCTGGGATATTACAGATAAAATACAACGCACCAATCACCTTATTAAAGAGCTGATAGAAAAAACAGGTGCTAACACGCACTTTATCAACATCTACGACAGCATGACTGATACCACCGGCTACCCCAAACATGAGTTGTTAAAACCCGATGGATTGCACATTAATGAAAAAGGATACCAGGTTTGGAAAGAAATTATTATAAATCAGTTTGTAGCCGAAAAATTAAATTTTACAAAAGCCTAATTACAGCCAAATGGTTATAATTTTGTATTTGTAATGAATAGCCTCCAATCCTTAAATATTAAACGAGAATATAAAAAATGGTTTAGTCCCCATTTGCACCGGGAGATGGAGTTGTTGGTATATGGCGCAGAAGGTACACCCGTCATTCTCTTTCCCACCAGAATGGCCAGATTCTACGATTATGAAGATTGGGGCGTTATCGAATCTATTGAGCAAAAAATATCTTCTGGAAAAGTTCAGGTATTTTGTATCGATAGTGTGGATGAAGAAAGTTTTTATTGCAAAAACATTCCGCCTACAGATAGAATAAAGCGACATTATCAATTTGAAAAATACCTGCTGGACGAATTGCTTCCATTTATTCAAAACCAAAATGCCAATTCAAACTTAGTATTGGCTGGATGCAGTTTTGGTGCCTATCATGCGGTGAACTTTGCATTCCGTTTTCCCCATCTATTTAAAAAAGTAATTGGTATGAGTGGGCGATACGATCTCACTATCCAACTTAGCTTTTTCAACGATCTTTTTGAGGGTTATTGGGATGAAGATGTTTATTTTAATATGCCGGGGCAATACATACACAACCTTACCAATGAGGAGTTAATAAAAGCCCTTCAAAATTTAGAGATAATTTTTGCGATCGGCAAAGAAGATGCATTTCTTAAAAACAACCTTCAATTAAGTAAAAGTTTGTGGGATAGAAATATTTCGAACATAATGCACCTGCAGGAAGGTGAGGCGCATAAAGCGAAGTATTGGGGTGAACTGTTGAATATTTATCTGTAGGGTAATCCTAATTCTGTTGAACAATGTGAATGAATAAAATCTTTTTCTATTCGTAGGAAACATCAATACTGCACTGCTATTTTTCAGATATACCCTACATAATACAATCAACGAAATATTTACAACCAAAGCTCCATTCTGTAAATAACTTTTTCATTTTTAAATTACCTGGTTCTATAAATCAAAAACGGCTGACCTGGTTTTACTACGATCGATGATAGTTAAAACCAAATCAACCGAATGATGGCGTTACAGCAGTACTATCGGATGGGGATGCTATAAAATAACCAGAGCCGTTTTTCCCTTTGCTGGCTTATAATATACTTTCAATTTTATTACATATGCTTTTCCACGAAACAATTTAATACGGATGAGCGCATTGTTGTCGGTGCCGCTATTGTCGTCACCGCTTAAATATTGCAACTTGTTACCGGCTAATTTTTCAGATAAAACCATCACGGTATCCAACTTGCCGGTTGTTTGTATATTGTAGTATTTGGTAAGTGTTGGTTTAAAAATATAGTTTTGCTGCTCCGAATTTCGAACAGGAATATCATAACTCCCGCCCGCCATTACCGTAATGTCTTTGTTGGGATTGTTAACAGGATAAAAAGCCAGTGCAGATTTTATGTCCTGTAAAGATAAACCACCCGCAGGCTCCAAACCGGCTACATACTTTTCCGGCTTTTTTATAAGCCCTGCCTCAAAGGGATAATGCATGATGGAATCAGGATCCCAATTGGATCCATTGATCTGGTTTTTATTTAATTTTTTAATGATGTTTTCGTAAGTCGTAGACCTGTCCCAGTTATTTGGCTCGCCCCCCAACGAAGCGTATACCGCTTCTTCATCCCAAACAATGCCTGCAAATGGATTTTGGTGTTCGTGCTGGAGCCCAAGTGTGTGACCTATTTCATGTACTGCAGTATCGATCCCATTGTGGGGATCGGCTACTGCGATGTTCCAGCCAAAATTCATGGTGCGTTCATCCACATCTATACTTAATATTTCCCGGCCTATATACGACCATGCGCCATCGCCCTGCATAAAACCGATTCTTACGTCAGCATCTTCCCGATTTTTAACCTCCGTAAAATTGAGTCCGATGCCCAGCTTTTTCCAGATACCAAATGCTTTTCTTACTACATTCATTTGGGCAGCGTTACCCTTGTAAAACAACCAACCTTTGGTTCCATCGCTAAACTCAACGTGTTCTCCATCCGTCTTTTTATCAAAAAAATAATAGTGAAGCGTTGTGCCATTTACCCATTTGGTAACATTGGAAAGTATAAGCCTTTTACGTTCAGTTCCTATTCCGCTTTCCAGCATTCGGGATGGCATTTTTGGGTTGGAACAATATCTCCAGGCAGTATTTTTTATTGAAGCAGTATTGGTAGGATTTCGTTTAACGGTAGCCATATTTTTAAAATTTGGTTTAGATGAGATTGATAAATGCGGAGGTACAAATGTTGTCTGCTGTCATTGAAAAAAAGTGAATACACGAGAAGAATCGAATACAATACTAACCTAATAATTAAATCCGACACTTGCAAGTGCCCTTTATAAACAATCGAAAAAAAGCAGTACCAATCCAACGGAACATTGAGATTAGCCACGGCACTTTTCTACCGGAATGATACTCCCAATTAACAATGTAAAATCCTTTGGCATAACTGTAACCGGCTTATCAAAACAGCGTTGCTTGTTGTTTGGTGAATTGCTATTGATTGCTTCAAGCAATACAATGAACAACCTGGCAAAGGAAATATTAGAGCGTTGCCAACGATTAAAAGAGAAAGAGGCATTGTACACTTCTTAAGAAGCCGGCACGACCAATGCTATCTATAAAAAATGGAACCAGTCAACATCTGAAATAAATAGACCGATATTCGTTTTATTCCAACTTTTTCACCTGCAAATGAAGCACTTCTTCCATAAACCTTTTGGTCTCTCTTTCTACACTTTCCACATCTTTGGATTTGATAGGCGAAGCCATTACATGATCGCCGGTATTAGGCAATGGGATGGCACGTTTAATTGAATCGGCGGTGGATAATTGCGTAAACATTTCTTTCATTGCATCCACTTTTACCACCGGATCCTGGTGCTGCTCGTCTTTGTAATAATATAATAAAAGCGTGGGTTGTTTTACTTTGGAAAAGGTTTTGGTAGTCATGGTTGTTTCCAGCATTTCTTCCAATGCCACGGTTGCTTCCAGACGGTAGGGTTTGTTCCAGTATTGCTTGTAAATTGGGCGATCATCTTCGGGAATATTATAGTTGCCGCCCTTTACCAGTCTGGCAATTTGTAAACCCCAGTTGTTATTTAAAATCCATGCATTGGGATCATTGATGGCAATATTGGGTGAGTACAATACCAACGCCGCCACATCATTCGGATAGGTGGCGGCGAGTTGCAGCGCTTGCGTTCCACCGGTGCTGGTACCCATCAATATTACTTTGTTGCCCAACTGCCTGCCAATGGACAGTGCCTGCTTTGCACTGTTCCAGTAATTATCGGCGGTAAGATTGAGTAATTGTTCGGTAGTATCGATACCATGTCCGTATAATCTTGCCAGATAAAGGTTACATCCAAATTGTTTTGCAATATTTCGATGCACGGGATTTCCTTCTTCCTGCGAAGCAGAAAAGCCATGCAGGTACACGATGGCATAATCTGTTCTTTCTTTGGATGAATCATTCGCCCAAACAATTCTTGCTTCGTTATCCGGACGTAGTTTATGAACAGCTTCATTGGCCGCAATAAACGTTGCCAGCTTATCAATGGCTGGTGTTTCTGCCATAGTAACATCGTAAATTGGTGTTTTAGGATGTGGCCCCAATACATAAACAATGAATAAAATCACTATCAATACAAGCAATCGTTTTAGCCAGCGCATAGAATAAATTTTTATGAAGCTATGCTAAATATTTAATTCACAAATAATAGTATTCTATTTCAAGTGATCAGCTTAAAAGAAGCCATCTGCTTACAATGAAATAGAATGCCGGAATGCAATTACAAAACAAGTGACACTCCACTTGCAGCTCCCGCAGGTTGACTATTGAAAAATTTGTTGCCGGTTAAATAAGTAGAGTCAATTACACATACATTATCACAGCATAAGCCTTTCATCCTGTGGTGCAAATACCAAAAATAAATTTCCATAAATCGAATAATACTAAGCAGACTTCTGGTTGCTTTTATCAAAGAAAGTAAACAATTTCAACACTGCCGGAACACCTGCACCAAGCGCAGCCACATAGGTGATTATTTTTGCAAAAGCCTCCTCCTGAGAAGTTAATAAGAAGGCGAGAATGGCTACAATAATCAATTGCAGTGGATATTTCAAAGTGCTCCAGTTACCATTATCCTTTATCTGATTTTTGATTTTTATTACCTCCGAATTACCAATGGCGGTTAGTATAAAATTTCTAAACCCTTTGTTGAATAGTTTAAGTGTTCCATCCGATTTTATTACCACTCCCTTTGCAATCAACATGCTCAGATTGTAATCATCAAAAGAGTTTACCAGATTATCTTCTGCCAGATCGTAAAGCAAGAATTTCTCTTCCTTGGTTAGCGATTGCCAGATGTACATGTAAAAATAATGTGAGCTCACCTGCAATTTAAAAGCCAGTTCATCAAACTTTGCAATCCGTGTTTCTTCCGATAGTTTTTTGCCCGCATTAAAAGCCGGGCCTTGTGTATTTTTTAAAAAATAAGTATGATTGGTTTCCTGCCGTATTAGCTGTGCCGACCTGAATGAGGGCCCCTGTTCCAACTCAATGTTTAACAGGTTATCGGTATTATTAATTTCAACTTCTTTCAACTGGTAACCTTCCAATGCAGCAACGATAGTGAAAGGGAAATGTTTATGAGGAAGTATAAATTGACCGTCCGACATGGTAGCCGCTTTTTCATTTTCACCTTTTATTGTTATCACTACTCCTGGTATGCCATTACCACTACTTTTATAAATGATATTGCCAATTAATGGGTTTTTAATTAGATAATCAGACTGCAACTGCATTGGTAAAACAACAATACGATAATGTCCCAGTAATACATGCCACCGTTCCAGATTCTGACTGGGCGTTGAGTTGTCGCCCGGGTTATTGAGATAGTCCAGCGCTGAGTCAAGAAAGGCAACGGGATGAATAGTAGAAAGAATCACGATCTTACATCTATTCTCTAAAAACAACCGCTCCAGAAATTCCAGTTTAAAACGGTTAGAAAGAGCATCCTGAATGTTATACTCAAAATGATTTACAATGATCATTTTGTTCTTGCTGTTAAACACCTGCTTTGTGTAATCTTCCCATATTACTCTTTCCGCATCTTCGTTACCGCTCGAAGGAATATTGACTAACTCTGCCATAAACACATTGCTGTTTCCATCATTGTCTTTATCATAAATGAATGGTAATCCATCATCCATCATTATTTCGCCATTGTGAATCCTATCCAGCAGGTACTTCTTTTTACCAGCACCTGGCAACCCAATTACCAACAGCGGCTGATCCCGGTTTTTATTGATCAGTAATTCGCTATCCAGTTGCTTCCATAAATCCAGTTCGGGTAGGTTTAGTGAAAATAATTTCCTGATAATACTGCTCATTATAAAATAAAATATTACCAGCGACACGGCAAGCAATATCCAAAAAATACCCCCATAAAAACTATTTTTCTTAAATACAGATGGATAATGATAATTTAGATTTTCCGACTGAATCCTGAGGAATTGCCCCGGAACTGCCGATTGTCTGTATGTAATATTGCCGGTCTTTTTTAAACCAGCTTCTGCCAATAAATGATTGAAAAAAGAAGGCTGATCCAATGCGCCTGGAGCAAAAAATTTATCGCCCTTTGTAGCAATTTCGGTCAGGTATAAACGAAACAGGTTAAAGCATTCAATAGTATTGTTCTCTTCTCTTGAGTAAGGCATCACTAGCTTTACTGATGATTGCCCCTGGGCACTAAAAGCCGACACCTGTTCGATGATGCTTCCATCAAAATATACTCCGTTTGATTGATTGCTAAGTTTTAAAATAGAGTCAGGCGATATTCCCGGAAACTTATTCATCAACTGATTTGCAAAATCAACCTGTTTATACCGGATACTAAGATTTTCCTCATAGTTATGAGAACTAATATAAAAGAATATGACCGGTAATCCACTGGTGATGATTAACCTGGTAAGGGCCATCAGTGCAAAACTGCTGATGTAATTCCATTTGCCAAAGATCAATTTTAGGCTACCCGAAGTCTTTAACCAGTTGCCAGCATGATAAATATTTTTCCGGATGAAGTAGATAAACAGGCCAAGGCAAATAGACCCTATTTCATAACCTGTAAAATAGATAAAATTTCCTGAGTCCATTATTTTATAGGCGAAGATTGTAATGATGACAACGAAAACGCAGAGGCTATAGATAGCCATTTTTTTAAATTGTAAAACATTCCGTTTTCCTTCAGCATACCTTCTCGCAAAAATTACATTTAGAAATATGGGGATAATGGTGACTGAAAACAACAACATAAAAAGGTAAAGGAAGAAACTCGTCTTATCAAAAAATAAGATCAATAGCAAAATAACGCAGCCATTAAACACCACCGATAATATGTATTCTTTTTCGCAGGAAACCTTTGGTCCAATCCAGGTTGTATCTAAAAATTGTCGTTTAAAAAAAGACTTTTTTGCAGACACAAGGAATATAGCAAACAACTGGATTACAAGAAAAACGAAAAAGAAAAACAGCATAGAAAAGGTAAAGCTGTACGTCTCCAAATCCCGGGTTTCTGAATAAGCGTCATCCTCAAAAATTACAATAAAATAAGGAAGTCCAATTACCGGCTTCACTTTTACATTGTAATTGTTGCCATAATATTTTGTAAAAAAACTACCTGCTGCATTGGCATCCAGGCAACTTTTCAACTCATCGCTTTTAGAAAAAACCTGTAGTAAATTTTCATTCAGGTTTCGTATTGAATCGGAGTGGTATAAGACATTGCCTAGCTGATCGGTTATGGCAAAAAGAAAGCCTGTTGGTAATACAACATTATTCAAACTATTTAAATTGCAGGAAAGGGCTGCTATCACCGGATCGTCGGTAGCAGAACGTGCTGATTTCTTCGAAATTACTGAACGAAAAGTGCCACTTGTCCATGAAACTACCTGCTCCAAAAAAAAACTGCCCGAGTCTATGTTATTGATCAAGTATCCCCTGTTTTCGTACACCCTTTTAAAGTAGTCCCGTGTTTTGAAATTGCCAGGCGGTGCATTGATTTTATCAACGGTCCAGTTAACTATTTCAGTACCATTTTTATCAAGCCAAAAAACCTGATTAAGATTAATACCATTGGTAACAGCACTTATTGCAGGCAACTCATCAGTGGGCAAACTAGCATTGACAAATGCAATTGATTTTTTATTCAAATTTACGATATCATGTTTGCCTGACATTTTTGCTTCCAAAGCATCAAATTGTTCCAGCTTATGATAGACCTTTTCAATTTCCTGTTTAAAGGCATTGTGGATACCATTGGCGAGATTGGTTTTTGAATCGCTGTTTTCTGGCGGTCGGAAGGGGATGTTATAATTAAAGAAAAGAAAAAAAGCCAGTGATATCAATATCATCGAAATGAAGATAGAGGCGATGCCATCGAAAGCAGTAAGCCGGTCTTTACTACCCATCTGGTATAGTTTTAGCCATGGAAATGCAACCATTCCAATCAGCATAATAGTGGCCAATAAAAACATCATTTGCGTTGGTAACTGGCTCTTTTCATTTTGGTAATGCTTGTCCGATAATAATCCGCCAATGATCCATTCGTTATTGGCATCAAAGCCAACTGGCTGCAAAAACATTTTATAAGCGGTACCGCTAATTACCTGATTACGAACACCCGAACTTCCCATTCCGTTTTTAAGCCCTAGCAAAGAGTCTTCTTTTACATAACTGATTCCAGCCGGAAAGCTCTCGTAAACTGGCTTTCCTTTACTAAAAACAACATATTCATCAAACACATCTCTGGGAAGTAAAAATTTTATGAATTGTTCAAAACTAAACTTCATGCCAATTTCATAAGCGATGCTATTCCCGCTATCCCGCTGGTCTTGTTTGGTTAAAAATAAACTAATCTCCCTTGTGGTATTATTTACACGGAGGGTGTATGCACTGTCTAATACAAGACTATCCTGCAATAAGTCTTTTAATGGAACAACCCTAACCGATGGCGTTGTGAGTTTAAAACTTGCTGAGGAATAATCATTGATATACTGTATTAGATTCTTACGATCGTCCTCATTTGCATCCTGATAATTCGAAAGCAGGTTATTTAATAAGGAAACACTGTTTTCTATTTTGGCATGAATATTCTGGTCAATTTTTTGCAATGCATTAAATCGTTGCTCCTCTATCCGCTTTTCATTGAAAGGCAGGTAGATAAAGAAATAACCGGCTCCTAAAAATAGCAGAATTATTAAAGTAACTAAAAAGGCAGACTGGTTTTTGTTGATTAAAAAAAATTTCATGCAAGCGTTATTAATTTGCTGAACAAAAAAGAAATTGGTTATCCAATAAATTGATTTTGTTCCTGTAGTTTAGCAATGGAAATAGGCGGATGGTAAATCCGGAAAAATCTTTGACAGAAAGTAAGGAAATTCTTCGCAGGCATTGGCTATATCGCTAACTTAATACCTTAACGTGATAAATGCAAGTGTTGAATGGAAATACTTGCTGGCATTCAATTTTGCCGTATTGATAAAAAATAAGATGTCATCAAATTATTGTCCGCCAATTTTCCAAAAAATTAACACAAGGGTAATATTGGATCGCTTTTAAACCAGTCAATTTTGCACCAACTATAAACCGTAACGCTTGAGTGCAAATCACCACATAATGTCAGCCAAAGATTTCGGCAAAAATTTCCAGTGGGGCGTTGCAATTGCTGCTGCTCAAAATGAAGGTGCGGCTGGTGAAGATGGCAAAGGCCGTTCAATCTGGGATGTTTATGCAAAGCGAAGCCGAAAGATAAAGGGGGGAGGTACACCTGCCATTGGTTGTGATTTTTATCACCGCTACAAAGATGATCTGTTGCTAGTGAAGGCTTTGGGCTTCAATGTATTCCGTTTCTCAATTTCCTGGGCTAGAATATTACCCGACGGAACTGGTAAGGTAAATAAAGAAGGTATCCTTTTTTATCACCGGGTGATTGATGAATGCCTCAAACTTGGCCTGACACCCTATGTAACATTATACCACTGGGACCTGCCATACGAACTGGAAAAGAAAGGTGGGTGGACCAACTACTATGTCAATAAATGGTTTAACCGTTTTGTAACAGTGTGTGCCGAAGCTTATGGAGAAACAGTAAAAAACTGGATCATCATCAACGAGCCTTCTGGCTTTACATCCTTGGGTTATATGTTGGGTAAACATGCCCCCGGAAAAATGGGGCTAGATAATTTTTTACCCGCCATTCACCATGCGGCACTGGCCCAGGCGGAAGGCGCACGCATCATCAGGCAACTGGTACTCCATGCGCATATTGGCACTACCTTCTCCTGTTCGCAGGTATTACCTTGGTCTGATAAAAAGGAAGACCTTGCGGCAGCTAACCGGGTTGATATTTTAATGAACCGTTTGTTTATAGAACCAGCACTTGGCAAGGGTTACCCGGTGGATGATTCCTTTAAATTTTTAGAGAAACTACAATTGCACAACAAAACCTGGAAGTACACCAACCGGCTCCATTTTGATTTTGACTTTATTGGATTGCAGTATTATTTTCCGGTAGTGGTTAAATACAATGCGCTGATACCGTATGTGCAGGCAACCGAAGTAAAAGCTGCCAATAGAAAAGTGCCGCATACTGCCATGGGATGGGAAATTAATGCGGATAGTTTTTACCGTACCATCAAAAGAATCTGGCTGCATGGTGGCGTGAAAGAAATAATCATTACCGAAAACGGATCTGCATTTAAAGATGAAATAAAAAACGGTGTAATAGCGGATGATGCAAGAATCGATTATTTTCAGCAGCACTTACAGGCAGTATTAAAAGCAAAAAAGGAAGGGGTGAATATAAAAGGATATTTTGCCTGGACACTGATGGATAATTTCGAATGGAGTGAAGGCTACCTGACAAGGTTCGGTCTGGTAAATGTAGATTTTAAGACACAATTGCGTACCATCAAAAATTCAGGGTATTGGTGGCGGGATTTTTTAACTCCTCCACTCAGTACACAAAACGAAAAGACGGTTATAAAAATGGAAGGATAGTGTCAGCCACCCCTTACCGCGGCCGCACCTTTGCAGAGCGGAAGTTACTTAATCAAAAGGCAAAAACTTTTCCTCTTGCACCTGTAATAGTTTTGGCGCAACTGCATTCAGGTATTCGCCATTCAACACTTTTTTATACAGGGAGAGATATTGAATTGCCATTTTATCAGCGGTGAAATGATCCATCACATATTGATGGCAGTAAATTCTGTCAAAATCATCTATATTTTTGATAGCTGCAACCAGTTCATCTTTTTTTGCAGAAAGAAATCCAACCGTCTCCGGTATTAATTCGGGTAAAGAACCATAAGGTGTTGCAATTACCGGGCAGCCAAAATATAGGCTTTCAATTAAGGCAATGCCAAAGGGTTCGTGCCACAAAACAGGGAATAACAATGCTTTGGAGCCATTGATAATTTTATTCTTTTCTTCGCCGCCTTTCATGCTATTGAAATGTGTATTCCTATCAAAGGTTAATCGAATACCCATATTGAAATTAAAACGGACACCACCAATCACTTCTAACGGTACACCTGCCTTTCGGGCTACTTTGATGGCGCCTCGTACATTCTTTACCCGCCAGGCTGCATCTGCTAAAAAGTGAATGTATTTTCTTTTGGAAGTTAAATCCGGTTTGCCATAATCTTCTACATCAATACAATTGTGTACAAAACATTCGCTCCCATAGCGGCCGGCATGGTTGCGGGAAACAAATACCGTATTTTGATCAAGGTCAATTATTTCTCCCACATTACCATGCAACGTAATGATATAAGGCTTCATTGGCTTTTCACCCATAAACGAAGATAGATGGACCACATCTACCAATTCGGGTACCTGGCTGTTAAATGATCTGGAAGGATCCCATTCGTACACCTTTGCAAACGGACAAGCACTACCTTTTGCCACCAAATAAGAAACCTGATGTCCCATCTTAACGAGCATTTTTCCCAACCACCAGATTACCCGCTCAGTACCGCCATATTTCAACGCAGGAATCACTGAATTATTTACCAAAAGAATGTGCATGTTCAAATATAATTTAACGGGAAAATTTCAATAACATTAGTCGTTCCACTACTATTGTATCAAAAGTGGCATGAAGGTCAACCTTTATTTTTACCAGGCCCAAATATATTAAATGTACTATTGGAGAAAGGAGGTGTAACTTCATTTGCCTAAATAAATACCTACGCAATTGGGTGCATTTAAAATTGTCGGAAGGATTGCCAACCTTGTTCAGGTTCTTTTCTACTAAAACCACTTAAAAAAGGTTGGCAACCCTGTACCGGGCTGCGACAATTTTAAATACGCCCACGCAACTTGTTAACTTTTTATATGGAATACGTACTGATAGATGGAATAAAATATGACCTGCCTGCGCTGGAAAAAGATTGCTGGCATCGGCTTGTAAATGGTGCTGTACAAGGCAGAAACCCCATGCACAATGCAGTGGTTGCCAATATGAGCCAGGCAGGCATTAATATGCGAACAGTGGTGTTACGTAAAGCATTGCCCACAGAAAAGCAACTGACTTTTTATACAGATATCCGCAGTGGTAAATGGGGAGAAATTGAACAACACAATTTCATCAGTTGGCTATTGTATGATGCCGCCGCCCGAATACAAATAAGAGCCAGTGGATTGGCAAGTTTACATCAAACAGATGAACTGGCCAACCAGGCCTGGAGCAATAGCAATGTTATGAACAGGAAAAACTACCTCAGTATACTAATCCCTTCGGTAGCAACTTCGGATCCGGTCAGCGGACTAACGCAGGAAATGGAAACCGAAGATGTATCGCTTGAACAAACGGAACAAGGACGAAAAAATTTTGGCGTAATTACGACACAGATAAAATGGATGGAATGGCTTTGGCTAAACGGAAGTGGACATAGAAGAGCAAACTTTGTTTACGATGAAGCAGGAAGATTTACAGCAAACTGGCTGGTACCTTAGGCCTTTATCAAATGTATAATTGCAAACTATTTTAGTACTATCAACTGAAATACTTCGGCTGTATCTCCATTCTTGTTTTTTACAGTATCATTCTTTTGGTTATCAATGTTAATTGCTTTGGCATTACTATCTATTGTACCGTTAAGCCTAAAGCGACAACACGAATTTTAGGCGCTAATTACGCAAATTGAAATAATATATAAAATAGAGTTATGTCCATTCACCTTGTTAAATTCGCACTTAAAATTAATTTAGCTAGATACTCACTTTACTTCACTTTACTATCTGTAGAACTACCTTTAGGGGATGGGGGTAATTATCTTTATCCCATCCGGTTCAAAGGAAATCTTCCGCTGCCGGTAGAGGTTACCCGTAGTCATTTTGAAAGTCTTTTTACTCATTCCGAAAACATCATAAATATCTTCTGGTTTACTTTTATCATGATAAGGAAGGTAGCCTTCATTTTCGTTTAATAACCGCAATATTTTTTCAGACTCATCTTCTACCCTGTTGTATCCTGGCTTGCCTGCCGCTACATCAATTTTAAACCGGTCGGCCTTGTCATTGCTTTCAGGATAAATCTTTTTTATAAATCCGGGAAACTTATCACCCACCTGTATATTGCGATAAATTTCATTGAAATGAATTACACCGGTGTGCTGGTTGTTGATGATGCAAACATACCCGATATCTGTGCGGCGGTAAACGATTAAGTTCACCACTTCCAATTCCTTAACTGTTAGCTCCTCGTTACTTAGATAGGGCTCCAGTTTTTCAGTAGCAGCAATCCTGCCGGTTTGTTCATCCAGGTAAATTTTTACCAGATAGTCACCATTAGGTCGCATGCCTGATATTTGCTTGGATGTAGGAACAAAAATATCTTTCATCAACCCCATGTCAAGAAATGCTCCATGCTCGGTAACTGAAATCGCTCTCATCTTTACTATATCGCCCATTACACCTTTTGGTCGCTGGGTAGTTGCAATGATCCTGTCTTCCCCATCATGGTATAAAAAGACTTCCAGTTCGTCTCCAATCGCAGTTGCCGTTGGAACAAACCGCTTGGGCAGTAAAATACCTTCTGCACCATCGTCTAAGTACAGGCCGAAATCTACCGCACGTATTACTTTCAATAAATTATATTCGCCTACTTTAACCATGATGAAAAAAATTAAAAATGAAGAATGATGAATGTACAATCATGAATGATGAATGCATTCTTTTTGAAGCAAAAGAAATTTCTGTAAGAGGTAGTGAGATGCTAAAAGAAAAACAGACGAAAAAATGAAAATTCAACACAGCAAACAATGGTACGCTAAACCTTATCTCCAAGGTTAAACAATCCCTCTACAAATTGCTGTTTGTTAAACACCAGTAAGTCTGTTGCTTTCTCCCCTACCCCTATAAATTTGACTGGTATTTTAAACTGGTGTGCAATTGCCAATACTACGCCGCCTTTAGCTGTGCCATCCAATTTAGTAATGGTTAGTGCGGTTACGTCGGTTGCTGCGGTAAAATGTTTGGCCTGCTCCAAGGCATTTTGCCCGGTACTTCCATCCAGGACCAACATTACTTCGTGCGGCGCTTCCGGAATTACTTTTTGAATGACTCTTTTTATTTTCGTAAGCTCATCCATTAAATAGGCTTTGTTATGCAGCCTTCCCGCAGTATCAATGATGATTACATCCACATTTTTTGCAACTCCGCTAATAATGGTATCATACGCCACTGATGCCGGATCACTCCCCATTTCTTTTTTTACAATCGGCACATTGGTGCGTTCACTCCAGATGGTTAACTGGTCTACCGCTGCCGCTCGAAAAGTATCAGCAGCACCTAATAAAACAGATTTACCTGCCTTTGAAAAATTATGGGCCAGTTTTCCGATAGTGGTAGTTTTACCAACACCATTTACGCCCACTACTAAAATAACATGCGGTTTGTGACCTGCTGGTAATTCGTAATTTTCGTAGCTTGTATCCTGCGGAGCTGAAATCAATACATTTTCAATTTCACTTTTCAGGATGGCATTCAATTCGCCAGTACCTATGTATTTATCCCTTGCAACTCGCTTTTCAATGCGGTTAATAATTTCCACCGTTGTTTCTATACCCACATCAGCACTCACCAATGCATCTTCCACATCATCCAGCACTTCTTCATCTACCGTACTTTTCCCAGCAATGGCTTTTGTGATTTTGCTAAAAAAACCTTCCCTGGTTTTTTGTAACCCCTGATCAAGGGTTTCCTGCTGCTGCTTTTTACCGAAAAGTTTATCAAAAAGTCCCATACCAAATGACCCCCAATCGGGGGATTTTGTTTATTGGTTATATTAAAATTAAGGTCCCTTTTACATCCATTCGGCTGTTTAGGGTTGAAATTAAGAAAGCTGCCCCGATAAATCAGGACAGCTTTTTATATATTAATTCTCTTAAAGGAAAATTATTGACCTAAATGTTCCTTGATCTTGTCTTTGTGAACAATAGATTCTTTAAAAGTGTAAGCACCGGTTTTCGGACTACGTACGGCACGTATTACTTTTGTCCAGTTTTTAGCATCGGCTGCTGCTTTCTGGTCCTTGGTTTTAATCGCTGTTTTAGCTGCTTTTGCCATGACTATTTAATTTTATTAATGTGCTAATGTGCTAATGTGCTAAAATGCTAATTGCGCTGTATTTCGTTAGCACATCAGCACATTAGCCAATTGGCTAATTATTTAATTTCCTTATGAACTGTTACTTTCTTTAAAATTGGGTTGAATTTTTTCAACTCCAATCTTTCAGGGGTGTTTTTCTTGTTCTTTTTGGTGATGTACCGACTTGTACCTGCTTTACCGCTGGCTTTATGCTCTGTACACTCCAAAATAACCTGAACCCTGTTACCTTTCTTTGCCATTGTTTTTTATTTTATTATTACCCTTCCACGGATGGAAGACTGGGATTTAAATTTTTTCGCCAGCAGCTCTCAGTCCTTTAACAACTGAAAACAAGCCGTTCTTGTTGATTGTGCGTATAGCTTCGGAGGAAACTTTTAGCGTTACCCACTTATCTTCTTCTGCCAGGAAGTAACGTTTGGTTTGCAAATTTGGCAAAAACCTACGTTTTGTTTTTATGTTTGAATGCGATACTTTGTTACCCGTAATTGGCCTCTTACCTGTAACTTGACATACTCTAGCCATATACTAATTTTTTGGACGGCGAAGGTAACGAAACAATTTGAATTTGATGAAAGCTTTTTCTTTTTTTTTTCATCTCCCGCTGCATTCTTGCAAACACCGGTTTATTTACTTGTCAATTCAACCTTTTTACCAATTCAAAATAACAAAGCAGTCCATTATATCCTGATTAAGAATGAAAGCAAATGCTACTATTGAGACACGGAATGATAAAAAATGATCCAATAGGTAAACCAGCGTCACTCATGCATTATGCATTACACCCAACACCCGGCTATTTTACCGCACCCTGTTGCTAAACCATACCCGGCCGGTTTGAAGCAAAACGGATAAGATGATAAGCCCTACTCCAATGTAAAATTGCGTATTCAGTAGTTTATTTTCTTTAAAAATGATAAATGCCAGTATGATCCCATAAACAGGTTCCATATTGTAAGCGATGTTCGCCGTAAATGGTGAGATTTTTTTTAGTGCATTTAATTGCAAATCGAAACACAGTACGGTACAAACACAAGCTAGTATCAACAACCAAAACCAATCCATTGCTGTTGGAATGTAATAGGTGGCCGGAAATTGCCATAAATAAAATGGAATTAAAACGGTTAACGCAACGAAGCCTCCTCCCAGCTCATAAAATGTTAATGTAGCCGGACCAAATCTTCCCAATAATTTTTTATTGAAAATTGGAAAAAGCGAACTGCCTACAGCCGAAATGATTCCAAAAATAATTCCGGTTTTATACTGGGGATGAAAATCAAATATGATGTAAATCCCCGCAATTGCCAATAGCCCTAATAAAACCTCCACCATTATGATCTTTCTTTTAAATAAAAGCGGTTCAAAAAAGGCTGTAAAAAAACCGGAAGCGGAAAAACAGACGACTGCTATAGAAACATTTCCATATTTTACACTACCGTAAAGTGTAACCCAGTGGATGGCTACGATAACACCCACTCCCAATATCTTAACCATATCTTTCAATGGAATAAGCTGCAACTGTTTTTTAAAAAACATTAGTGATGCAAGGGCAACTACGGTAATCAATAACCTGTACCAAACCAGCAGTCCTTCATTTAGTCCAATGAGTTTCCCCAATATTGCAGTGAATCCAGCTAAAAAAACGGCAATATGTAATTGGATAAAAGCTTTGCGCATGGGCGCAAAGATAGGTATCGGAAAGTTGCAGGCTATGCACAAGCTAGTACAACTAATTTACAGGGCGGTTACTACAACGGCTGTAAAAAAACTATCCAAACCCGATGTTCAAAAAAGTCCGTTTACCCGCTAGTAGAATACGATAGTATAGAAACCGCCATCAAAAAAATGATAAATAACTGTAAACTAACTTCAACAAACGACAAACTAATTATATTTGCCCTCCCGATAGGTATCGGGATATAACCAACAACTATATGACCTTTAAACGTATCAACAACATTACGGGCTGGATCGTGTGCCTGGTTGCCTGCACTGTTTACATTATGACCATGGAGGCTACAGGCAGTTTCTGGGACTGCGGAGAATTTGCTTCCAGTGCCTATAAATTACAGATTCCGCATCCACCGGGAGCACCTCTATTTGTGCTGATCGGCCGCTTATTCATGGTACCATTTGATCCGCAGCATGCAGCGACCGGTGTTAATCTGATGAGTGCATTGTCAAGCGGATTTACCATTCTCTTTCTATTTTGGAGCATTACCCATTTTGCTAAAAAACTGGTAAGATCTGGCAACGATGAATTAAATGGCGGACAAATATTTGCCGCAATGGCGGCAGGTGCTATTGGTGCGCTGGCTTATACTTTTTCTGATTCATTCTGGTATAGTGCTGTAGAAGGTGAAGTATATGCCTTGTCTTCTTTTTTCACTGCCATTGTTTTTTGGGGTATGCTTAAATGGGAAGATGCGGTTACAGAAGAACAAAAGAAAGGCATCACCGGGCATTTTACAAGTGCCGACAGATGGCTAATCCTTATATTTTACCTGATGGGGCTTTCCATTGGTGTGCATTTGCTGAATTTACTGACCATACCAGCAATGGTGATGATCTATTATTTTAAGCGTTACAAAGTAACCAACTGGGGTATTGTATTTGCGTTTTTAATTGGTTGTGTATTGACCGGCTTTATACAGAAAGCGGTGATTCAATGGACCATTAAAGGAGCTGGTAATTTTGATATCCTCTTTGTGAACGATTTTGGAATGCCCTTCTTTACAGGATTTGCTTTTTTCTTTATACTGATTGGCGTATTGATATTTTTCGGTTTGCGCATTGCCGTAAAAAATAACTGGAATTTCCTTCGTCTTGGGCTTTGGAGTTTTGCATTTATGCTGTTAGGTTACTCGACCTATTTCACTACGTTGATTCGCTCCAATGCAGATCCTGTAGTCGACATGTTTAATGTTGATAACCCGGTAAACCTGGTAGGTTATCTGGGTCGTGAGCAATATGGCGACTGGCCTATTTTAAAAGGACAGGATTTTACAGCAAGCCCCGCTGATCAGGAAATAGTAGAAACCTACATTAAGGGCAAAGGTCAATACGTAAAAAATGGGCGTAAGATGGTAACGACTTACGCTCCTGAAGATCAGCATATTTTTCCACGTATGTGGGACCAGAGCAATGACCAGGGGCATGCGGATTACTATGCAAGTTTTGCAGGTATCGGAAAGGATCCAAAGACAGGCGAATATATGGGAACGCCCACCATGGCAGACAATATTAGTTTCTTTGCACAATACCAGCTTGGATGGATGTACCTGCGTTATTTTATGTGGAACTTTGCAGGTAAGCAAGATGATATACAAGGCGTAGTGATGAACAATGTAAGAGATGGCAACTGGAAAACCGGTATTTCATTTTGGGACAATGCACGATTGGGCGATCAAAAGTATATGCCCGATAGTATGAAGCATAACAAGGCCAATAATAAACTTTTTGCCTTGCCTCTTATTTTGGGGTTATTGGGTATCTTCTATCATTTTAAGAAAAATGACAGAGACGCTTTGGTGGTAGGATTACTTTTTTTCTTTACCGGTATCGCAATTGTTGTGTACTTGAATATGGCAGGTAATCAACCTCGTGAACGGGATTATGCATTCGTAGGTTCCTTTTATGCTTTTGCCATCTGGATTGGATTGGGAGTGCTTTTTGTGAGAGACTTGTTAGCCAAATACATGAGCGGCAGTATTGCCAATTATGCCGCTGCAGCCCTTTGTGCATTGGCAGTACCGGTTTTAATGGCCAGCCAGGAATGGGATGACCATGACCGTAGTAAAAAAGTATTGGCAAGAGATCTGGCGATTGACTATTTAGAAAGTTGTGCGCCAAATGCGTTGGTTATATCTTTTGGAGACAATGATACCTACCCATTGTGGTATGCACAGGAAGTGGAAGGTATCCGCAGAGATATCCGTGTAATTAACTCCAGTTTATTGGGTACAGACTGGTACATCAACCAATTACGCTACAAGCTAAATAAGAGCGATCCGTTTGATCCAATCTGGAGTGCTGCACAAATTGAAGGGGCTAAAAGAGATGTTGTTTATTATGCACCAAGACCTGGCGTAGATCCAAACCAATACATGGATCTTTATACGATGATGAAGGATTGGGCAGGTAGTGATGAAGCCGGCAAAATTGAATTGCGCAATGGAGATACCCTAAATGTTTTCCCAACAAAAAAGGTATTTATTCCGGTTGATACCGCATTGGTACGCCGAAATGGAACAGTTAATGCCAGCGATAGTGTTTTAACGGAAATGAGATTTGACATTCCTAAATCGGCTTTATTTAAAAACGATGCAGCCATCTTAAATCTGATTGCTGCCAATAAATGGAAGCGCCCAATCTACTTCACATCCGAATATAGAGACCTGGGATTTGTATCCTACCTTCGCCAGGATGGCTTAACCAATAGATTGGTACCCGTTGCCAACAGTCAGGTTAACAAAGATTGGGTGTACGACAAAATGATGAACAAATTTGTGTTTGGTAATGCAAATGTATCGGGCGTTTATTTTGATGAAGAAAACAGGCGGCATTTAGGAAGTATCCGTTTGGCCTATGCACAGGCGGCAGGCAACCTTGCTGACAATGGCAGAAAAGAAGAAGCAAGAAAAATGTTGCAGAAAGTTGATAAAGGCATGTTGGAAGAAAATTATGGTTATGGTATGGTTTCCCGTTATCAGCAACACAATTACATCTCATTACAATTTTTAGAAGCCTGCTACAAAGCCGGCGATACAGCCCTTGCAGAAAAAGTAAGCCGGAGTGTAAAGAAAGATCTGGAACAACAAGTAAATTACTATGCCAATCTTGATGAAAATAAGCAGGATCAATTTAGAAGCGATAACGAGCAAGCAGTTAACTTCTTAAGAGGTATCCAGCAAATAGAGAGTATGTATAAAAATCCTTTGCCAAAAGCTACAGAAATACCGGGCACATCTATCAACAACAATCCTGCTGCGCCGGGTGCGAAGCAATTGGATAGCCCAAAAAAGTAGATCATTCAATTACGAAATAGGAAAATCCTTCTGCCAAAAGCAGGAGGATTTTTTATTTAACAACCGAACTAATCCCAACACCCGAATGTTTGTTTAAATTGCAACAAGGCTGTCATCACTATACTTCCCAATGATGCAATCCGATTATCGTTAAACACATTACGTATTATTTATGAAAGGTTATAATTTCTCCAAATTCGATCCCAACCAAAATGGCAAAACCCGTTTTGAACAATTACTGGATATTTTTTTGCAATTGCTTACTTATACCAACGGTGATGTAGGCGAAGCCATGCAATGGATGAATGAACTGGATAAAGAGTATAAACTTACGCAGAACGAGTATGGCATGGGCGATTTTTATGAGGACCTGAAGGAGAAAGGCTACATTGATGAGAAGAAAGAAAATGGCGAGATAAAAATTACACCCAAAACGGAACAGGGCATTCGCAAAAAAAGTCTGGAGGAAATCTTTGGTAAACTAAAAAAGACCAAACAAGGCAACCACAATACATTTAAGCCCGGTGGTGGCGATGAGATCAACCCTGAAACGAGGCCCTTTCAATTTGGTGATACATTGGAGCAGATAGATTTCACCGCTTCAATTCGCAATGCACAAATCAACCATGGTGCGGAAAGTTTCCGTTTACATGAAGATGACCTGGAGATTAGAGAAACCGATTTTAAATCACAGACTTCTACCGTATTGATGATTGATATCAGCCATTCCATGATTTTGTACGGCGAGGACAGGATTACCCCTGCGAAAAAAGTAGCGATGGCCCTGAGTGAACTGATACAAACCAAGTACCCTAAAGACACGCTGGATATTGTAGTTTTTGGCAATGATGCCTGGGTGATTGAAGTAAAAGATTTACCTTATTTACAGGTCGGCCCTTATCACACCAATAGTGTTGCCGGACTGGAGTTGGCCATGGATTTGCTGCGTAAAAGACGAAATGCCAACAAGCAGATTTTGATGATCACCGATGGTAAGCCTACCTGTTTAAAAGTGGGTACCAAATATTATAAAAACAGTTTTGGGGTAGACCGTAAAATATTAAACCGCTGCATGAGCCTGGCTACGCAGTGTAAAAAATTGAAGATCCCGATTACCACTTTTATGATTGCATCGGATCCCTATTTACAAAAATTTGTGCAGGAGTTTACCGAGACCAATAATGGGAAAGCATTCTTTGCATCACTGGATAAACTGGGCGCCTTTATGTTTAAAGATTTTGAAAGTGGCAAGCGGAAGACGGTTTATTAGGTTTCAACCAATTGCCTGTAATATTTTATACATCTATGATTTTTTTTCTGCTCCCGGAGCGTCCATTTAAATTGTATCTTTAAAGCAAATGATTAAGATGAAAGAATTGTCTGTTCAAATACCAGAAGAATCTGTCGCTCTTGTTACATCTTTGTTAGAAAAGCTAGGTGCAAAGGTGGAAGAAAAAGAGAATAAGCCTGGAAAGAAAAAGAAAGAAGCAGAGGTAGTATCACCTACTTTTTTATTTGGAAAGTGGAAAAATTTTAATTTGAATGCAAAAGAATTAAGACAGAAATCATGGGACAGAAGCCACAAATTTTAGTAGATACAGACATACTTATCAAACTTTTTAGAGGAGATAAAAAAATAAAAATATTAATGGATACACATGAGGGAAGTTTGGCTGTTTCAATTGTGACATATTTTGAATTGCTGACCGGATTAAAAACCAAACAACGCATCATTGACTTAAATAAACAAATGAGAGCATACGAGGTAATCCATCTTTCAGAATTAATTTCTAAAAAATCACTTTCCATTTTCCAAAAATACATTACTACCCACCATCTTTTTCCTGCCGATACTCTTATTGCAGCTACTGCAATTGAAAATGGATTGCATCTGCTAACTGATAATGCCCAGGACTTTGCATTCATCAAAGAACTACAATTGTTTGAACAAAATAAATAGATATTCATTTTACAATATAATTATGGCTAAAAACACAATCACTACATTAGGTGAACTAAAGAACAGCGGCTACGTATCAAAAAGCATTAAAGATGAGATTCGTACTAACCTGATAAAAAAAATAAAAGCAAAGGAAAATGCATTTCCCGGAATATTGGGTTACGAAGATTCCGTTATTCCCGATACAGAAAGGGCGCTTTTATCCAGGCATAATATTTTATTTTTAGGGTTGCGTGGACAAGCAAAAACCAGAATGGCCAGGCAGATGACACAATTGCTGGACGAATATGTTCCGGTAGTGGCAGGTAGTGAAATCAATGACGATCCGCTGCAACCAATTTCAAGATATGCAATTGACTTAATTGAAAAGCATGGTGATGATACTCCAATTGACTGGCTGCATAGAGACCAGCGTTATGGCGAAAAACTGGCAACCCCGGATGTAAGTGTAGCAGATTTAATTGGCGATATTGATCCGATAAAAGCAGCCAATTTAAAATTAAGTTTTGCAGATGAAAGGGTATTGCATTACGGTATTATTCCCCGCAGTAACCGCAGCATTTTCGTCATCAACGAATTGCCCGACTTACAGGCAAGGATACAGGTTTCGCTATTTAATATTTTAGAAGAAGGCGATTTACAGATACGTGGCTTTAAACTCCGTTTGCCATTAGACGTAATGTTTGTATTTACCGCCAATCCAGAAGATTATACCAACAGGGGAAGCATAGTAACCCCACTGAAAGACCGGATTGAAAGCCAGATATTAACTCACTATCCAAAAACGATTGAAACCTCATTGGCCATTACGGAACAGGAGGCGAATGTTTACGAGGAGCAACTGAATAGGGTAAAAATCAGCGACCTTGTAAAGCGACTGATTGAGCAGGTTTCTTTTGAAGCAAGAGGTAGTGAATTCGTAGATAAGAAAAGTGGCGTAAGTGCCAGGCTTACCATTGCTGCATACGAAAATGCGGTAAGTGCCGCTGAACGCAGGGCCATTATCAATGATGAAAAACAAACACAGGTTTGGATCAGTGATTTGGTAGGCATCATCCCTTCTATTACCGGTAAGATAGAGCTGGTATATGAAGGCGAACAGGAAGGTCCTTACCAGGTGGCATTTAATTTACTGGAAAAGGCTACCCGTACGTTATTCAGTCAATATTTCCCTAACCCGGATACACTGAAAAAGAAAAGAACAAAAGAGGCAGGCGCAGAAGAAAATCCTTATAAGTCTATCACACGCTGGTTTGACAGTGGCAAACACCTGGATATATTTTTTGAGACTAAAGATGAAGACAAGATTCAATTGCTGTACAAGGTAGACGGCTTACATGCAGTGGTAAAAAAATATTATAAAGCCGCCAACGAAACAGAAAATGCCTTGTTGATGGAATTTGTATTGCATGGCCTTGCTGCGTACTCACTCATCAGCAAAAAGGTGCTGGATGGTAAAATTGAATTTAAAGATTTGATGGGTAGTATGCTGAATATGGGAGGTCAATCTTTTAGTGACGAAGATTTGAATGACAACGATTTTAATTAAACACTTACAATAAAGTTTACATCTTTATAAAAAGATGTAAACTTTATTTATGAAATTTAAATGATATTCACCTCCCGTTCAAGCCCTACCCCAAATTTTTCGTTAACGCTATTGATGATCGAAGTGCTCAACGCATAAATTTCTGCTCCGGTGGCATTGCCATAATTTACCAATACCAATGCTTGTCTTGCATGACAGCCAGCATCTCCTTTTCTATAGCCCTTCCAACCGCATTGCTCAATTAACCAGCCGGCAGCAAGCTTTACATTTCCCTTGGGTAAATTGTAACCAACCATTGCCGGAAATTTCTTTTTTAGTATTTCAAAATGCCCGAAAGGTACCTCAGGGTTTTTGAAAAAACTTCCAGCGTTACCGATTAATGCAGGATCCGGCAATTTACTACTGCGAATATTGATGACCGCCTGAGAGATAGCCTGGATGCTCAATTCGGTTACACCCATCACTTCCAGTTCTTGCTCAATTGCACCGTACGATGTGTTGAATATAGGTTTCTTACTCAGCCTGAAAGTAACACTAATGATCACAAACTGATTTTTAAACTTGTGTTTAAATACACTTTCCCGGTAGCCAAATTCACAATCCTTCAAATTAAATGTCACCATTTTTTTTTCTTCCAGGTGAAAAGCTTCCAGTTCATAAAAAACATCTTTTATTTCCACACCATAAGCACCAATATTTTGCATGGGCGATGCACCGGTATTGCCTGGTATCAAAGAGAGATTTTCCATTCCGGCCCAATTGTTTCCGATGCAATGAACCACCAACTGGTGCCAGTTAACACCTGCGCCTGCTTTCACATACACATGCTGTTCATCCTCTTTAATTAGTTCAATACCGTGTATTTCATTTTTCAAAACCAGCCCGTCAAAGTTTTTGGTGAGCAGCAGATTGCTTCCACCGCCGAGTATCAGTGTTGATGTTCCGATAGCTATCGGGAGAAGGTTGACGGTTGATGGTTGATTGAATTCAAGCAGCTCATTTAATTCTTCGATATCGGTAAAGGCTGAAAAATACCTTGCGGTAGCATCAATACCAAAGGTGTTGTATTTTTTTAGGGAGAAATTTTCTTGAATCATAATAGAAATGTGAAAATTGGAAAATGTGAAAATGTGAAAATTTCCAACACTCCACACTATAAATTATTGTACCTAAATTATTTTTAACCGATAGTCAGTTTTCTTTTTTGTTCTCCATCTTTTTTACTAACCACTTAAAAAAAGCGCATTAAACCAGCGATCAAAATCCATTGGCAAACTTAAAACCTGTTCATCAATTTTCACATTTTCCAATTTTCACATTTTCAAATTAATTCGCATCCACATCCGCAATCATCACCACGCTTTTAAATTGACGCTCTGCCAATATCAGGTTGAAATGATTTTTAATCAATTGTTTGTATTGCTGTATCAGTTTCATATCAAGCGGTAATTTTATCAGCAGTTCCATCAGGTATTGGTTGCGAACCCTTGCTACCACTGGTGCTGCGGGGCCTACCACAAAATTATTTAAATCTTTTTGCAACGCAGCTCCCAATTTATGCGCAACTTCATCCACCACTTCTTTTACTTTATGTTTTAAAGTAATTTCTATGATTCTACTAAAAGGTGGATAAAAAAACTGCTGCCGGTTATTGATTTCAAACTCATACAATTTTTTATAATCATGCAATTCTACAAATTTCAAAACCGGATGATTTACCTGGGTAGCCTGTATTAAAACCTTACCCTGTTCATCCTTTCTTCCTGCCCTTCCACTTACCTGCTCCATCAATTGAAACGCCCGCTCATTCACCCTGAAATCAGCAAAACTTAATAAACCATCCGCATCTAATATACCCACCAGACTCACCTTCTCAAAATCAAGTCCTTTCACCACCATTTGTGTACCCACCAATACATCTATCCGCTGTTGTTCAAATAATTTGATCAGGTTATCATGCGCCGATTTTCCCCTCACCGAATCAACATCCATCCTGGCTACCCTCAACTTTGGAAATTCCTCTTCAATCATCTCCTCAATTTTTTCTGTTCCAAAATTTTTCTCCATCCAGTTAACCGTGCCACAGGCCGGGCATTCGGTAATTTTAGGATAAGTAGTGCCGCAATAATGGCAATGCAACTTATTGGAATACTTATGCAAGGTTAACGTAACATCGCAGTTTTTACATTGTGGCAGGTAACCACAAGTTCCACAAATCAAATAAGGTGAATAGCCACGCCTGTTTTGGAACAAGATTACCTGGCGGCCATTTTCAACCGTTTGATTGATGGCCGCTTTTAATTGTGGCGACAACATCACTTTGCCTTTCTGTGCTACTTTTCTGGTATCAATAATTTCAATGGTGGGTAAGTTTATTCCACCAAAGCGCTCATTCAATTCAACCAATCCATATTTACCTTTTTGCGCATTGAAATAGGTTTCGATTGAAGGGGTGGCACTCCCCAATAATACTTTTGCATTGAACAGGGAAGCGTAATAAGCAGCAGCATCCCTTGCATTGTACCTTGGTGCCGGATCCTGCTGCTTGAATGACGAATCGTGCTCTTCGTCAACCACTATCAACCCCAGGTCTTTAAATGGCAGAAACAGGGCACTGCGGGCACCTAAGACAATTCTTGTTTCGCCGGTTTTAATTTTATTCCACAACTCTACCCTTTCATTGTTGTTAAATTTAGAATGATAAATAGCAATATTTCCACCAAAATGTGTTTGCAGGCGGCGAATCATTTGTGCGGTAAGTGCAATCTCGGGTAACAAATACAATACCTGTTTACCCTGTTGGTAGTATTCTTCAATCAGCTTGATGTACAACTGAGTTTTGCCGCTGCTGGTAACGCCATGCAACAAACAAACATTTTTAGTAATAAAGCTTTCTCTTACCTGTTGTAACGCCTTTGCCTGGGCAGTACTCAATTCAAAATTAAGATCCATCGCCTTGGGCATTGTCTTTACCCTGTCCACACTCCTCTTTTCGATGCGCAAAATCTCCTTATCCGCAAGCCCTTTTAACTGTGCCACCGATGCTCCGGATTTCTTCAGGAGTGCAGACTGCGTTACATCACCTTCCGATTTACTAAGATGCAAATAAGCCAACAGCAATTCCATCTGTTTAGGAGCCTTCGACCAATTGTTTAATAACGCAGCCAATTCTTTTTCAACGTCGTAGATTGGATTTAGCAAAATAAAATTTTCCATTTTACTTTTATATCGCTCACTCAAAGCTTCCCAAACAATACAAACTTTTTTATCTATCAGTTTTTTTATTACCGGATAAACGTGCGTTACATCCAACACCTGCTGCACCTCGGTTAAGTTCAGTTGTTTTTTAATTAGCAACGCTTCCGCCACCACATATTCATCATTATCAAGATCCATAAAATTATCGCCATATTCCTCATTGAATAACAAAATAGTTTCGCTACTCAATTTAAAATGTGCTGGCAATGCGGCAGCCATTACTTCTCCTTCGCTGCACATATAATAATCACTCATCCATTTCCACAATGTTAATTGCTCAGGGTAAAGCAGTGGCTCGTCATCCAGTATGTTTAAAATATCTTTAGTTTGATAAGGCGGGGCATCGGTGGTTATTGACTTCACAATTCCAGCATACCTTTTATTTTTACCCAATATCACTTCCACCCTGCATCCTTGTTTTATCTTATTGATAAATATTTCTGGTACAGAATAAGTATAAGTGGTGGGTAATGCAAGTGGTAAAATAACTGTGGCGAAAGAGTGGCGTACACCCCCGTCCCCTAAAGGGGAGTTATTCAACGAGTCTACTCCTTCATTTTTGGTTGCTGGAATATCGAAAAGAGGTATTTGATTTTGATCACTCATTTGGAAATATTTCGCTCATATTTTTTGCTATCCTTCATCCCTAATCCCTAATTCTTAATTCCTGATTCCTAATTTTTCATTCTTCATTCTTAATTTTCT
>JBGSMI010000196.1:0-10483 GCA_041740215.1 Ferruginibacter sp.
TAGATACATGGAAACTTTGGTTACACAAATAGTTTTCCTAGTTTTGCACCCGATTATGGCAGATATTGAAACAGGCATCAGGATTAAGGAAAAGGCACATGTTCTTTTTATGCAATACGGGCTCCGGAGTGTAAGTATGGATGATATAGCTGGTAAGCTGGGTATGAGTAAAAAAACCATTTACCAGTACTATGCGGATAAAGACGAACTGATCGAGGCCGTCATCAACGATGAATTACAACGTAGCAAGCATCTTTGTGAGCAAGACCAGCAATGCTCTGACAATGCCATCCACGAAATATTTTTAGCATTGGAAATGGTGGTGGACATGATGAAAACCATGAATCCTTCCCTGATTTTTGATATGCAAAAATATCATCCCAAGGCTTTCCAAAAATTTCAGCAGCACAAAAACGATTATCTGTACAGCGTAATACGCATGAATCTGGAAAGGGGTATCCGGGAAGACCTATATCGGGAAGACATCAACCTGGATATCCTGTCGAGATATCGGGTTGAAAGCATCATGTTGCCATTTAACCCTGATTTTCACACCCGGGTAAAGTATAGCATGGCAAAGCTGGAGGAAGAATTGATCATTCATTTCCTATTTGGCCTGGCCTCACCAAAAGGATACAAACTCATAATAAAATATCAACAAGAGCGACTAAAATTAAGCAATGATGAAAAAAAACAGCATTAACAAAACAATACTACTGGGTGCAACTTTTTTGCTCGCCAATGGTATTGTAGTGGCACAGACCAAAAATGAATTTTCTGCAAAGCAAGCGGTGGACTATGGTTTAAAAAATGCGGTACAGGTAAAAAATGCCCTGATTGACATTAAGATACAACAACAAACCAACCGGGAAATAACCGCCGCGGCTTTTCCTCAAATAAATGGCAGTGTTAATACCACCCACTATTTCAATATCGCCGTACAAACCTTACCCAACTTCATTTCTCCCTCGGTGTACCAGGTATTGCAAGACCAGGCTGTAAAAGATGGAAATGGCAATCCCATTACCCAACCGGTCAATGGCTTTGGAAATATCAATGCACAATTTGGTGTGCCCTGGGTGGCAACCGGCGGAGTTGAAGCCTCCCAACTATTGTTCGATGGACAGGTTTTTGTAGGACTGCAGGCACGCAGTGCTGCTATGGATCTTGCCACCAAAAGCGCAGAAGTAACCGCCGAACAAATTAAAGCCAACATCTATAAAATTTATTATCAATTGGTAGTAGGTAACAGCCAATTGGCAAGTCTGCAAGCCAACATCGATCGCTTTGAAAAACTGCTACAGGATACCAAAGAAATTTATAAAAACGGATTTGCAGAAAAACTGGACATTGACAAAATTGTGGTGCAGTTAAACAATCTTAAAACAGAAAAGCAAAAGGTAATTCAACAATTGGACGCCGGCAATGCAGGTTTGAAATTTTTGATCAATATGCCGCAAAAAGAGCAGCTCGTATTAACCGATAGCCTTACAGAAGATGAATTAAAATCCAATATACTTGATGAATCTTATAACTACAACGACCGTAAAGAAATTCAGTTGCTTACCCTGGCCAGCAAACTAAATGGCTACAATATTAAACGATACAATCTTAGCAGAATCCCAACTATTGCTGCATTTGGTTCCTACTCAAAGAATGCCCAGCGTAATTCGTTTAATTTTTTCAATAAAGGCGATTGGTTTACTACTTCGTTGATTGGGTTAAAGATTTCAGTACCCATTTTTGACGGATTCGCAAGAAGGGCAAAAATAGAAAACGCCCGGTTAACGTTACAAAAATCAAACAACAGTCTTGAGCAGTCGAAGCAATCAATGGACAATGATGTAATACAGGCCCGGAGCAGATTTAAGAGTGCCTTGCTGACCGCAGATGTTCAAAAACAAAATATTCAACTGGCAGAAGATGTGTTTAATACTACCCGTAAAAAATACGACGAAGGGCTGGGAAGCAACCAGGAAATATACACGGCGCAAACAGAATTGAAAGTAGCGCAGAATAATTATTTCAGTGCTTTGTATGATGCCATCACAGCAAAAGTGGATTATTTAAAAGCTGTAGGAAAACTCTAAAAATTACCAACTAACAACAAACAATAACAAAAATGAAACATAAAAAAATGAAACAATATTTAATAGTGACTGCTGCGGCTTTGGTGTTTTTATCTTCCTGCGGTGATAGTAAAAAGGAAGGCAATGCAGCCCTCAATGATAAGAAAGCAGCCCTTGAAAAACTGAAGGGAGAGAATACTAAACTTGATGAAAAGAGTGCTGCACTGGAATCAGAAATAAGCAAGATGGATACAAGCGCCGCTGCTGCTCAAAAAACAAAACTCGTTTCAGTTCAAACAATTGCTCTTGCAGATTTCTCACATTATATTGAACTACAAGCACATATTGATGCAGAAAATGTAAGCTATGTTACACCACGTGGCGGTCCGGGTCAGGTAAAAGCCATATATATAAAACAAGGCGATCAGGTAAAAAAAGGGCAATTATTATTAAAGCTGGATGATGCCGTAATACAACAAAATGTAATTGCCGCCCGCCAGGGATTGGAAAGCATTAAAACACAATTAGCCTTTGCGAAAAATATCTATCAGCGCCAGAAAAATTTATGGGATCAGGGCATTGGTACAGAAGTTCAGTTGATAACAGCAAAAAATAATGTAGCTACTCTGGAGAACCAGTTAGAATCAGCACAGGAAAATGTAAAATCCGTACAGGAGCAGTCGAATCTATCAAAAGTGTATAGTAATGTAGCTGGTGTGGCAGATATGATGACCGTAAAGTTGGGAGAGGCCTTTGGTTCTCCCGGTTCCGGAGTTATTAAAATTGTAAACAACAGCTCATTGAAAGTAGTCAGCAACATACCTGAGAATTACCTTGGCACTGTTAGTAAAGGAAGCCCGGTGATTGTAGAACTACCTGATGTAAATAAAACATTCAATACATCGCTCAGCTTTGTTGGTGCATCGATTGATCTGATCAACAGAGGTTTTGTAGTTGAAGCTAAATTACCAAATGATGCTGCCTTAAAACCTAACCAGATTGCCCTGATGAAAATTAAAGATTACGCAGCACCCAACAGTATTGCAATCCCGTTGAATACCTTGCAAAATGATGACAAGGGGAAATTTGTGATGGTAGCCGGTACCGAAAATGGCAACAAGGTGGCACGCAAACGAATGTTAAATATCGGCAAGTTAACTGAAAACCTCGTTGAAATAAAAACTGGTTTAAAAGCTGGCGATTTGCTGATTACTGAAGGATTCGCAAGTTTATATGAAGGTCAGTTATTGAAAATTCAGTAAACTTTGATTGCATTAAAATTTTGAAAAACAATACCATCTCCGCATTAGTCCTTCCAATTGCGGACGATCATAATACACAATCTTCTCAACATCCTTTTTGGCACTGTTGGCGCAAAAAATTAATTGTATGAGTGCAATCGATAAAATAAAAGAAACGTTTAAAGAATTTAAACCAACCTCCTGGAGTATTTCGAATAAAACTACCATTTACCTGGTAATGCTGTTTGTATCACTGGCAGGGGTTTACCAATTTGTAACCTTGCCCAAAGAACAATTCCCGGATATTGTTATCCCTACCATTTATGTTCAAACCATTTATACGGGCAATTCTCCAAAGGATATTGAAAACCTGGTTACCAGACCGATTGAAAAGCAGATAAAAGGAATTACGGGTGCCAAAATAAAAAAATTCACCAGTACCTCACAGCAGGATTTCTCTGCAATAATGGTGGAATTTGATACAGAAGTAAAAACGGATATCGCACTGCAAAAAGTAAAAGATGCGGTTGATAAGTCGAAGCAGGATCTGCCAACAGATTTAACCCAGGAACCAACTTCATTGGCAGTAAACCTGAGTGATATGCCCATCATGTACGTAAACCTGAGTGGAGATTACGATCAGGTGAAACTGAAAAAATTTGCAGATGAGCTAAAAGATAAACTGGAAGATCTGCCACAGATCAATCGCATTGATATTGTAGGTGCGCCGGAAAGAGAGTTTCAGATTAATGTAGACAATTACCGCATGCAGAGTGCCGGTGTAACTTTTGATGATATCGCCAATGCGGTATCAAGAGAAAACATGGACATTTCAGGTGGCTTGCTGGATGTGGGAAATATGAAGCGTAACCTGCAGTTGAAAGGACAATTTAAAACAGCCTATGATATTGAAAAAGTGCTGGTACGCAATACAGCCGGCGCTCCAATTTATCTAAAAGACATCGCCGTAATAAAAGATACCACCAAGGATGCAGAAAGTTTTGCCCGCCTCGATGGCAAAAATGTGGTAACACTCAACATTATAAAAAGGAGTGGCGAAAACCTGATTGAAACCAGCGACGGTGTCAAGAAAGTGGTGGAAGAAGCAAAAGGTGTTTTATACCCGGATAATCTTAAAACAGTTATTACAGGCGACCAAAGCATTAAAACCAGAAGCTCTTTCAATGAACTGGTGAATTCCATTATTATTGGATTTATACTTGTGTTGATTGTACTGATGTTTTTTATGGGTGTTACCAATGCCTTCTTTGTTGCTCTTTCTGTGCCGCTCAGTATGTTTGTAGCATTTGTGTTTTTACCAGGTGCCGATCTCATTATCGGCTCGCATGTTACGCTCAATTTTATTGTATTGTTTGCCTTGCTGTTTGGGCTGGGTATTATTGTAGATGATGCCATTGTGGTGATTGAAAATACGCACCGGATATTTATTGAAGGGCATGGAAAATTATCCATCAACAAAGCAGCAAAGATGGCTGCGGGAGAAGTATTTGTGCCGGTACTGGCGGGTACGCTTACTACGCTGGCACCCTTCTTCCCATTGTTGTTTTGGCCGGGCATCATTGGCCGGTTCATGGTGTATTTACCAACCATGCTAATTTTCACGTTGGCTGCATCATTGGTAGTGGCATTTATTATGAATCCGGTATTTGCCGTTGATTTTATGAATCACCCCGAAGACAACGCCAAAAAGAAGTCCGCAATTTTTAGAAAACCAGTTTTTATTACGGTTTTGGTAGCCGCCTTAATATTGTATTTATCCGTTCTATTTCCGGATTCATCCGGATTGAAAATAATTATAACTGAGAATGAGGGAACCTTAAATATATTCTTCGCCAACCTCCTGGTATTTGCAGCATTACTGATGATCTTTAACAGCTACGTTTTGGACGATGCTATTCATTATTTCCAGAATCACGCCTTGCCCTGGATTATGGGGCATTACGAAAGTTTGCTGCGTTGGGCCCTGAAAGGTTGGAGGCCGGTTTATCTTTTATTGGGCACCGTCGGTCTGCTCTTTGTTTCGCTTTTTATTTTTATGGCAGCCATCAAAAGCAATCGGGTGGGCATTGCATTTTTTCCAAAGGCAGATCCAAACCAGATATATGTTTACATCAAATTGCCGGTGGGCACCAGTGTAGAATATACCGATTCCATTACAAAGACATTGGAAGCCAAAGTAAACACTGTGTTGGGTATTGATCGGGCAAAAAGAAAAGAGAATCCGGTGGTAGAAAGTGTGATCAGCAATATTGCCATCGGTGCAAGTGACCCAAGTGCGGGCGATAGAAGTACCCGCAGCGAACTGGGCAGAATACAGGTTTCCTTTGTAGAGTATGAAAAGCGCCATGGTGTTTCTACCGCTCCTTTCCTCGACAAAATCCGGGGCGAAATGAAAGGTATACCTGGCGCTGAAATTAGTGTAGACCAGGAAAGTTCCGGTCCGCCAACAGACCCTCCCGTTAATATTGAAGTATCCAGTGAAGATTTTGATGGCTTGGTTAAAACGGCTGTAAATTTAAAAAATTACCTCGATTCGATACAAGTGCCGGGTGTTGAAGAATTAAAAATGGATGTTGATTTAAACAATCCTGAAATTACACTTACTGTTGATAGAGAACGTGCTTTAATTCAAGGTGTATCCTCTGCGCAAATTGGGATGGCCATTCGTACCGGTTTATTTGGTCGTGAAGTATCAAAAATAAAAGAAGGAAAAGACGAGTATAAAATACAATTGCGCAACAACGAAATGCAGCGAAAGGATTTGAGCAATCTGTTGAACATGCGGGTATCCTTCCGGGATATGGCGAGCGGTGGTGCGGTAAAGAACATCCCCATCAGTGCCCTGGTAAAAATTGAACCAACCAGCACTTTCGGAAGTGTAAAACGTAAAAATCAAAAAAGATTAATTACGCTGCGTTCAAACGTTTTAACCACACAAGGTTACAATCCAACAGGGGTTAACCAGGTGATTACGCAACACATTGCCAACTTTACAAATAAGGCAGAAGGTGTTACCATCAAACAAACCGGTGAAGGAGAACAACAGGCAGAAACGGCTGCCTTCCTTTTAAAGGCGTTGGCCATTGCCCTCATGTTGATTTTACTGGTACTGGTAATTCAGTTCAACAGCATCAGTAAGCCAATCATCATTCTTACCGAAATCATCTTTAGTGTAATCGGCGTATTCCTTGGTTTTGCCATCACCGGTATGGAAGTTTCGGTACTGATGACCGGTCTCGGAATTGTAGGACTTGCAGGCATTGTGGTTAAAAATGGTATCCTGGTAATTGAGTTTGCGGATGAGTTAAGAAGTCGGGGCATGAAGACAAGAGAAGCCGTGATCCAGGCTGGTAAAACACGTATCATACCGGTACTGTTAACAGCCCTTGCTGCCATCCTCGCCTTCATACCGATCGCAGTTGGTTTCAACATTAACTTTGTAACCTTGTTCTCCGAGTTAAATCCACATATTTTCTTTGGTGGCGATAACGTGGCGTTCTGGAAACCATTGAGCTGGACCATTATCTTCGGACTCACCTTTGCCTTTTTCATGACACTCATCATTGTACCAGCCATGTACCTGATTGCAGAAAGATTGAGAAGGCCCATGCGCAATACCTTCGGTGGAAAATGGATTAGCTTTATGGGCATACCACCATTGATCTTCCTGTTTATGCCGCTGATGATTTATAGTTGGATATTGCAACTGATTAGAGTAACTCGCAGAAGAAGAAAATTAAAAGCCGATCCTGCAGCCAATGAAACCTGGTTGGGCAGTTGGATATAAAAAAATAATACACCGTAAAAAAAAGCCGCTCATTTATTTGAGCGGCCTTTTTGTGCGCATACGTTCGGGGCCGTAAACAGCACACCTGGCCCAACTTCGGCTCCGGCTTTCCGTTCCAAATCCTCACAGCCAACACACCGGCCCGGCTCCGTTCCGGGTTTTCCACTTCAATCCGGCAGCCCTTCAGCAGTGGAACGTAGCCAGGCAATTTACAATACGATTTAAATGATCTTCATATGCTCATTTAGCAACGGGCTTTGCAGCAGCGTAATGGCATTGGATGTATAGCAGTGCGATCAATTTTCTTACAGAAAACCAAGCGTACTTCTAAGTTCTTTGAATTGATTTTTTGGGAGGAGATTAATAATTGAGCAGATAGAGAAAGGAGGTGGAAGCTATCAGCGGCGGCGGCTGTAGGGAAAAGCTTTTTGACAAATATTTAGCGCAAGCTGACCCCCTTGGTTTGACCAACATGAAGCAATAGAAACCCAGACTAATCTTGACAAAATCAATAAGACAGACCCGGCTCTAAAGCACTCAGAAAAATGCGTAAAATTTTTCCCTAACAACCCATATTAGGATAAAAATATTAACACGAAAAGATTTGATCTTGATTGGCGTTAATAGAAGAAATAACAACAAAACGAATTGTAGGTTCGTTTGGCCAAAACTAACAATTTCATGAGCTTTATGTGCCTCTCGCCCCGTCTCGCCTTTTAACTGAACTTATAAGTTTAACGGGTATGATAATTGAAATTTTTTTGCCTTTCTTGGGTTGCCCTTAAAAACACCTGCTATCCCGCCACGCCCTTGTTGCGCCTCCTACCAAATGCCGACATGCTGACCAGAAAAGAGTATTGCGTCTCGCATTCAATTTGCATTTTAATTTGTTAACAACACACTTGCAGGAGCATGCATTTTATCCATAGCACCAGCAAATGGCAGTCATCAGCAGAAACGAATAGAAGTGCAATTAAACTGCCGGAAAAAATGTACACTCATTTCCGGATATACTTCTATGGTTGAATGGCCGATGACAGGGTGCGCCTAATCAGAGAATGCTTCCGATTTTTCCTTGCGCATAAATGTAAAATCATTTTAAGAATCTATTTTCGGTGTGCATTGTTAGCAGGATTAGTACACAAAAGTGTAACGTTATCTTAGAATCTGTCAGTAAGTTAACCTAACAAAAAATGATTACTCATTGCGAAGCGGAAAATAATAAAGCGAAATTAACCAGGCAACTTCAAGCTGACGACAGTCTAAACTAATTTCCAGTGATCCCAAAGACTGTTTCACAAAAGAGGAGATTGAATTTGCATTGCAGAACAATTTTACTCCTGTTGCTTTTGGAGAAACCGGGTGACGAATAGAAACCACAGGTCTTGTTGCAGCCACATTACTTTCTATCAGGTAAATAATATATAGCCAAAACTGGTAAAATAGATGAAATTTGGCTACGTATTCTCCATACCATCTTTAATGTCGGCAAACAGTTTGTCGGCCACAATAATTGAATCCACCAGGCCAATGCTGTGTTCATTCTTATTGAGACCGAACGTGGTGATAAGGGTAAAAAAAACTTGTTTTCTTGTCTTTGTCTTTTCTTTAAATACCGTTTCTTTCCGGCGAAGCACAGCAGCATATTTATTATCTATCGTGAAACTATCGCCGTAAAATTTCATCTCACAAAGATTGATGCACTGGTCACGACGGTCTATCAGCAAATCTATCTGGGCGCCCGGGACACGCCATGAACTGCTTTCGGTATGGATGGCAGTAATGCCCAATGCCTTTTTAATAGCTGCCGTATGTTTTATGCAAAGTGTTTCAAAAGCAAGGCCGCTCCAGCTTGTATAAGAAGGGGTACTACTCAGTTTTTGCCATGTACCTTTTACAGAGATGCGGTTAGACTCCATAAATTTTAAATAGAACAAAGAATATTCATCGGTGAGTTTGTAAACGGTATCTTTTATTTTTTTCCCAAACGGGATGTAAGGCGTAATAAACCCTGCGGCACTCAATTCTTCCAGCAAGCTGCTGGCTGTGCCACCTGTTTGCAGTTTGGCTGCTTTAATAATTTGGTTTCTTATCAGGCCATCAGGTTTTGCAGCAAGCGCCCTTATTATTTTAACATGCCTTTCTGCTCTATAAAATAGCGAAGAATACAACTCCCCGAATTCATTGTATAAAAAACCACTTTTGTTAAAGCAGGCCGCATCAATAATTTGCGCTGCACTCATCCCCGGTTCTGCCAGCTCAAGGTATTGCGGTATTCCGCCTATTGCCATGTAGAGTTGGATGGTTTGATAGCGGTTCAGGTTAACATTTTTACTTTGCAAAAATAGTTCTGTTTCGTAAAGGCTAAATGGATACAAAACAATTTTATGAGTGATGCGGTTATGTAGACCACCTTTGTTGCGAACCACTTTTTGCAGCATCCAGCTTGCCGCCGATCCGCAGATGATTACGGTAACATTTGGTTTGTCCGATGCCCAGGTGTTCCAAAAATTTTCAAATGCTGCCAGAAAGTTTGACTTGGGGGTTTGCATCCAGGGAAACTCATCCAGAAATATCACCAGCCGCTTACTGCGTTTTTTTTTGAGCAGGCGGCCCAACAAACTCAACGCATCAAACCAATCGGCAGGAACAATAAGCGGTACATTGTTATTCAGTTGTTCGGAAAGCCGCTTCGTGAATTTGTCTAATTGTAGTTCTGTAGTGATATTATGTATGCCCTGATAATGAAAGCTTATGTGATTCCGAAGATAGGAATTTATGAGGTATGTTTTGCCAACCCGGCGGCGGCCATACACGGTAACCAGCGAAGCCTTTTTTGCCTCTAAAGCCTTATCCAGCGTATATTTAGCCGATTCTCTTCCAATTATTTCTATTGTATCTATCATGATATTCTTTAGCCAAATGTACTATTTTTTACCACATTTGGCTACTTTTATCTGCAATTTTTTTAGCCAAATCCTCTCTTTTTTATCACTTTTGGCTAAAGATTATTTTTCAGCATACAACAAAAACGTAAAAAAAGGCTGCATCAAATCATCGTACCCTTACAGCTTTTTTCCCACTACCAGTTCTATCAACTACGCCACATGGGTTTTTTCTTCTGGTTCATCGTGGTCCTATTCAGTGTTTCCAACCTACATGGGCCGTACGCTGTACGGTGTCTGTCTTATTACTACTGCTTTGAGTTGTAAAAAACGATATAAATAGGGTCTGCTCAGTAACTATGAAATGCCGAACTGACTTACATTTGGGGTATTAATTATTTTAATTGGTGCAAATGAATTTATCAAAAATAAAGAAAAAGGGTGCATCAACTCCCAAATACGTAAGCCCTAACCAACTGA
>JBGSMI010000217.1:0-3816 GCA_041740215.1 Ferruginibacter sp.
AGCAACAATATCCGCAATTTTATTTACCAGCAGCCACAACCAGAAAGGCCGGTGTTAACCATTTCCGGGGCATTCCCTTTAATAGAATATAAACAAACTGATGCCGTGTTGAGTGGTGTAGATGTAGCAGCTTCCTATAAAATTACACCCCATTTTGAATGGAATCCCAAGCTATCTGTGTTGTACGCCTGGAACCAATCAACAAAAGACTGGCTTATCTGGATGCCTGCCAACAGGGTAAGCAATGAACTGGTATTTAGTTTTCAAGATAAAAAAGCATTTGTAAATAGTTACCTGTCCGTTGAGGTGGCCAACGTTATGCAGCAAAAAAGAATACCTGGCGAAACCAATGGCAAACAAGATTACAAGTTGCCACCTGCTGGCTATACATTGATAAGCCTGAATGCTTCATCAACTATTACAATTGCTAAAACGCCGGTAACCTTTAGCGTAGGTGTTAGAAATGCACTCAACACCGTTTATCGGGATTACCTCAACAGCATGCGGTACATCACCGATGAAATGGGACGTAACATAAATGTACGGTTGAAAGTGCCGCTGGAAAATCTGCATCACCATTAATTAAATTATATTTTAAATCTTAAAAAAAAAACAATGAAAAAACAAATCACAAAATTTTTACTTGCGCTGTTCATAACGGGTACAGTATTCACCTCTTGTAAAAAAGATAAGGTAGAAGAAAATGATGAAGAACTAATAACAACAATGATTGTTAAGCTTACACCAGCAGGCGCCGGTGCTGTGCTAGAGTATACATTTGACGACCCGGATGGACCTGGTGCAAATGCTCCTACAATTCAGGAGATAGTTTTGGCACCTTCTAAAACGTATAGTGCTCAAATAATTTTATTGGATAAATCCAAAATGCCGGTAGATACAATATCTAACGAAGTAGCAGGTGAAAAAGAAGCACATCGTTTTTATTATGAAGTACAGGCTGGCGCAAATGTTACAGTATCGAATCTTGATACAGATGCAAACGGAGTACCTGTTGGCTTAACAAGTACATGGACAACCGGCGCAGTATCTACAGGTAAGATGCAAATTACTTTAAGGCATTATGCTGCTATTCCTCCAAACAAAGCGACAGCGGATTTGGTAAACAATAGTAAGTCAACTACTGATATAAGTACTGTTGATATCGGTGGATTTACGGTAAAAATTCAATAATTTTTTAACCACAAAAAATATTGGTTCCCGGGTAAATTTAGTGGAATAAAAATTTTATAGTTACAAACATTAGCTGTTTTAATTGGTACAAAAATTATCCATTAGCTCAATCTTTTTTACCTTATTGCAGGTGATTATTTTTGTAGTAAGTCAATAAGGTTTGTGTAAAAAAAGGTATCAGTTTTACATTTAGGTTGAACAGCCAGAAAGCTTATTCCACTGGGTTTACCCAGGAACCGTATTTAAAAACTTATGAATAACTATTGAAGTTTTTAAAGCCTGAAACTGAAGCAGCAAAAATTTTAGCAACCGGAATTAAATCAAGAAATTTAAAATTTCCAGTTTATTCACTCACCGGGCGAATTTAAAATTTAAATGCACCCGTGGGTGATTTAGCCAACCCTGTATTGCCTTTAATGGACTTATGGTAGTCTTCTACGCCCCACCGTTTTTTGTAGATTGAAGTAATTTGTTCATACGATAAATTTAAATCACTGCACGACAGGTACAACTCGCCGACTGTATCATCCTCGTTTTTGACGACTTGCTTTATAAGCAACAGCGGAAAATCAAGCGCTTTGAGCCAAACCTCTGCGGTCTGCTGTTCCGGCTGCTGCGATTCAATATTTAGGTATTACTTATTTTCATTTGCTGTCCGCAATTCGGTGCAAAGAGGCGTAGCCTCGGACTCCTGTCTGTAAATTGCGCCCTTAGATAAATCCTGTGTTATTTTATCATGTTTAATTGCTAGTAAAGATGCCATCCCTGTTGCTGTAGTATAAGGACTTTAGCATATTAAAAAGTGAGTATATAAGTCCGCAAAGTTTGCCACATGCAATATAGTTTACAGAGCATGAGTAGTTTTTATTTTGCGTAAGGTGAGTAAATAAAAATAAAATCCTGCTTCCTTTTTTGCAGTAGTTGATACAGTTGCAAATTTCAAATGGAGCTAAAACTTTCCACATAGCCTTTAATAGCGGCAAGCCACTTTGGACGGTATATTTACCAGATTTGAAACTACCTTAAAAGCTTTAAATTAAATGGTGCTGATTGATAAATTATAAAGTTTTACCGGGGTATTCCTGAAGCGCTTTTTCAAGGCAATCCATCGCCCCGTTTATCGATGGAATGTTTAAAACATAAGCCAATCTCACTTCCTGCTTGCCAAGGCCTGGGGTTCCGTAAAAGCCGGTGGCCGGTGCCAGCATAACTGTTTTTCCCTGGTAAGAAAATGATTCGAGCAACCACTGGCAAAATATATCGGCATCATCAATGGGCAATTTTGCCATGGCATAAAAAGCACCGCCTGGGTTTGGACAAAATACACCCGGTATGGCATTGAGTCGGCTTACAATGGTATCTCTTCTTTTTTTATATTCTTCTCTGGTTGTATCAAAATAATTATCGGGCAAATCAACAGCGGCTTCACCTAAAATCTGGGCGAAGCTTGGTGGACTTAGTCTTGCCTGTGCAAATTTCATCACTGAATTTAAAAGTGCAGTATTCTTTGTAACAAATGCACCAATCCGGCCGCCACAGGCGCTGTACCTTTTGCTGATGGTATCCATCAAAACAATGTGGTCATCTACCCCTTCCAGTTGCATGAAGCTGGTGTGGCTACCTTCATAACAAAACTCACGGTAAGCTTCATCGGCAAATAAAAACAGGTTATGTTTTACAATCAGTTGCCTCAGTATTTCCATCTCCGCCTGGCTGTATAAATACCCCGTTGGGTTATTGGGATTGCAAATGAGGATGGCTTTTGTTCTGGGCGTAATCATTTTTTCAAACTCCTCAATGGGAGGTAAGGCAAAACCTGTTTCAATTGAAGATGTAATGGGCTTTACTATTACGCCCGCTTCCACAGCAAATCCATTGTAGTTGGCATAAAAAGGTTCTGGAACAATTACCTCATCACCCGCATCCATACAAGCCATTAGTCCAAACAAAATGGCTTCGCTGCCACCAGTGGTAACAATAATTTGGTCGGCTGTTACCTGTATGCCCGCTTTGGAATAATATTCCACCAACTTTTTCCGGTAGCTTTCGTTGCCGGCGCTATGACTGTATTCCAATACTTTAAAATCGCTGTTGCGAACCGCATCCAGAATTTGCTCAGGTGTTTCAATATCGGGCTGGCCAATATTCAGGTGAAATACTTTGGTGCCTCTTTTTTTAGCAGCTTCCGCATAAGGTACTAATTTGCGTATCGGAGAAGGAGGCATTTGCTGTCCACGGTGGCTGATTGATATCATGCGGTAAAGTTAAGGTTGATTGATGAATGTTGATGGTTCAAGGTTCAAGGTTCAAGGTTGATGGTTGATGGTTGATTGTTCATTGTTGATGGTTGTCCCGATAGCTATCGGGAGTTGATGGTTGATGATGGTTAATGATTGTTGATGGTTGATGGTTGATGGTTTATGGTTGTCCCGATAGCTATCGGGAGTTGATGGTTGATGATGGTTAATGGTTGTTGATGGTTGATGGTTCATTGTTGATGGTTGATGGTTGATTGTTGATGGTTGATTGTTGATGGTTCATTGTTCCTGGTTTAAAGCCTTCAGCGGTCTGATCTGCGGTACCGACCGCTTCGCTCACTTCTCATTACTCATTCGTAATTCTTAA
>JBGSMI010000221.1:0-5613 GCA_041740215.1 Ferruginibacter sp.
TTGCAATAACTTCCAGGATTTTATCTTGCCAGCATGCTTACCGCCAGCTATCGTACTGATTTTAGAAAGCTTAAATTTTTTTCCAGTTGTGACCTTACAATCACTCCATTTCATTGGTTTGGATTTGATTTAAAATATGACCAATTTTTACGACCTGGATATATTCAAAGAAGCTGCAGATAAACCATTAGAGCACCATAATCTTTTTGAATTTCCCTCATAATAATATAAACAGAAAGACTAATAACAGAGGCAAAAAATACCATACAGAGAGTATATAATGTTCATAAAAAATGGCGGTTATAATGTATGAAATTGCAATGGCCACACCAAGCATCCACATTCTTTTAATGTGAGAAAAAAAAGGCGGAATAATAGTAGCCAGCGCATATAATACTATACCATAATTCTGGAGTGATGGTGGAAATTGTAGATTGTAGGCAATATGATAGCCAACTATATTTGCCTGAACAGGAAACTTTACTAAACACCAGGCAAGATACAACCCTACCACTAAGCCTGCTGCAACTAAATACCGCTGCACCCTTTTTCTAAGGGCTTCTTTTTCTAGCAATAATATTGCCATGGGTACCCAAAGTGGCCAAACTACTTCTGCAAAAAAAAGAAAAATATAAGTGAAAGAAACCTGTGTTCGCAAATATTGTGGATTAGGCAATGCAAGCCATAAAACACCTTCTGCTAGCTGCTGTACTGCAAAAATTAAAGGAATAACCGCAAACATGATTTGGGAAGAATGCTGCACCTTTTTAACAGCGGCCACTCCAATTACGGTGAGTACAACGCCGGCACTAAAGCTTGCAGTGGCTGAAAAACACATAGACTTTTGAGTATTTAAATTGAATTAATTTTATTAACCTACCAATTTTGAATCTAATAACAGCATCCCAAGCACAAGTACCTTTGTTGGCTTTTTTTCAATAGTAATAAATTTGTTAGCCATCATTGGTACGATTGATCTGAGCAATACAATAATAGCCAACCTGATACCATTCGCTTACTTCCTATTTCCCTTTTCTGTTATTAATACGTTTAAGGTGTAAGAGGGGGTATTAGCAGCTATTTCGTACAACAATATTTCTTTAAAAGATTTGGTTCGTAAATCTTTATATTTTGTTCCTGTAAACGCCTGATCAAGTGGTCTTTTACTAAAAATGCTCAGCAGTAAAAGAATGGACCATATAAAACATGCCACGGGTACAATTAAAACAAACTAAATTATTTGATTGGTACTATTCCGACTGCTTAAAAAGAATGGGATAAATAATGCTGTGGCTCCAATTATTGTACCTGCATAACAATGTTGTTGCCGGTAAAAACTCACCTGCTTTTCAACGATCTCTTTTAAACTAACTACCAGAAATTCTCACTGCTTCAAATCTTCCATATCAATTCTGTTGGTTCATAGATTGTCAAGATTGTTTATTCGGATGTTACGCCTTCAAATTCCTCATCTTTTACATCTGCTTCTTTTTTTGTTGCTCTAATAACTCCGTCCTGGTGATTGGGTGGGCCGTATATCGTGTACATTTTAAAAGCCTCTGTGCTAGTATTGATCACATTGTGTTTAGCCCCTGCCGGAACAACAATAACATCACCCTCTGTTACGTGATAGTTATTTTCATCAATAATGCATTTGCCGGTTCCACTTTCAAACCGAAAAAACTGGTCATTATTCGCATGAACTTCTTCACCAATTTCTTCCCCGGGTTTCAGGCTCATCAATACCAATTGAAGATGTACACCAGTATATAATACTTTTCTAAAATTGCTATTGTCTAAAGTTTCTTTTTCAATATTTCCTTTATATCCTTTCATGATGTTTGTTTTATTTGATTTATATTATCACATCTTTTTACATTCAGCAGCACATTCTCTACAGGCATCGGCACATTCCTGGCAATGCTTATTGGTATGTTTTGCACATTCGGCTGCACAGGCATCACATAGCTCTGCACATATTTTGCAAAGTGCTGCAGCCTTATCGCTGCCCAGGCTCATTAGTTGAGCTGCGGCATAACAAACCGCTGCACATTCCATATCAAGCTGAATACATTTACTCATCATTTTCACATCATGCACCTGTAAACAAGATGCTGCACAATGATTACAAATAGCAGCACATTTAAGGCATGCATCAATACATTTTTTGTTTTCGTGATATCCCATTTTATGTAGTTTTAAAATTTGAATGATACATTATTTCTTACTGGTAAGTGCATTTAAAAGTAGTTTCGCAACCGCTTCTGACGATGCCGGGTTTTGCCCTGTAATTAACAAGCCATCCTGCTCGGAATAAGAACTCCAGTCAGCTCCTTTACTATAGTTTGCGCCCAGCTTTTTTAATTCAACTTCTAATAAAAAAGGAACCACTTTGGATAAGCCCACCGCTTCTTCTTCCGTATCTGAAAAGCCGGTTACCTTTTTTCCTTTTACTAATGGTTGCCCATTTCCTGACTTTACATTAATTAAAGCAGCAGGTGCATGGCATACAAAAGCAATTGGTTTTTGAGTGTTATAAAAATCTTCAATCAATTGTATGGAGTTTTTATCATTTGCCAGATCCCACAATGGACCATGACCTCCGGGATAAAAGACAGCATCATAATCATCCGCTTTCACTTCACTTAATTTTATGGTACCAGCTACCTTATCAATAGCATCAAGGTCTTTGTAAAACCTTTTTGTTGCAGGCGTTTGTGCATCTGCAGCCTCACTTTTCGGATCTACGGGAGGCTGACCGCCTAAAGGTGATGCAATGGTTATAACAGCACCTGCATCTGCCAGCACATAATAAGGTGCAGCAAATTCTTCGATCCAAAATCCGGTTTTTTCACCAGTATTGCCTAAAGCACTGTGTGAGGTTAATACAATTAGTATTTTCATAATTATTATTTTTAGTCTTGTTTTAAACATCATTATTATCCTTCTAAATTTGTGAAACCCTTATCTGCACCTCACCCGCAACCCCTCTGCTTGAGGAGATGGACTAAAATCCCTACTGGCAGATAGTTTCAACGTATTGTAGCCATTTTATATCGGACAATAGCTTTTTCAAAATTTATTTTACATTATTCCTGAAAATATCTTTGAATGCTGAGCCAAGTTCACTCATATCGTGTTTGAATTCACGTTCAAAAGATTGACTTTTTGTTACCACTGTTGCGTCGAACTTATTTATGTCATTTTCAAATTCGATATTTTTTTGCTCTAGTCTCATTTTTAAGCCGTTCAGTTTTTCTTTTGTATTTTTCAAACTGGCTTGGAATTTTTCTTTTTCTTTACTATTGGCTCTGGCAATTTTTGCTTCAATAGTCGTTGCTTCATTTTCCATATCAACAATGGCACTATCGGATGCTGTTTTAAAAGTATTCCAATTTGATATTGCAGCCGCTTTTGCTGAATCATTGGTAGCTATTACAGCCTCCTTCATATCGGTATTGGCCTCTTTAATATTTTGTGAAGCATCACTCATGTCTTTTTTTGATTCCTCATTACAACTACTGATTAGTATTGCCAGGTTAAAGCCTGCCACTACTATTGCTGTTATTTTTTTCATTTTTTTTTATTTAATCAATTATATAATTATCAAATGTAGATTTTCGTAAAACCCTTAGTATTTTATTTAACCTCATTATCATAAAATTTATACCAATACTTCAAGGTCGTGCTGTAAACTTTTTAGTTTAGCCTCGTGCCTTGCTATACTTCTTTTAATACGGTTTGTTTTACCATCTTCTACAGCATTTTCAACCTTTTTCCCAATCTCTTTAACTCCTTTCTTTACTTTATCAATTCCTGATACAGTTGTGTGCTTAATATTCGCAGCAGTCTCTTTTAGTTCAGCATCAAATTTTGCCATTGTTGCTTTTCTTTTTTCTTTTAATGCAGTAATCTTTTTTTGAATTTTTTCTTTCTCTTTACCGATTGATTTTTTCAATTCAGCTCTTTCGTCAGCTATATCGTCTTCAACTTCTTCCAGTTGTTCATTCATATAATCATCATAGGCATAATCAACATTACTTCTCCATATTACAGCATCAAATGGTTTAAGGTACAGGTCAATAAAGTTTTCATCCTCTTCATCAATTTCTGCAATAATAGATACGGTACCTACAGCCACATTGTTCTCTAATTTTTCGATAAAATCGTTTGCGAAATCATAGTGATCAATTTCCGACAATGCTCCAATTGCTGTACCGGCATACAAACCAATTACAAAGCCTATTGGCCCGCCAATAGCTCCAAGCAGGCCGCCAACAGCCATGCCACCCAGTGCCCTCCAGCCTTCACCGCTATCATCCTTCAGGGTTTCATAATCGCCGTTCTTCTGTTTTCTTACTATTATTTTTTCATACACGGAAATATCTCCAAGCGATTCTAACTCGTTCAATTTTTTAAAAGCATTCATTGCTTTTTTCTCATCTTTAAAAGATGCCACCATTACTTTTGTCATTTTATAAAATTTTAATTGTTTACAATACAGTTTCTTCCAAACCAATATTTACTTTTTTATCACAGGTATTTATCTGGTAAATTGTTATGTAATCATGGTAAACAGCTTTTCATTTTCCCTTCTTACCTTTTTTAGCTTTACCAAATAATCATTGGCTTCATCCCGGTAGCCCAATGTTAGTATCACGGTACTTTTTAAACCCTTGTGTTTTAATTGTAAAATTTCATCCAGTTTCTCGTTGTTAAATCCCTCCATTGGGGTACTGTCTATTTTTTCTTCTGCGGCAGCTACCAAAGCAATGCCCAAAGCGATATATGCTTGCTTTGCATTCCAGGTAAAATTTTGTTCAGGCGTATTTTTAAGTTGCGACTCTATCATTATTTTTAACTGATTCAGGCTTTCTTCACTTACATGCCTTACTGTTAAAATCCGTGTGATGTAGGCTTCAATTCTTTCTTTCGTAAGGTTATCCCAGGCAGCAAATACGAGCAATGCCGCAGCCTCTGTAATTTGCGGCTGCATGTTGGCAACAGGCTTTATTTTTTGTAGCAACTCCTTATTTTCTACTACAATAACGGTGTAGGGCTGCAATCCAAAAGAAGATGGTGCCAGGGCAATAGCATCTAAAATAATATCTATTTTTCCTTTTGAAATGGTATGCCCATTCATTCTTTTAGTTGCGTAGCGCCAGTTAAATGCATTGATGATCGACATATTTTTTTATTGAATGATGATGATTGGCTGCAGTGTAATTTTTGTTTTAATGGAATTAGATATAGCACAGGCTTTTTCACTCATTTGAAGTATTTTTTTTGCCTTCTCTTCTTTTTGGGTAGATGGCAAAATCAAAACTGGCTTTAATATAATTTCAGTAACCGCCAATTTACCATCCACCTTTTCAATGGTGCCCGTTGCGTTACTCTCAAAACTTATAAACTTTAACTTTGAATTATCTGCAACCAATAAAAAAGTTGACATTAAACAAGAACTCACTGATGCCACAAACAAATGCTCTGCTGTCCATTTCTCTTTCATACCTTTTGGAAATTCGGCAGGCGTGGCCACATCAATTTTTTGGGCTGTAACCGGTGAACTTAATGTTCCCATTGTTTCAAAATCCCAATGCAGATTAACTTCAT
>JBGSMI010000248.1:0-9973 GCA_041740215.1 Ferruginibacter sp.
AGTGCAAAAGTAAGGGTCCGTATGTATTTAGCCAAATTTAATTGAGATAAATCCAAAATAAATTTTGAATCCACTCAACCTTTTAACCCAATTTTTACTTTTAAGAACTGCCCCTTTTTTATTTGGGAGTGCGAAGGTAATTGCCTTCCTAATACCATCCTAATTTTATTGAAAACTATTGGGGGGTTTTTATTCCAAAGTCTAAATAGAATCTTTCGAGCGTCGTTTCTATTTTGATCCATAAACTAGTACCACATTTGGTTTAACACCAACCCGCACAAAAAAAACAATACAATCTTTCCCTAAAAATAAATCTTTTGATAAAATGTTAAACCGACTTTTATTTACACAATAAGTAGTGACACAGCTAAATTATTAACCAAATACAACTACTAAAGCCTACCTATACACGAAAGAAACAAAAAGAGGAGTAGTAACTGCGAATATGATTACACCGGAACTATCGATAAAAAATGTAATGATTCCATTTTGAAGAAGAATGATCTTTATAAACAAGGAGTGTTTATATATTAAAGCATAAGTGACGCCTTTCCGCTTCGTGTTGATATCATATGTAAGCACCTTTTTTCTTCGCCTTATTTTATGTTCGATACTGTAGTATCAATTGAGCCTATTAATCAATCAACAAATTGGCGATCCATCGAATCCAGTTTATTGAAAGCGTAAAAAAGGCAACTCACGTGCAGGGCCTGCACGATTTCGTTATTTAAAAGCATCGTCCGCACTTCTTCAAGCGGGATTTGTAGTACCTCTATTTCTTCGTTGTGATCCAAACTTTGGGAAGCAACTTTTTTGCCGCCTCTTGCCAGATATAAATGCGTATACCCAGATAACATTCCCGGATTTGCCGATACTTTGCCTACAAACTCAATACTCGTAAACTCATGACCGGTTTCTTCCAGCAGTTCACGGCCAATTGCAATATCAGGCTTTTCGCCGGCATCTACAAAACCTCCGGGTAATTCTATGAGTATCTCGTTCAACGGATGACGGTATTGCTTTGCTAAAAGCACTTTTCCATCTTCTGTGATGGCGAGGGCACAAACCGAGTTCGGTAATTCAACTACAAAATAAGCATCTACTATTTTGCCATCAGGCATTTCGCAAACGTCTTTTCTTGCGGTAAAATATGGGTGTTTTGAAATATATTCGGAGTTGAGTGTTTTCCAGTTCATTTTAGCTTGTTAGATTGTTAAATTGCTGAATTACCAGACTGTTGCATTGCTTTATTGTTGATCCTCTCTACTGTATGTTTTTTTATTGATCGGCTAATTCGATTTGGTGTTCTACTAAACATGATTGCTCAACGGTTATTTTAGCTTTCATGCAACAAAAAAAAACTGAGGTTTGACAAATATTTTGGGCAAAGCTCAATAAAGGTGTACTGTAGAAGAGTGCGACGCCACTAAAGCTAAATGGATATTCCATCGCCTGGACAGGCATTGTCAAAAACCAAAAAGTTGATAGGAATACCTATCAACTTTTTAGAACAATGTTCATTATTACCAATTCATTCTTTCACGCAATACCGTTACGTGGGCTACATGATGTTTGCCGTGCCATGCATACATACCCAATAAATGCCACAAGGTGATTTCCTTTTTCTGCTCCGGATGAAAGACAGTTCGGTTCCATTCATCCGATTTTATTCCCTTTATCACCTCCATCCACCTGGCGTGTAAAGCATGCAACAGCGTAAGCGAAATGTTGATTGGCAAGTTGTGGGTATCGGGCAGATTGGCCCATGCACCTTCATCATAGGGCTTGATGGTTGGATTATCTTCTGTTAATCCAAGTTTAAACCGAATATAGGCGTTCATGTGACTGTCGGCGACATGATGTATCAATTGCTTCACCGTCCAACCAGCGGAACGGTAAGGCGTATCGATTTGACTTTCATCTAAATTTAAAATAGCGTTCTCCAGATGTTGTGGCAAAAATTTTATGTCGATCAACCATTCCTGCAACTGGCTCTCAGAAAATGATTTCGGAATATATTTCCCGATAGGATAACGTAGGTCTTCCATGATTAGTTTTCTTTCGGTGCTTCAATCGCTGCGGCTGGTGCTACAGCAGGTTTAATTGACAATAACTCCATATCAAAAATCAGTGTAGCTCCTCCGGGTATATCTGCCCCTGCTCCTCTATCGCCATAACCTAGTTCGCTTGGTATGAATACTTTAAATTTATCACCAATATGCATCAACTGCAGTATTTCGGTCCATCCTCTTATCACACCGCCAACAGGTATTGTAAGCGGCTCACCCCTATCATAAGAATTGTCAAATTTTTTGCCGTTAATCAACGTGCCGGCATAATGCGCTACAACGGTATCTTCCAGTTTTGGCATGGCAGAGCTAGCGTCACCTTTGGTAATTACCTCATATTGCAAACCATTTGGCAGACTAATCACGCCAGGCTTTTTTTTATTGGCTGCTAAAAAAGCGGTTCCTTCGGCTTTTACCGCCTCATTTTTTTTGGACATATTGGATTGTATTTTTTGCTGTATCACCATGTTACACTGTTGGTCGTTTAGCAAAAACGCTCTTTTACTGAATACATCATCCATTGCTTTTTGCATGGCAACTTTGCTGATTTTGTCAATGCCTTGTTGCTTTAAATTATTGGCAATATTAATTCCCAATGCATAACTAAAAGAATCTGTTGAATTTCTCAAACTACTTACAGGCGGTTTGACAACTCCAGCCGGATTCACCACCTTTAATTTTGGTTTCGGCTTTGTCTGTGCATTCACGGCCGCACTCGCCATCACTGTTACACTTACTGCTAAAAAAAACTGCTTCATTTTTCTGTTTTGATTTTTTATATAGGTTTAAAATTACTCGTCTCTCATTTCTTTCCCCGTAAGGTTGATAAAAACATCTTCAAGGTTTGCCGATTTAACCACTTTTGGCTTTTCAAAGCCGGAGGCCACCAAATCGTCAATCATTTTATCGGGCGAGGCCAGTGCAATAATCTTGCCTTCGTTCATGATCGCTATACGGTCACACAATTGCTCTGCTTCATCCATATAGTGTGTGGTAATTATTACAGTTGTTCCCTTGTCCCGAATATCTTTAATCAGCTCCCATAAATTTCGCCGGGCCTGTGGGTCAAGACCGGTGGTAGGTTCATCCAGAAAAACCACTTTAGGCTTATTGATGAGTGTGGTAGCAATGGAAAAACGCTGCTTTTGACCACCGCTCATTTCCTTGTACTTGTTTTTTGCTTTATCTACCAGGTTTACCAATTTTAATAATTCCATCGGCTCTACCTGTTGGTTATACAAGCCTGAAAACAATTCAATTAGTTCCAGCAAATTTAAACCCGGGTAAAAGCCAGAGGTCTGTAGCTGAACGCCAATTATTTTTTTAATATCATCCGGTTCCTTGTCAAGATCTAAACCGTTTACGATTACCTGGCCGCTTGTTTTTGGGCGAAGCGTTTCCATTATTTCAAGCGTCGTAGATTTACCTGCGCCATTGGGGCCCAGCAATCCAAAAATTTCACCTTCAAATACTTCAAATGAGATACCTTTTACTGCTTCAAAGGCACCGTAGTTCTTTTTAAGATTCTTTACTGAAATGATTGTCTGCTTCATAGATAAATAACACCCAACCCAAAAAAGGGTAATTTTAATTTAACCTGTTACTTGTAACTTCCGCCCCGGTAGAAATTGATTCTAATTACTATTTTATTCTTACTTTAAAAAAGCCGAATACATCCATACACTTTTTTCCTGCTCACGGATATAATCACTCATCAATGCATTGGTGCCTTCATCTTCCGCCTTAGCAGACAGTTCCAGTATCTTCCTTTCTGCCTGTAACAATATTTTGAATCCGTCCAGCACATTTTCAACTGCCTTTTTTCCATCTCCTAAATTCTTAGCTTCCTTTATGGAAGATTGTTTTAAATAATCAGTAAACGCATGCAGTGGTGTAAAGCCTAACGTAAGAATTCGTTCTGCTATTTCATCAATCTTCAGTAATGCATCGGTGTATAACTCTTCAAATTTAACATGTAATTCGAAAAATTTTTCACCCTTTATATTCCAATGAAATCCACGGGAATTCTGATAAAACAATTGATAGTTAGCCAATAATTCATTGAGGCTATCAGCCAGTTCTACCGACATTTTTTCGTTTAGTCCTATTGCGTTTAATTTTGCCATGTTGCTTTTTTTACTCTTTTATAAAACTTTCCAATTCTTCCATCATCAGTTTACTACCAATGAACAATGGTGTACGTTGGTGTACTTCAGTTGGTTGTATGTCGAGAATGCGTTGCTTACCATCAGTAGCATTACCACCCGCCACTTCTACTATAAATGCAAATGGATTACATTCGTACAACAACCTTAGCTTGCCACCTGGCTTGTCTTTTATTGCAGGGTACATAAATATACCACCCTTAATCAGGTTGCGGTGCACATCACTAACCATACTGCCAATATACCGCTGCGTGTAAGGACCTCCGTTGGTTTTATCCTTCTTCTGGCAAACGTTGATGTACTCCCGTACTTTATCAGTGTACTGGAAAAAATTGCCATGGTTGACTGAATAAATCCGTCCACTGGGCGGACATTTGATATCCGGATGACTTAGCGTGTACTCTCCAATTGACGGATCTAAGGTAAAACCATTGACTCCTCTTCGGGTAGCATATACTAAAATTGTTGAGGATCCGTAAATAACATATCCTGCTGCCACCTGCCTGGTTCCAGGTTGTAAAAAATCTGCGATGGTAACCGGCTTACCAATGGGTGTAACCCGCCTGAATACACTAAAAATGGTACCAATAGAAACATTTACATCAATATTGGCACTACCATCCAATGGATCAAAAAGACAAACATATTTACTGTTATTACTTATTTCATCATCAAAGACAAGGATGTCATCCAATTCTTCGCTGCCGATGCCTGCACAACTAATTCCATGCCGCAATACACCCACCAATTGATTGTTGGCATAAACATCCAGTTTCTTCACTTCCTCTCCCTGCACATTGATGCTGCCCGCATCTCCTAAAATATCTACCAATCCCGCTTTATTCACTTCTACATTTATCCTTTTAGAAGCCAGACCAATGTCTCTTAAAAGTCCGGAAAGCTCACCCGTTGCATTTGGGAAATCTCTCATTTGCTGAATCGTAAATTCATCCAATGTCTGAACCCGGCGGTTAATAGTCATACATAATTTTTGAATGCAAATTTTAGAATTTAGATTTGCACGTCAAATGTAGTAAGATTATCACTGATGGTGGCCCATTTTATGATTTGAAGGATTGAATTATTAATAAATAAATACACGAAATGAAGGTTTTTAAGTTTGGCGGTGCCAGTATCAATAGTATTGAAAGAATCGAGAACGTTGCCGGAATTATACGGAACTATGAAGGTGAAAAAATACTCATCATAATTTCTGCCATGGGTAAAATCACCAATGCACTTGAAATGGTAGCCGATGCTTTTTATTCAGGCAATAAAGACGAAGCGCTTCTGCTTTTTCAACAGATAAAAAATGAACATACCATTCTTTCAGAAAAAATTACAAACGCTGGCGTACATACATTAAGTGACATCTTTACCGAAGTAGAATGGCTGCTGCATGACAAACCAGTGAGAAACTATGATTACTATTACGACCAAATTGTTTGCTGTGGTGAATTGTTGAGCACGGCTATCATTAGCAGCTACTTTAATACCATCGGGATCAATAATGAATGGGTAGACGTAAGGGATATAGTAAGAACAGATGATACCTTCAGAGATGCAATTATCGATTGGGCCTATACGCAACAAAAAGTTAACAGTGAAATATTACCGCTTTTTGATAACACCAATATAGTAATAACTCAGGGATTTATTGGCGCAACCGACGAAAACGAAAGTACCACGCTTGGGAGGGAAGGCAGTGATTATTCCGCCGCCATATTTGCCAATATGCTGGATGCCGAAACACAAACCATCTGGAAAGACGTGGAAGGTGTGATGAATGCTGATCCTAAATTATTTCCGGAAGCGCAATTTATTGGTGCCTTAAGTTACAAAGAAGTGATAGAAATGGCCTACTATGGTGCACAGGTGATTCATCCAAAAACGATTAAACCATTACAAAACAAAAACATTCCCCTGCATGTCCGGTGTTTTTTAAAACCTTCGCTGGCAGGCACTATCATCAGCGGACAACCTGTTCACAATCTTCCACCCATCATTGTTTTAAAAAATAACCAGGTGCTCATGCAGTTTAATTCTAAAGATTTTTCGTTTGTAGAAGATAGCCTGGTAAATAAATTACATCAATTATTTGTTGACATAAAAATAAGACCCAACCTCTCTCAGAATGCTGCCATTAGTTTGTATTGCTGCCTGGATGATAAACCGGAGAAGATTGAAAAACTGGCATTGGCTGCGAGTGAATTATTTGATGTGCAGGTTGAAAAAAATGTAGTGTTGCTTACAGTACGCCATTACAATGAAGTGGTTGTTACAGAATTAACCGCCAATAAAATTGAACTACTCAGTCAGAAAACAAAGGAAACGATCCAGATTTTATTGAAGGATGTATAATTAGGGTATCGTGATTTTTTGTAGTTGTGATTACATTCAAAATAGTTGAAAATGCTGTCTAATTGTGAAAGATGACAAAATAACTCCCCTGCAAAAAGTTGTTTTCAGTTTCAAAAATATCGAACTTCCCCCTTGAGAAATTTAATTGACAATATATTCGCCTTTTTTATTAATCATAATAACCGGCAACTGCTTTTTGCTCTCAAAGTAATCAAAAGCAGTTTTCAGCTTTACTGCAAATGCTTGCAGTGGCTGGTTGTCTTTGGTAGTGGTAGCAAGGTATTCAAACGATTTTTTTACATTGTACTTAACCGGAAAAACATGCACCGGAATAAAATCCTGCCCCTGTTCTTTTACCTGTGAAGCCAATACGTATAACTCTTCAATCGGCAAATCACTGATCGGGATACATCCGGTAGATACGCAGCTTCCATGTATGTAAATACTATTACCAGGTCTAAAAGAGTCACTTAACAATTTATCGGAAGCATTGGGATAATTCAATCCCAGGGCTAAATGGTAATTGCTGTTTGGATTAAACTCATTGATATAATAGAATCCTTCCGGCACCTGATAATCTCCTTCCATACGCTTAGGGCCGGTGGTACCACTTTGCATACAAACCCTGTAAGATTTAAATAATTTAAAAGCGCTTTTCGGCTCATCTTTTACCCACACTTCCAACTGGCGATCGTACTTAAAACTCCGCACATAAATTTGTTGAGGCGGCCACTGTAGCTTTTTATCTTCAAATTGCTTTTTCAACGAATCTTCCACCTTGGTAAAAGGATTACTGGACTTCTGAACTGATTTGGTGAAATTGGCATACGAAGTTTGACAAAACAGGACATTGCCAGCATTGAATGCAAAAAAACAAGTAAGCGCTAAATTTAAAAACCTCATAGTCATTGATGAAACATTGGAGTTATTAACCGATAACGACAAATTTAGGAATTATATTGAAGTTTGACTTGTTAAATCAGTTGCATAAAAAAACTAAGATATATAGCGGCCTACTAAATAGCCCCGTAATTTAAATACGAAGTATTGTATATTTTTTGAGCCAGACGAAAGTTCCTTGATTTTACTTCAGTGGCGTGGCACTCTTCTACAGCGAATCATATTTGAGCTTTAGACCACTATAAACCGGGGAGCATAATACAATACGACAGCGAGTTCGAATGAAAAAACGGTCGGCCAAAATCTGATTTTTTTTGCAGGAAGGTGTTGCCATCCCTATTAAAATAACTTTTACAAATTCCCCCTTGCCTCCTGCTCCCTTTCCAAGGCTTCAAACAATGCTTTAAAATTTCCTTTTCCAAAGCTTTTGGCTCCTTTCCGCTGAATGATTTCGAAAAACAAGGTTGGCCGGTCTTGCAGCGGCTTACTAAATATTTGCAACAAATACCCTTCTTCATCCCTATCTATCAATATGCCCAATTTACTGAGTGGCTCCATATCTTCATCAATAGCACCCACTCTTTCCAACACATCTTTGTAATAACTTTCCGGGATGGTTAAAAATTCTATCCCCCGGTTTTGCAGTTCCGCCACCGTTTTCACAATATCATTCGTAGCAATCGCCACATGCTGCACACCCTCCCCATTATAAAAATCAAGGTATTCTTCTATCTGGCTCTTTCTTTTTCCTTCGGCAGGTTCATTGATAGGAAATTTCACAAACCCGTTACCATTACTCATCACCTTACTCATCAGCGCAGAATATTCAGTGGAAATATCGGTGTCATCAAAGGTCAAAATATTACGGAATCCCATTACTTCTTCATAAAATTTAACCCATGGATTCATCTGATTCCAGCCGACATTTCCTACACAATGATCCACATACAGCAACCCGGTTTCAGCGGGATTGTAGTTAGATTTCCATTCAATAAAACCCGGCATAAAAACGCCGGAATAATTTTCTCTTTCAATGAATAAATGGACTGTATCGCCATAAGTATGAATACCGCTGATCACCACTTCTCCATCAGCATCTTTCAGCACAGTTGGTGCCTGGTAACTTTTACCACCCCGGCGGGTAGTTTCCTCCCAGGCGTTAGTTGAGTCTGCAACTTTCAATGCCAGAAACTTAACCCCATCTCCATGTTGTTGAATGTGATCTGCAATATCATTGCCCGGTTTTAACGGAGTTGTTAACACAAAAGTGAGCTTATGCTGACGAATAACATAGGATACCTTATCCTTCACGCCCGTTTCCGGTCCGGCGTAAGCCAGCGACTGAAAACCATATGCGGTTTTATAAAAATGGGCAGCCTGTTTGGCATTGCCAACATAAAATTCTACATAATCGGTTCCCAGTAATGGAAGAAAATCTGCTGACTGCGATTGCAAAATACGGTCACTATTGAGGGAGGAATACATAATAACGAATTAAAAAAATTAAAAAATAAATGAGGCCATTTTTTTAACCATTCGTATCCATAGCAAGCGCCAGCAAAAGCAAATTATAGCTGTTACGCTTATCAGAAAATATTTTATGTGGATAATCGGGGAGCATATCGAACGGCAAATATAGAACAGTCCTGAAATAAGCAGGTAGTTATTTCTGTTAAAAAGCAGCAATAAAGTTTTCGGGAAATACGTCTGCACCTAAACGAGAGTATCCAAGAACCAATAAAAAACTTAGACATAAGGCCAACTATACCATTCCCAAGCAAAGCAAAAGGAATAATGCCCTTTCCTGAACGAAGTCGAAGGGGATACAATGCCTCCGCCCTGAACAAAGTCAAAGGGAATAATGCCCCTGTCCTGAGTAAAGTCGAAGGGGATAATGCCCCTGCCCTGAGCAAAGTTGAAAGAGATATATGCCCATGTCCTGAACAAAGTCAAAGGGAATAATGCCTCTGCCCTGAATAAAGTCAAAGGGAATAATGCCCCTGTCCTGAACAAAGTCGAAGGGAATAATGCCCCTGTCCTGAGTAAAGTCAAAAGGTATAATGCCCCTGTCCTGAACAAAGTAAAAGGGAATAATGCCCCTGTCCTGAACAAAGTCAAAGGGAATAATGCCCCTGCCCTGAGTAAAGTCGAAGGGAATAATGCCCCTGTCCTGAGTAAAGTCGAAGGAAATAATGCCCCTGTCCTGAGCGAAGTCGAAGGGGCGGCCTATTCCCCGTTTCGAGCGAAGTTGAGAAACGAAGGGAATAAAAAAAGTAAAGTCAGAAAAAAAAGCACTTGAAAAATCCCCACCAAATATCTATTTTACTTTCATGCTATACAACACCCGCCAGAAAGCCTACTACATCTACATCATCCAATGCAATGATGGCTCCTTCTACACCGGCCTCACCGATGATTTAATCAAAAGATTTGAAGAACATGTATCAGGCATTTACGAAAACTGTTACACTTTCAATA
>JBGSMI010000336.1:0-38152 GCA_041740215.1 Ferruginibacter sp.
AATTGGCCTGGAAAGAGAACAAAAACTGAGAGGCATTACGATGAGTAGTCCGGATATACGTGCTGGTGTGGCATTGCTGATAGCGGCGCTAAGTGCCGAAGGAAAAAGTACCATCCAAAACATTGAGCAAATTGACAGGGGCTACCAAAATATTGATGCCCGGTTACAGGCATTGGGAGCAGAGATTAAACGGGTTTAAATTGAAGGTTGAAGGTTGAAGGTTGAAATAAGATTGAACAACTCTCATTCGCTGCCAATTTTAAACATTGAACCATCAACCTTCAACCATCAACCATTACCCTGGATTATCATCTTTTCACTTTTCTTTCCTTTCTTTGCAGATGCCTATCCAACATAAAATCATCATTATTACAGCCCCTTCTGGTGCAGGAAAAACTTCCATAACCCATCATTTGATGCAAACCTTTCCTCAATTGGCTTTTTCAATATCGGCAGCCACCAGGCAGTCCAGAGGTACTGAACAACACGGAAAAGATTACTATTTTATCAGCGAGCCCGATTTTAAACAGAAAATCCAACAAAACGAATTTGCCGAATGGGAAATGGTGTATGAGGGTAAATATTATGGCACACTTAAAACGGAATTACAACGCATTTGGAATCAGCAAAAAATCCCGGTGCTGGATATCGACGTAAAAGGCGCCATTCATGTAAAAGGCCAATACCCCGATTCCTGTATCACCTTATTTATAGTTCCACCATCGGTGGAAGAACTGAAGAAACGACTTCAAACACGTGGTACCGAAACTCTGGAATCTCTGGCAGCCCGGATCAGTAAAGCTGCTTATGAACTATCGTTTAAAGAACATTTTGATAAACAAATTGTAAACAACGACCTGAAAAAAGCTTGTGCAGAGGCTGAAACAATTATAAACGACTTTATACAGCGATAATTAGATTATCTTTAAAATCAATCACTTTTATTATTTTTACGCATGGACTGGATCGCACTTTTTGCAATACTGATTTCGCTACTACTGATCGGTTTTTTTTCAGGAGTGGAAATAGCATTTGTATCTGCCAACAAACTATCGATTGAGCTAAGAAAAAAACAGGGCACTTACAGCGGCAAAATATGGGGTGAATACGCCGACAAACCGGCCCGGTTTATTGGCACCACATTGGTTGGTTTTAATATTATATTGGTTATTTACGGTTTATTCTGGAGTAGTTTTATGTCGGGCGTATGGCACAACCAGATTGGCAATTACAGTTGGAATATCACCAATCCATATTTGCACCTCATTATTGAAACCATGGTTTCAACGCTCTGTCTGCTTTTTTTCGAATTCATATTCAAAGCTTATTTCAGGGCAAAAAACGAAACCATTTTAAGTAGTGGGTTTATAGCCTATATCATTCAGCTTTTTTTTACTGCGCTATCGGGCATTTCCGCCTTCTTTGTTGATATTGCTGAATGGGTGTTGAAATACATTTTTAATGTAAAACTAAATGAAAAGAAAGATGTATTTACGAAAGTAGACCTGGAACATTTTGTGCAGCAAAGCAAGAACCACGACGAGGAGGATACTACCGAAATTAATAAAGAACTTTTTGAAAATGCCCTTTCGCTAAGCGATAAAAAAGTGAGGGAATGCCTGATACCCAGAAAGGAAATTGATGGTGTTGATATCACTACCAAGATAGAGTCGGTAAAAGATCAGTTTATATTAACCCGGTTAAGTAAACTGGTTGTATATGAAAACAATATTGACAATATCGTTGGCTATGTTCACCAGTTGGATTTGTTTAAAAATCCTGCAGACATTCAGTCCATCCTGTTGCCGATTCCGACTATACCCGAGAGCATGAGCGCCACTGATTTAATGAGCAAATTTAGTAAAGAACGAAAAAGCATCGCATGGGTGGTAGATGAATTTGGCGGAACCGCCGGCATTGTAACCATGGAAGATTTACTGGAAGAAATTTTTGGCGAAATAAAAGATGAATACGATACGGAGGAGCTTATAGAAAAGCAATTGGCTACCAACGAGTTTATTTTTAGCGGCCGGCTGGAACTAGACTACATCAACGAAAAATACAAATTAGAATTCCCCGACAGCGGGGAAACCGAAACCCTCAGTGGTTTTATCATCCAGAACCGGGATGAGATACCAAAGCATAAAGAATCTTTTACAGTTGGCAACTACCAGTTTGATATTTTAAATGTGAGTGACACAAGGATAGAAACAGTAAAAATGAAGGTGCTTAAATAATGAAGATATCAACAAGTTTCTGGTTCAAATAACCTTTACGACAGTCTTTACAAACTCTTCAACTGATAGCGCTTACTGTGGGAAAATGCTGTCAATTTTCTTGAACGTTTTAATAAATTATTTTGACTGAATGACCATTGCCATTAATTTATCCGATTTTATCCCTATTGCAGGCAATGGCTTTTTTTACTCTTTTTTTGAAACATTTGCAGCCTCTAACCCAACACATCAATTTATATTTATCACAAGCGCAGTTGCTGATCAGCGGCTACCTGAACATAAAAATATAGTTCAGGTTATTTCGTCACCTAAACTGAATAACCCTTTTTTCTGGAAGATCTGGCTCAATTACACATTACCAAACATTATCCGGAAACATAAGGCAGACCTGATTATTCATACCGGCAATGTATGTTCTTTGCGAAGCCCGTTGCCCCAATTTCTATTTATCAGCGATCTTTCCTTTAGCCTGTTTCCTACTTTCTTTAAAAAACAACAACAGCTTTTTTTAAAGAAAAATATGCCCGCTTTTATCGCTAAAGCTTCAGGTATTGCAACGGCCTCTAACTTTCTTACAAAGGAATTAATCGAACAGTTTGCTGTTGCAGCAAATAAAATCAGCCGGTTTCAAATGATACCTGCTGATGAATTCCAGCCTGCAAATTGGAACAACAAGGATTTGATGAAATCAAAATATACGGAGGAAAAAGAGTACTTTCTATTTAGTGGCGAAATTCGTCCGCAAAATAACCTGATAAATTTATTAAAAGCATTCACGTTTTTTAAAACCAGGCAAAAAAGTAATATGCAGTTGATCATCCTCTCAAAAGCTGTTGCCGAAGACGATCCATTTCTTGAAATTTTCAACACCTACAAGTATAGAAAAGAAGTTAAAATATTATTGGACGTACCCATAGCTGAGGCCGCAAAAATTACTGCAGCAGCTTATGCCTTTATTTATCCAACCCTTTACGACGCGATGCCAATTGATCTCCTGCAGGCAATGCAATGCGGGGTGCCTTTGGTATCCAGCAATGTGGGGGCTATCGAAGAAATGACCGGTGATGCTTCGTTAAAAACTGACCCGGAAAACTTTGAGGACATGGCTCAAAAAATGATGTCGATATTTAAAGACGAAACCCTGCGTGACAAACTAATCATAAACGGCCAAAAAATCATTGAACAAATGCCGGTTAAGAACCCAAACGAAAATTGGTGGAAAATAATAGAACAGGCAACGGTCTAAGCTGATTTGGAAATATTTGGCCGCACCCGGATTCTAATAAAGATATTACCTTTGCGCTCGCCTTTAGATATTTTAGCAAATCATAAAAACATACAATCAGCATATGAATAAGTCAACTATAAAAATCGATATTTTACTGGATCCCAATAAGGTACCTCAACAAATTAGCTGGAGTGCTACAGACAGTACAGCGGACATGGCTCAAAAAGCAAAAGCCATGTGCATAGCATTTTGGGATGGCGCGGATAAAACGGCCATGCGCATAGATCTCTGGACAAAAGATATGATGATGGATGAAATGGCAGATTTTTACTACCAGATGATGATGACGATGGCGGATACTTTTAAGCGTGCCACCCAGCAGCAAGAGTTAAGCGATGATATGAAAAAATTCGCCAAAGAGTTTTTCGACAAATTCAGAGCCCAACAAATAAGCGAGCAAAAGTAAATTGCCATAGGCGGATTTTGTTTAACTCCTGCTATACAAAGTATTTTATTTAAACGAGATCAGAAAGAAACAACCAGTACAAAGAGATGTACTTTCACCACATTCCTGAAAATTAAAAAATCGTAATATGGCTTTAGAACAACAAATTATGGCTGAAATGAAAGATGCCATGAAAGCGAAAAATGAAGGTGTGCTGCGCAGTCTGCGTGCCATCAAAGCAGAAATCATCAAAGCAAAGACAGAACCGGGTGCAGGTGGAGAAATTGACGAGGCTACAGAACAAAAGTTTTTGCAAAAGATGATGAAACAGAGAAGAGACTCTTTGGAGATATTTGAAAAACAAGGTCGTGCTGATTTGGCAATAAAGGAAAAGGAAGAGATGGAAGTAATAGAAAAATTTCTTCCGAAACAAATGGACGAAGCAGCAATTAAAGCAGCAGTTGCGAAAATAATAGCAGAAACAGGTGCAGCTTCTCCGGCAGACATGGGTAAAGTTATGGGGGTAGCCAGCAAACAATTAGCGGGACTAGCAGATGGAAAAACCATCAGCAATATTGTAAAAGAATTACTGAGCAAATAAAACAGCTTAAAAATAGAACGAAAGCGCCGGAATAAAAGGTGTTTCGTAATAAGAGAAAGTTTAGCAACAACTATGATCGATCTCATTTTTGTCATACTAATGATCCTTGCCATCATAAAAGGCTACCAGAAAGGATTGATTATTGCACTGTTTTCCATTATGGCCTTGGTAGTTGGACTTGCAGCAGCGTTGAAATTATCAGCAGCAGTTGCAATGTATTTGCAGCACAATACTACAGTTACTTCCAAATGGTTACCGGTTATTTCCTTTGCGCTGGTGTTTTTTCTGGTAGTTTTTCTGGTACATCTGGGAGGCAAATTAATTGAAAAAACGTTTGAAATGGCTTTGATGGGATGGCTGAACCGGATTGGCGGTATCCTGTTATACGCTGTACTGTACACGATTATTTATAGTGTTTGCCTTTTTTATGCACACAAAATAAACGTATTTGAAAAGGCCACCATTGAATCATCAATCGTCTATCCAGAGGTGCAGCCAATTGCGCCAAAAGCGATCAATGGCCTCGGTAACCTGATTCCATTATTTAAAGACACCTTTACACAGCTCGAGGATTTTTTCGCCGGCATATCCAACAAAATTCAACAGTAAATTGCAGGCATTATTATATTTACTGTAATTTTAGCCCGAATACTTACTTTTAGCAAATAGTTATTGACCCGAATTTATTATTAGTTCCAGCAGAATGAGTTACGAAATTAAACAAGACGGAAAGTTCAAATACATCGAAGAAGGACAGGGCGAACCACTAATGTTGCTACATGGCTTATTTGGAGCCTTAAGTAATTTTATGCCCCTGATCGAACATTTCAAAAAAACACACCAGGTAATTGTGCCAATGCTGCCTTTGCTGGAATTGGATCTTTTACATACCTCGGTGAGTGGACTGCAAAAATTTGTTCACAGATTTATTGAGTACCGAAATTATGATCATATCCATTTGTTAGGTAATTCATTGGGCGGTCATGTTGCGTTGGTACACATCCTAAAAAATCCTGACCGGATAAAAACCCTCATTTTAACAGGCAGCTCCGGCTTATTTGAGAATGGTATGGGTGATACTTACCCAAAACGCGGGGACCGGGATTATATCCGCAAAAAAACTGAACTCACTTTTTACGATCCGGCAATGGCCACCGAGGAACTGGTGAATGAAGTATTTGAAATTACCAATAACAGGCTAAAAGTGATTAAGATAATTGCATTGGCCAAAAGTGCCATTCGCAACAACCTGGGTGAAGAATTAAATGAAATAAAACAACCTACCTGTCTGATTTGGGGAAATAATGATACCATTACCCCCCCGTTTGTAGGTAAAGAATTTAACCGCCTTATCCCAAATAGCGAACTTTTCTTTGTAGATAAATGTGGTCATGCGCCTATGATGGAAGTGCCGGATGAGTTTAACAGCATATTATCCGCTTTTTTGGCTAAACAAAAAACACCTGCTGCAACAGTTTGATACTTTTAGTTGTCATTACTACGTTATATGCAGGTAGGTTTAATTTTTAGGCAGACCATTAAACTCAACAATTTACAATGCTTACAGCGGAACTCATTAATGACAATATTCCCCGGCTTCAACTACAAGACAGCATTGCAAAGGCATTGCAACTGGTAAATGATTACCGTGTTACCCACCTGCCAGTAGTGTCAGACAATAAATTTCTCGGCTTAATCAGCGAAGATGACTTGTTAGATGTAGATTCAGAAAAAGGCACGATCGAATTTTTACAGGAAAATTTCATTGTTGTTTCGGTTAGGGAAAATGAACATTTTTTAAATGCAGTTAAGTGTAGTAATAAATTTGAAACTACCATCGTGCCCGTAACGAACGAAGAAAATGAATTAGTAGGTGTTATAACCGTTACGGATTTACTAAAGGCTTTGGGTGATTTTTCGGGTGCCAATGAAATTGGTGGTATTATAGTAATGGAAATGGAACGCTCACAATTTGCCATTTCAGAAATCAGCCGTATTGTTGAGAGCAATGATTCCACCGTTCTTCACCTTAACACTACCGTGCAGCCGGATACCGGCCTGCTAACCGTTTCTCTGCACCTCAATAAAAAAGAGATAGCGGCAATTGTATCTGCATTTGAAAGATACGATTATGATATCATTTATTATTTCGGCGATGAAAAATTTGAAAATGAAATTCATAGCAACTATCGCCACTTAATGAGCTATCTGGATATTTAGCCAGTAAAATTCATGATTTGCCGCTTCCAACCATTTATATTACTTTATTTAAAAACCGTGTGACGGTTTTGTGTTGCGTTCATGTGTATTTTAAAAAAAATATATTATTGTTGCTTGTTAACGGTCATCACTGCGAACGCTGTAGCACAAAATGTTGAAGTGTCGTTATCAGTAGATAAGGGCATAACTTCCTTCCCTTTTGATTCCTCGGCAAAACTCGTTGTACGTAAAATAATCCTGAAAGGAAACAAAAAAACAAGGAATTACCTCATTCTCCGCGAAATACAATTTACACCTGGCGATTCAATTATCATTGGCACTGTCAACGAAGCCCTTCAACTGGCTCGACAACAGGTTTACAATACAACCTTATTTCATGAAGTAAATGTAGAGTTGGTATTGATCTCGGCGTATGAAATGGATGTACTTGTAACGGTAAAGGAGCGATGGTACATCTTTCCATTTCCAGAGTTTAAAGTTATTGACCGAAGTTTCAATGAATGGTTGGTTGAACGCAACGCAGACTTATCCCGGGTAAATTACGGGCTGAAATTTGAACATAAAAATTTTAGTGGACGAAGAGATCCGCTGCGCCTTTTTCTTATCAGCGGCTATAATCAAAACATCGCCTTCTCTTACTCACAACCTTATAGCGATAAAGCATTAACCCAGGGCTTTGGAATAGGTGGAGGATTTTTACAAAATAGAGAGATAGCCATTAAAACCTCGTATGAAAATAAAATTCAATTTTTTAAAAGGGATGATTTTGTCAGGAGAAATTTATATTTCAACCTAAGTCTTCGATTACAAAAGGGAATTTTATACAGACACATTTTAAACCTTGCGTTTTCCAGAATTAACGTTACTGATTCGGTTATTTCATCCGCCTATAATCCTAACTATTTTAATACCAAGACACCTGCTGTGGCACTCATTGATTTTTCTTACACTTATCAATATGCGAATGTAAATAATGTGGCTTATCCGCTAAAAGGTAAAACCGGCAACTTTTCACTAACTAAAAGAGGACTAGGTATCACAGGCGGCACCAACCTATTCGCCATTGATGGTGCATACAATAAATTTTGGGCACATAAAAGAAATTGGTTTACCGGTTTGCAATTAAGAGCAAATGTAAAATTACCATTTGATCAACCTTATATCAATCAAAATGCAATTGGCTACGGCGATGCAAATTTACGGGGCCTGGAGTTGTATGTAATTGATGGCGTTGCTTTTGGTATTATAAAATCAACCCTAAAGAAAAAAATATTCTCCTTTACGATTCCACTTTCAAAAAATTCAAGGCTATTACCTACACTGCCTTTTTCCATCTTTGCCAAAACCTATGTAGATGCAGGCTATTCTTTTAACAAGAGAAAATTTGATACCTACTTGAATAACCGACTTTTATATACCGCAGGGTTCGGTATCGACATCCTTACACTATACGACATCCGTTTAAGACTTGAATACAGCTTTAATCAACTAAACCGCAGGCAGTTCTTTTTTGAAAGCAAGTGATCTCCAACCATTAAAACGTCAACCATTCCAGCGAGTGCATCCCAATTTAAGTTCTTATTTCGGTAGGAGCGACAATTTAAGATACCTGCCTTCCAGCATAAGTGTTCATACACCCAAAAAGAAATAGTAGATTGCAACGATTTTATTACTGCAAAAAAATTTTATGGCAGGTAAGCTTCAAAAATGATAGATTTATATTATGATGAAAATTGCGATATACAGCCGTGGAATTGAAAATGATCAGCATAAAGATATGGAAGCATTGCTGCAGGAGCTGAAAACCTATAAAGTAGAACCCGTTTTTTTTCAGGACTTTTTTAACCAGTTTTATTCAACGGTCCATATGGATGGAAAATACTCCACCTTTAATTCAGCAGAAGATCTGGACGATACCATCGACTGTGTAATTAGCCTGGGTGGCGATGGTACACTTTTGGACACCGTAACCCTTGTGCAAGATAAAGGCATACCAGTGCTGGGAATCAACTACGGAAGATTGGGGTTTTTAGCTAATATCGGTAAAGAAGATCTGAAAAGTGCCATCAGGGCATTGGCGGAAAGAACGTACGTAACAGACAACCGGACCCTTATACATCTGGATGCAGATATTCCACTCTTTGATAAAGTTCCTTATGGTTTGAACGAGTTTAGTATTCAGAAGAAAGACTCATCATCCATGATAAGAATCCACGCCTACCTTAATGGCGAATTTTTAAATACGTATTGGGCGGATGGCCTGATAGTTGCTACCCCAACAGGATCCACTGGTTATTCTTTAAGCTGTAATGGTCCTATTGTTTTTCCGGATAGTGGCAGTTTGGTAATAACACCTGTTGCGCCACACAATTTAAACATACGCCCCATTGTGGTACCGGATGATAATATTATATCTTTTGAGGTGGAAGGCAGAACTGATTCCTTTATTTGCACGCTTGACAGCAGACGAACGGTGGTTCCAAAAGAAGCCCAACTGGCTGTAAAAAAAGAAAAGTTTGGTATTAATCTTATTCGCTTAAATGAAAATAATTTTTTACAAACATTGAGAAGTAAATTGAGTTGGGGTTTGGATAAACGAAATGCGTAAATGATGGGTTGAAATAAAAGGCGGAATGAACTCATTTCAACAAGAACTTAATTATAATTGAATTTCCTTACTGGTTTTTTCACCTCGTTAAGCAAAATACAAAATTCATTCGGTGGCACAAGAAATTTTTCCCTTCTTCATTTTTAAGAAACTAATTATTAAATTGCAAGTATGAAAAAGTGTATCCTTAGCATTTTTATTGTCATTTCGATAGTATCCATTGTTCCCGCACAGAATGTAACAGAGCAACTGGGCGAATTTGGTTTAACCATTGGAGCTGCCCATTATTTTGGCGACTTAAATAACAGAGCCCGCCTCAATCGCCCTAAACCGGCAGTGGGTGTTTTTTTCATAAAACAGTTCAATAACTATCTGGGCGTTCGTGCAAGCGCACATTATGCACAGGTAGGGTATAGCGATATCTACAGCAAGGTTGACTATCAAAAAAGAAGAAACCTAAGCTTTAATTCTGACATCGTTGAGTTAGCATTGCAAGGCGATTTTAATTTTTTCAAGTTTATTCCCGGTGATCCAAATTATATCTTTACACCATTTGTTAGCATTGGTATTGGTGCGTTTAGCTATAATCCTTATGCCTATTATCAGGATAAAAAATATTATTTAAAACCATTGGGAACGGAAGGACAAAATTTACCCTACACTGACCCGTCCAACGGAAAAACGAGAACGCCTTACAAAAATATTGCTATTTGTTTTCCAATTGGTGCTGGTATAAAATACAATCTTTCCAACAATATCAACCTTTCCTTTCAGGTTACACACCGGTTAACCATGACTGATTACCTGGATGATGTAAGCACTACATTCGTAGGCTTAGACAAGTTTCCAGTATTGAATGGTCAACCGTCCATTGGCGGCATTTTGCAGGATAGAAGCTTTGAAACAGGACCTAGTATTGGCGTTGAGGGACGGCAGCGTGGATTGAGCAAGCAAAAAGATCAATACGTCATCGCAGAGATCGGTATTTCATTTAGTATAAGTTCCTATAAATGTCCTTCAGCAAAATAAATTTATCTTTTTTTAAAATAGTACCTGATTATTTGCTGCCGCTATCATCTCAGGCATAATTCAATTTTTTTACTGTAAAAATCATGTAGCACGTCATAGATGACCTTCTCCGCACACAAAGCAGTTTCGTAAGCGCTAAGACACACAGCTCCTAAATGAAATCGGTCCATATTTCTCCAAAACGCTTATTGCAACTAATTTTTATTACTTTTACCCCCCAAAGTCAGGTCCATCCTGACCAATAATATTCACTTATTATGAGTTTAAAAGACAGCATTAATATGCAAAGGCTTCCCCGCCACATCGCCATTATAATGGATGGAAATGGCAGATGGGCCCAGGAAAAAGGAGAAGACCGTCTTTTTGGGCATCTTAACGGCGTAGAAAGTGTTCGTAATATTGTAGAAGGTTGTGCAGAATTAGGCATCGGATACCTCACCCTTTATGCATTTAGTACAGAGAACTGGGACAGGCCGGCATATGAAGTGAGTGGGTTAATGGAAATACTGGTGGATACCATTCGCAATGAGGTACCTACGCTTAATAAAAATAATATCCGGCTTCATGTGATTGGCGATACAGGAATGTTGCCCGAAGCGGCACGAAGGGAACTGGATGAAGCACTTGCTGAGACATCTGTAAATACCGGATTAAACCTGGTAATGGCTTTAAGTTACAGTAGCAGATGGGAATTAGTGAATGCGGTGAAACTGATAGCTGTTGATGTAAAAGCCGGCACAATGCTCCCGGAGGATATAACCCATGAAACGTTTCAACACTATTTATGCACAAAAGATTTCCCTGATCCGGAATTGATGATTAGAACAAGTGGAGAATTTAGAATCAGCAACTTTTTATTATATCAACTTGCCTACTCAGAATTATATTTCACCAATACACGGTGGCCCGATTTTAGAAAAGAGAACTTGTATGAAGCAATTGTTGATTTTCAAAACAGGGAAAGGAGGTTTGGTAAAACCGGCGAACAGTTGAAAGCAGTATTACCAGAATTAGTGAAGAAAGAAGATATTTAAAATAAACAAGCTGCCGAAGAGGTATAAAAGTGTGAAATACAATTAGACATTTCAGCATTTTATACACATATTTTACAGCGGAATATTCATACAAATGGAATACAAATACTGCTTACTGCTTTATCTATTTCTCAATTGGAACAGGTTTTTGTAAGGGCATGTTTAACAAATAGTTTTAATAATAGCAAGTATATTGCCACTCGTAAAAAACCAATTGATGCAGAGGATTTACCAGAATTTTTTATTAACAGTTATCGCAATTTTAGTTACGCAGTTAGCATTTGGCCAAAACGATACTATCCCCGTTTCCATAAACCCGGAATTATTGGAAATATTTGATGCAAAGGTTCCAAAACAATACAATTTAGCCGGCATTACTGTTACAGGATCAAAAGCTTTTGATCAAAATTTAATTGTCTCCATTTCCGGTTTGGCCGTTGGTGATAAATTAACCATTCCCGGAACGGATGTCTTTAGCAAAGCGATTAGCAAACTTTGGAAACAGAATCTGGTTGTAGATGTAGAGGTTTTCCTGACTAAACTGGTAGGTAAGGATTTGTACATTGAACTGGCCATCACCGAACGACCGAGATTGGCAGATTTTAAATTTACAGGTGTAAAAAAAGGTGAAAAAGATGACCTTGAAACCAAAGTTGGTTTATCAAAAGACAGGGTAGTAACTGATAATATGAAATTGAGTGCCATTGAGGCAATTAACAAGTTTTATGCAGATAAAGGGTTTAGAAATGTAAAGGTAGACGTAAAGGAACAAACCGCACCTACTATGTTGAATGCCGTGATATTGGTTTTTAACATAACCAAAGGCAATAAGGTGAAAGTGAACTCAATCAATTTCGCTAAAAATGATAATATATCCGATCTAAAGCTTAAAAAGAAGATGAAGGGTACTAAGGAATTAACAAGAATTACGCTTTACCCTGAAAACAATCCAAGTCCTTATGGTGATACCAGTATCCGCCCAAATTTTAAAGAATATCTTCAGGATATGAATTACTTATCCATCACCAAAACAAAAGAATTCATTGACCCATATTTTCGCTTCAAATTATTTAGTTCTTCTAAATTTAATCCTAAAAAATATGAGGACGACAAAGTAAATTTATTAGATTACTACAATGCCCAGGGATATCGGGATGCTGTCATCGTTGCGGACACCGCTATAGGTAATACCAAAGGCAACATAGATCTACACATAAAGATGAATGAAGGCAGGCGTTATCGATTTGGCAATATCATGTGGAGAGGTCAAACTAAATACACAGATTCTGTTTTAAACCTGATATTGGGTATCAAAAAAGGAGATATTTATAATCTGGAAATTCTGAATAAACGCCTTGGGAAATCTGCATCTGCAGAAGGTGGCGATATCCAAAGCTTATACATGGATGATGGTTATTTGTTTTTTAGGGTAGACCCGGTTGAAGTTGCGGTATACAACGACACGATCGATTTTGAAATTCGAATGACCGAAGGACCACAGGCTACTATTGGCAAAATTGACATTAGTGGAAATGATAAAACGAAAGATTACGTAATCCGTCGTGAATTGAGAACTGTACCTGGTGAAAAATTCAGCAGGCAAGATTTAATTCGTACACAAAGAGAACTTGGACAGTTGGGCTTTTTTAACCCGGAAAAAACCAATCCAAATGTGGTGCCCAATTCTGAGGACGGCACGGTGGATATCACCTGGCAAGTAGAAGAAAAATCAAATGACCAGTTAGAACTTTCCGCAGGGTTTGGTGGTGGCATTGGTTTAACAGGTACTCTGGGAATTACCTTTAATAACTTTTCCATCAACAATATTTTCAATAAAAAAACCTGGGATCCATTACCATCCGGTAGCGGTCAAAAATTAAGTGCCAGAATTCAGTCGAATGGTCGGGCGTTCAGAACCTATAATTTCTCTTTTACCGAGCCATGGCTTGGTGGTAAAAGAAGAAATTCATTTTCTGTTAATCTATACAACACAAAGCAGTCAAATGCCTTTAACCAATTTGGACAGTTTTGCAGATCCTGCGGAGATAGCTCTTTTATTAAAATTATCGGACTTGGCATATCATTGGGAAAACAATTAAAGTGGCCGGATGATTATTTCTCACTAATCTATTCATTTAATGTACAGCAGTATAAACTGCGTAATTATCCCAATATTTTTAAAGGAATCAGCAATGGTAATTCTACCAACATCAGTTTGAAATTAACGCTTGCAAGAAATTCAACACAGGGTAACCCAATATTTCCAACCGGTGGGTCCAACTTTTTACTAAGCGGCCAGTTTACGCTACCTTATTCAGGATTAGGACTAACGAAACCTGGTGATAATCCGTATAAATTCCCGGAGTTTCACAAGTGGCGTTTCAATGGTGAATACTATGTGCCAATTGGGGTAGCCCGTGGTGCAGAAAAAAACAAGCAGTTTATTTTAAAAGCGGCTGCCAAATTTGGTTTTATTGGAAAGTATAATAAGGATCTGGATATATCGCCTTTTGAAAGATTTCAAGTGGGCGATGCCGGTTTAAATAACAATTTTGCGTTGTTGGGGTATGACATCATTGCCCATAGAGGATATCCGATTTATTCAAGCAGCAATCCGAAAATAAATCCTGAAAACGGAACACCGAACGAGTTTTTTACCATCTTCAATAAATACACCCTTGAGTTGCGTTATCCGTTTAGCACCAACCCAAGTAGCACAATTTATGGTTTAGCATTTTTTGAAGCGGCCAACGGATGGTATAATTTTAAAGAATACAACCCATTTAAATTGCGCCGCTCTGCAGGTGTGGGTATGCGATTCTTTTTACCAATGTTTGGTCTACTTGGATTTGATTACGGTTTAGGTTTTGACAGAATTCAGCCAGGACAACCAATGAAGAGCGCCTATAAATTCACCTTTATGCTCGGTCAGGAGCCTGAGTAAATAATTATCCGTTTATTTGTAAAAAATATAAAGATGAAAAAAATAATCTTATTTATTTGCTGCCTCTTAACGATTGGGTTAACCTCGCTTGCCCAGCGGTATGCTGTAATTGATTCTAAATATATTTTAGAAAAAGTGCCTGAGTACAAAGAATCGCAAACCAAATTAGACCAGTTTAGTAAACAGTGGCAACAGGAAATAGAAAAAAAGCAAGCAGATCTCGACAAGATGTATAAAGATTATGACGCTGAACAGGTTATGCTAAGCAACGAACTGAAAAAGAAAAGAGAAGATGAATTGTACAACCGGGAAAAAGAAGTAAGAGATCTACAAAAAAGACGGTTTGGATTTGAAGGTGATCTGTTTAAAAAAAGACAGGAACTGATAAAACCGATACAGGATAAGGTTTATATAGCCATTCAAAAATTAGCCATCGAAAGATCCTACGATTTTATTTTGGATAAAAGTGAGGGAATTACCGTTATATTTGCCGACCCAAAACTTGACCGAAGCGATGAGGTTTTAAAATTTCTGGGTGTTAAATAAATCACAAGCAATCATTCGCATGCAGCGGATACTTTAATTAAACAAACTATAAACAAGTAAACTTTAAAAAGACAATGAAAAATCTAATCGTAGCAGTTGTGTTTGGTATTTCAATTTTTGGATTCACCGGTACTGCATTTGCTCAAAACAAAATCGGTTACATCAGCACCGAAGAACTAATTGGTTCAATGCCTGAAGCAGAAAAAGCCAATACAGAATTGCAGGAATACCAGCAGGCATTGCAACAACAAGGTGCTGCTTACTATAAAGAATTAGGTGAATTGGATAGTTTATTTAATAAGGATTCTGCTACCATGAACAAAGCCATTAGAGAGCTGAAAAGGAATGATATGATTGCTTTATACCAAAAAGTTCAGGGCTGGCAACAAACTTCACAGCAATTGATTGGTGAAAAACAACAGACTTTATTGGGACCAATACAAAAGAAAGCGATTGACGCCATCAAGCTTGTAGCTAAAGAAGCGGGATATGCATATATCTTGGAAGCAGGAACGCTCTTAGTTAGTCCACCAGCAGACGATCTTTTGCCCCTGGTAAAAAAGAAACTGGGTATTAAAGATCCGGCACCTGCTCCTGCCGCAAAGCCGGGCGCTCCCAGAAACTAAACGATTTTAAATAAATAATACTTCAAAGCCATTCCGAAAAACGGAATGGCTTTTGTATTTTTGATGTATGCGTAATGGACCTATTGGTGTTTTTGACAGCGGATATGGCGGCTTAACTGTTTTGAAAGAGATCCAGTGTCTCCTTCCGCAGTACGATTATATTTACCTGGGCGATAATGCCCGTGCACCTTATGGGCCTCGTAGTTTTGATACGGTTTACCAATATACCTTACAATGTGTGCAGTGGTTTTTTAAAAAAGATTGCCCGCTTGTTATACTTGCTTGTAACACGGCATCAGCAAAGGCTTTACGAACGATTCAGCAAAACGATTTACCATTGGGAGACCCAAACAAGCGGGTGTTAGGCGTAATAAGACCAACCTCTGAGATTATTGGCAACTTTACCTACAATAACAAAGTAGGTATTTTTGGTACCAATGGCACGGTACAATCCAACTCCTACCCGATAGAAATCGAAAAGTTTTTTCCTGAAATTAACGTCTACCAGCAGGCTTGTCCGATGTGGGTTCCATTGATTGAAAATAATGAATACAATTCGCCCGGCGCAGAATATTTCGTCAAAAAAAACATCCGGCAACTGCTCAGCCAATCACCTGATATTGATACAATCCTTTTAGCTTGTACCCATTATCCACTGCTACTGGAAAAACTAAAGCAATTTGTTCCTGCCACAATCACAATTCTGTCGCAGGGAGGAATTGTTGCCAGTAGCCTTGCCGATTACCTTAACCGACATACTGAGTTGGAACAAAAATGTACCAAAAACAGGAGGCTTGATTTTTATACCACCGATTCCGCAGAAGACTTTGATAACCATGCAGCCAACTTCTTCGGAAAACCAGTGACATCAACCCATTTAGAACTTTAATTTCATTAATTTATAAATCCCATTTCGTAGTTCACAATTTTTTATTACCTTCGCCGTCCTTTCACAAGCAGCAGGGATGGTGCCCTGATGAATGTAGGTTAAAATGTTTTAGAAAATAATTTTTGTAAAAGGAAAAACTTAATACAATGCCAGGTAAAAAAAGAACTTATCAACCACATGTACGCAGAAGAAAACATGTACATGGATTTCGTCAGCGTATGCAGACTGCTAATGGCCGTAAGGTATTGGCAAGCCGTCGCAAAAAGGGTCGTGCTAAACTGACTGTTTCTGATGAACGTTTTGGTAAAAAATAGAATAAATAACTAACCCTTCATCGGCAAAAAATAATAATAGCTCTCCATTCGGAGGGCTTTTTTAATTTTGTATCATTGAACCAAAAAATACGATATACACTGGGCAAGCAGGAACGACTAAAAAGTCGTAAGGCAATTGAACAGTTGTTTAAGCAGGGTAAATCATTTTCAGTTTTCCCGTTTCGGGTATTGTATATATTGGAGCAGGTTATTATTTTACAGGATAATATTCCTGATAACGGTTTAAAAACAAGCTTACAAGCTGGATTTACCGTGAGCAGCCGGAATTTTAAAAAAGCAGTTGACAGAAACCGAATTAAACGGTTAATGAGAGAAGCTTATCGCCTCCAAAAAAATGATTTGCAACAATTGCCCGTTTTAAATCATTTAAAGCTTACCCTATTTATAATTTATGTAGGAAAGGAATTGCCCGGGTACAAACAGGTAGTTGAAAAAACGGAGATTGTATTAAAACGAATGATCAAATTAGTCAGTGACAGGGGTTAAACCAACCATATTAGCGAAGATCGGCGGGCTATTAAGCCTTCCGTTTATTGGATTAATCAGGCTATACCAGTTAATCATTTCGCCCTGGATAGGCAGCCAATGCCGGTACACACCCACTTGCTCACAATATGGTATTGAAGCCTTAAGAAAGTATGGGCCAATAAAAGGATTGTGGCTTACGATAAAAAGAATTGCCCGCTGCAATCCATGGGGTTCACATGGGCACGACCCGGTACCATAGTAGCCACCAATTCTTTAAAGGGGAGTTTCTCGACGTAGCTACCATTTAGAAAAATGCTGTACGAACTATACCTCCAAATAATTTCCACTAAAAAAGCTGCAATAAAAAATATTGCAGCTTTTTACAAAATTAATTTTGGCTTATTTTGCAGCCGCAAAGCGCTCCGCAATCTTAGTCCAGTTTACTACATTCCAAAATGCAGCCAGATAGTCTGCACGCTTATTCTGGTACTTTAGGTAGTATGCATGTTCCCACACGTCTACACCTAAAATGGGTGTACCCTTCGCCTCTGCTACATCCATCAAAGGATTGTCCTGATTTGGGGTAGAAGAAATTTCCAGCTTACCATCTTTCATATTTAACCAGGCCCATCCGCTACCAAATCTTGTCATACCTGCTGCTGCAAATTTTTCTTTAAATCCATCAAAAGATCCGAATGCTGTTGTTATTGCTTCAGCTAGTTCACCCGACGGAACACCACCGGCATTTGGGGCAAGACTTTCCCAGAAAAAACTGTGGTTCCAATGACCTCCACCATTGTTTCTAACAGCCGGGCTAATGGTTCCGGCTACAGCAACCAATTCTTCAATCGTTTTCCCTTCGTTTGGAGTTCCTGCAACGGCTTTGTTCAAATTGTCTACATAAGCCTGGTGATGTTTACCATGGTGAATTTGCATGGTTAAAGTGTCGATATGAGGCTCCAATGCTTCATGTGCATAAGGCAGCGCCGGTAATGTAAATGCCATATTTTTTTTTATTTATTGGTTGAAAATTAATTGAGGAACTATATTACAAATTTAATGGGGTTAATTGTAGTTGACAAATACAATGCCGTTTAGTTTTTTATGAAATTTTTGTGAAATTTTGACATGGTAATTGAAAGATGGCTCTCCCCATTAAATTAGTTCTATGTTTAAAATCATTTTTATTATCTGTAGCTGTATCATTACGATAAATGGTTACGCCCAAAAAACAACAAATATTGATAGTGTAAAAACGGGTATCCCCCTCCATTATTCAGCCGCAAAAAGTCCAAAACCCGACTTAAGCATCTATCCCAATCCCGCTAAAAACAAAGTGACGCTGCAGGTGAAACAGTTTGACCCTGGAATGGCAGCAGTAAGATTAATCGATTTAAAGGGCAAAATACTTAAAGAAGACAACCGGTTGCTAACAAACGGCACAGAAGATATCATTATGTTTTTAATGCTGAAGGCTGGCATTTATTTCATACAAGTTAGCCAGACCAACAAAGTTGTGAGAAAGAAACTTGTCATCCTATAGCTTTATTCAACCAACTATTTAAACACGGGGCGGCCACCTTCTATCTTCTGGCCTTAAAAAAATCTTTCATTAACCGGGCACATTCATCCTGTAACAACCCTCCCAACACATTCGTTTTTGGGTGAAAGGGAGATTGTTCTCCCGCCACTTTTTTATACCCGTTTTTTTCATCCTCTGCTCCATACACAACTCTTCCTATCTTACTCCAATAGAGCGCCCCACTGCACATTATGCAAGGTTGTATGGTTACATATAAAGCAGCTTCCGGCAAATATTTACTTCCTAAAAAATTAAAGGCAGCGGTTAGTGCGATGATCTCTGCGTGGGCAGTACTATCGGTTAATCGTTCAACCTGGTTATAACCTCTGGCAATGATTCTTCCATTCATCACAATAATAGCTCCTACCGGAACCTCTCCTTCATCAAAAGCCCTTTGTGCTTCTTTTAGAGCCTGACGCATAAAATGCTCGTCTGTCATACAAATTGGTTTAACTAACTTGTTGCAAATTTACTGTTATGCCTGATATCAATGAACTACAATCAATGCGTGACTATTTTGAAACCGGTGCTACCAAAACTTACCAGTTCAGGAGAGATCAGCTATTGAAATTAAAGGCTGCTGTTATAGCCCAGGCAGATACTTTGCAAGAAGCCCTATACACGGATCTAAAAAAAAGTCCGGAAGAAAGCTGGGTGACTGAAACTGGTTTTTTATTATCTGAAATCAGCAATGCGCTGAGGCATCTAAGCAATTGGATGCAACCGGAAAAAGTTAGCACCAACCTGCTCAACCTGCCGTCTAAAAGTTATGTGCTAACGGAACCATTGGGTATTGTACTAATCATCAGTCCTTGGAATTATCCTTTACAATTGTTGTTTACCCCTTTGACAGGTGCAATTGCTGCTGGTAATTGCGTAGTACTAAAACCGTCTGAATTTGCACCAGCAACTTCAGCAGTGATGAAACAAATCTTTGAAGCTGTTTTTGAAAGAAACTACATCCAATATATAGAAGGCGATGGTGCGGTAGTAATTCCTGCCATGATGAACAACTTTGTGTTTGACCATGTTTTTTATACGGGTAGTACCGCTGTAGGAAAAATCATCTACCAGATGGCTGCCAGTAATCTGGTATCGGTAACGTTGGAGCTGGGGGGCAAAAGTCCTTGTGTGGTGGAATCGGATGCCAATATAACGGTGTCTGTAAAACGCATTGCGATGACAAAATTTTCAAACGCAGGCCAGATGTGCGTTGCCCCCGATTATGTATTGGTGCACGTTTCAAAAAAAGAAGCATTTGTGGATGCCTTTAAATCTGCATTGTCTTCATTTTTTGGTGAGGATGCTGCTTTAAGTGACGAGTATGGAAAAATAATAAACGAACGTCAGTTTGACCGCCTGAGTGCCTATCTGAAGCAGGGCAATATCCTTGCAGGCGGTAAAACAAACCGGGAAAAACTGTACATTGAACCTACCATTATGGATCAGGTATCCTTAACCGCAGACGTAATGATTGATGAAATATTTGGCCCAATACTACCCATTCACACTTTTGAAACTATGGCAGAAGCAAAGGCCATCATTGCACAACATAAAAATCCGTTGGCATTTTACATCTTCACTTCCAGCAGTGCCAAAGAAGCCGCATGGTTAAATGACATTGCTTTCGGCGGTGGCTGTGTAAACAACGCTGCCCTGCATTTAACCAATCACAATTTGCCATTTGGCGGGCGGGGTTTTAGCGGTAGCGGCAACTACCATGGCAAATTTTCGTACGATACATTCAGCCATAAAAAAGCGGTGATGAAAAGCCCCACCTGGTTTGACCCGGCTGCAAGATACCCTCCGTTTAAAGGCAAATTAAAACTGTTTAAATGGCTGATTAAATAGCCTTTCGAAACCTTGTTAACCTATATCAGCCCGCAACAGTTATGTTATCAAAGAAAAAATATTCAGGTATTATAAAAAGCTTTCTCACGCTGCTGGTATTATTCATCAGCTTTTCAACATTTGTTCTCATCGCCAACAGAAACGCAAAAAATATGACCACTAAACAAAAGATTTTAAAAGCTGTGTATCCGCTCATGATGTGGTTCACCAAAACTACCGGAATAAATAGTACTTCTCTTTCAAACAAAGATTCGATGCCATTTATATCATTGTACACATTGCAAAGCCAGCAAATCGATGGCCAGCAACTGAACCTAACTCAATACAGAGGCAAAAAAATTTTAATGGTAAACACCGCATCGGATTGCGGCTATACCGGTCAGTATGAAGCTCTTGAAAAGCTTTACCAGACCTATAAAGACAAACTGATTGTAATCGGATTTCCAGCCAATGATTTTAAAGAACAGGAAAAGGGCACCGATGAAAGTATTGCCATCTTTTGTAAAATAAACTACGGTGTAACATTTCCGATTATGAAAAAAAGCAGTGTACTAAAAGGACAGAACCAAAATGAAATCTTTCAATGGCTTAGCAGTAAAGAAAAAAATGGGTGGAATGAACAAGCTCCCAATTGGAATTTTTGCAAATATCTGGTGAACGAACAAGGTAAATTGATTCGCTACTTTGCCTCATCAGTGGAACCTTTAAGCGAAGAAGTTAAAATAGCGATAAATGAATAGTCAAAATTCATAACTTCAACTTTAAAATAAATATTTTTTAAACAAGTTAAAAATAAAATTACTACATTAGAATTTCAAATAACAAATTACCGTCCGCTTGCAAATTTGCGCTCTGGGTAACTTACAAAAGCCTGATAAAACTATTCTTAATCAAATCAGCAATGCTGGGGTTAAAGCTATGTTATGGAAAACCTGTTCAATGAAACAGACTGCGAAAAAATTGTACAAAGATTTAATACCATCACCCCGCTATCCGAAAAGTTATGGGGGAAAATGGATGTGAATCAAATGATCGTACACCTAAAAGACCAGTTGGACATTGCATTGGGAATTAAAGCCGCCAAAGCACAAGGGCCGCTTATTTTAAGAACAATGGTAGGCAGATGGCTAGCGCTTTATGTACTTGAGTGGAGAAAGGGAAAGGAAGGTACGCCAAAGGAAATGGATGCATCTTTAAACGGCACTATTATAACTGATTTTGAAAGCGACAAACATCTGCTGCTAATCCGGATAAAAGAATTTACAACTGCTGCCAGTTTCTCTCCGCATCCCTTTTTTGGTAAAATTAATAATAAAGACTGGGGACGCCTGGCCTGGAAACACATCAATCATCACTTGTTACAATTTGGCGCATAGGCCAACCATAATTGCATGCTTACTAAAACAGATATCGAAAAATATTTCAACGCAGAAAAAAACGAAAGCCTTCTTTTTATCATCATGGGTATTTCGGCTATTGTACTGGCACTTGTTTTCTTCTTTTACCTTAAATCAAACTGGCACAAAGGTGCTGCTATTCCTTTTTTAATAGTAGGCTTAATGCACCTCGTGGTCGGCAGTATCGTATTCAGTAGAAGCGACAACGACAGAATCAGGGTAACCTACGCCTATGATATGAACCCCGGTGGTATTAGCACTAAAGAAATACCCCGCATGGAACTGGTAAATAAAAACTTTATTATTTACCGTTATACAGAAATCGTTTTACTACTGATTGGAATAGCACTTTATTTTTCTTTCAGGAGCAATCCTGATAAAAGCTTTTGGGTTGGCTTAGGCGTAGCGCTGGCAATTGAAGCTGCCGTAAGTTTGGGTACCGACTATTTTGCTGAAAATAGAGCCACGACCTACACAATCCAGCTAAAGGAATTTGTAAAACCAAAATAAGTATATTAAAATCTAGTGTTAGGTTAAGGATGAATGATCATTGATGAACGGTTAATGTCTCATCACTGACAATTAACCATCCGATACCCATCGGATCACACATCGAATCGTCATTTTATTCTTTACACAACCGTATTAACTGCCGACACAGATTTACGATAGTTATAGCTTGATCACATTCTTCTTTTTACCCGATTAAGCATCCGCAATTCAGGATAGAAAAAATTTGTATTGGATTCCGACAATCGCTATGAAAAACAAAATGGAATCAATTGCAATGACTATTTAACTTAAATTCCGCGGAATAATTTTTCGCCTTTTCTCAAAAGCTGAACGGAGATTTTTTAATAACTCATCTCATCCAATTTTACTTTTCCTTTAAAAGTCCAGAATACAAAAGTGGTATATAAAGCAACCAACGGCGTTCCGATTGCTGCAATAATCAGCAGTGTTTTCATTGTTTGTTGTGACGACGCTCCGTTGTTGATGGTAATACTATTGCGCACATCATTGGTAGCATACAATAAATTGGGAAATACTTCCAACGAAACGGTTGCCAACAGCGTGGCAATGGTGATGGCAGAGCTAAGAAATGCATACCGGAAATTTGCCTTTTTTAATTGTCGTGGAATATTTGCGATTGCCATCAGCATAATTAACGGAAAAATAAAATAAGCAGGATTACTCCGAATACGATCACTTAAATGTGGAATATATAGCAGGGTATACAAGGTAGAAACGCCTAACGATACTACGAAGAAAATGGTGAAATCTCTGGCAAGAATATTCAGTTTCACATATAAGCGGCTTTCCGTTTTCATTGCAAGATAAATTGCCCCGTGCATCATAAATAAAGCAAGCGTTGTAATAGCAATCATGATGCTGAAAGGGTTGAAAAAAGACAACCAGTTACCTGCAAATTCATGTTCTTCATTTAAGGGAATACCCAAGGCAACATTACCGAGCATTAACCCAAGTGATAAAGCAATTACAATACAGGAAAAAGAGTAAACAATATCCCAGGTAAGGCGCCATTTTACACCGGGCTCTTTGCTGCGAAATTCTATGGCAACTGCCCGCCAGATTAAACCAACCAAAAAGATCATAAAGGGAACGTAAAAAGCAGAAAAGATAGCTGCATAGGCCACTGGAAATCCGGCGAACAAAACACCGCCACCAATTACGAGCCATACTTCGTTGCCATCCCAAACCGGACCAATGGCATTTAAGGCAATGCGCCTGCTGGTTTCTTTCTTTAACAACAAATGCAATGCGCCAGCACCCAGATCGAAGCCATCCAAAATGGCATAGCCACTGATAACAGCGCCAAAAACAAGGAACCACCAAACGTTGTAATCCAGTCCTAACAATGTTTCCATATCGATAATAAGTTAGTGTTTTAATAAAGGATTTTCACTTCGAACACCTTCTTCAAAAGCGCCTTTTTCATCGTAGCCAACCGGACCATGCTTAATTTTTTTATTAAGCAAATAAAGGAACAAAATAAATAGCGTGATGTAAACCAGTGTAAACAATACCAGTGAAAAAACAATCTGGTTAGCGGTAACAGTTTTAGACAAAGCATTGGATGTTCTTAACAGCCCATATACAACCCAGGGCTGTCTGCCCATTTCTGCGGCAAACCAACCTGCCTGGTTAGCGATTTGTGGCAGTAAAACCGACCACACGAAAATCGTCATCAGCCATTTTGTTTCAAAGAGTGTACCCTTCCACCATTTATAGGATGCAAAAAGGGTCAATGCAATCAAGGCCATACCAACAGCAATCATAATATGATATACCTGAAAAACTGCATTGACTTGTGTTGGCCGTTCGTCTTTCCTGAAGGCATTTAATCCCTTAACCGGTGTTACAAAATCTTTATGCAATAAAAAAGTTAAACCGCCTGGTATCTTAAGTCCGGAGACCTTTCCCTCCCGCTGATTCACCCAGCCAAACAAATACATATCGGCCACCGTACTGCTATCGTAATGCCCTTCCAAAGTAGCCAGTTTTGCGGGCTGGTTAATAGCCACACCCTCTGCACTTTTGCTACCCGCCAGTAATTGGGCCAATGAAAAAAACGTAGCCACAACCAGCGAAATTTTAAACGCAGGTTTTGCTATTTCCAGAAATTTCTTCTTTTTGATATAGTAGGCATTTACACTCAGTACCAAAAATGCACCTGCCAATATCGCTCCGATCCAAACATGGGTCAATCGTTCTACACTGGAGGGATTGAAAACCATTACCCAAAAATCAGTTACCTCAGCTCTTGCGTTGATCCCCTCGCCCACAATATGGAATCCCGCAGGAGTTTGCTGCCAGCTATTGGCCACCACTATCCAAACCGCTGAAAAAGCAGAACCTAAAAAAACCATTACTGTAGAAAAGAAATGAACCCTCGGGCTAACCCTGTTCCATCCAAACAACAGGATACCTAAAAAACCTGATTCCAATGCAAAGGCAAAAATGCCTTCTGCTGCAAGGGCACTTCCGAATATGTCCCCCACGTATTTTGAATAGGTTGCCCAGTTGGTGCCAAATTCAAATTCCATGATGATTCCAGTGGCAACACCGATCCCAAATATCAACGCAAATATTTTAATCCAGAAACGGGTCATCTGCTCATAAATGATATTACCCGTTTTGAGAAACAGCCCTTCCATGATTACCAATATCAAACCTAGCCCGATACTCATTGGCGGATAGATATAATGGAAGGCAATTGTGAATGCAAACTGCACCCTTGCTAATATTTCTGTATCCATAAAAAAACTTTAGACAAAAAAATGAGAACAAATAAATTGTTCGCATTCTTTTAAATTTCGATATCGATTCCCTGATTATTCAAAAAAAAATTGTTTTTTAAAGTGCAAATTTACGAAAGCATCTTTGCATATCCGAATAAAACCGGCCACATTTTAAATTGTATTTCCCGATTTTTTTCGTTAAAAACCTAAGGTCATTGAGCCCGGCGGATGTCACCAACCACTTACCGGTTAAAGATCATATAGCTCTAATTTGACACGTACCTTAATGTTTTCTACTCCGATGTTCAGGCACCTACCTTAATAGATGCTACCAGCCATTAAAGCAATTATTTTCCAGGAGAGCATTATTCTATAATGTCAATTTGTACTCTTTTATCATTCATTCTCACTTTGCGCTTTTCAATTTGCTTAATGATGGCATCCGAAGCTTGTGCGATAGCTTCTTCAAATGTTGTACACTGTGCGCTTGCCAATAAATCGTTACCAGGTATTACCAGGCGGATATCACAAATTTTGTTATCGTTGGTAGCCGATTTTTCAGATTTCAAACAAACCTCACTGGTTATGATGTTATCAAAATGTAGGCTTATTTTTGCCGTTTTTTCTTTTACAAATGCAGTTAAATCCTCACTGGCAGTGAAACCAATTGACTGAATATTTGTCTTCATAACTTAAAATTTTTAGATGAAATATATAATTTTTATATCACAAAGGTAAAGGGATTTACCTGCCTTTAATTTTTTTGAAGATTGAATTAGTTGTAAATATTTCTAAATATTTTTTACTAAAACCCGGATGATGGCCGTTGCAAAACCGTCGGTAAATTGTAGATTTTTTGTTGATTTTATTTGAAACATAATATACTTCAAGTAGAAAAAAAAGCTTGAAAGCAAGGCTGAAGTCAGGCCTCCGTTGCAGTAAAGTTTTCAAAGAACAGGAAGGTAATCTCTTAAGTTTTTTCAATGTCGATTATAAATTGCATGCAACATTTTCTGTTGCACATTTTCAAATTATAAGCTCTTTATTTTTGGGCACACCTCCTGCAAATGAAATGGTTGTAAATAACAAAAGGGAGTTTCATTTTATGAAATTCCCTTTTTTACTACCCTTCTCCAGATTGCTTTCAGGCTGAATTCGCATAAAGCCTTATATCGTTGTACAACTTGTTAGGTTTGCTTCTTAACTTCATTTTATTTTTTTTCTTTTTTATTATGTCCCGCAATAGGTTTACAAATTTATCCTGAAATGGATGGCGAGTGCAATAGGGCAACGCTTCATCTCCAATAATTTTTTGGGCTTCATTCTCAAATACCCGGTTTCCATTATGTGTATGTACCTGAACGCTTAAGCAGTATTTGGCAGCACCCTCTTCAATTGATAGTACGAGCGCTTTTACGGTAGCGAGTTCCTCAATTCCGGGCAAACTAATTGAAAAGTGAAGGTCCGGATTTTCTATCTTAACCTGTTCGGTAAGTTTATCCCGCAACTCTGCCATATCTTTTTTAATATCGTCAATAATATTTTCAATTTTCATGATGCAGGTATTACTTTTTTTGGCAGTTGCCTAACTTTTATACTAAATATTTCAATACCAAAAAACCATGCTGGTATCTATTTACCAATGGCTTTTCAAAACGTTGTCCTGCATATAACCTAAATATGAAATGATTATTTTCCCTGCTCCTAAAGAAATTAGAAGTTGTGGAATTAGGCGCTTGTAAAATAATCGGAAAAGGATGAAACCGTGATAGCATATTCTTTGAGACAGCTAGTGTACTGCTTAAAACAATACTCGCCTTTTGGCGAAAAGTTTCGTAATTCATAGGTTATGTTTTCAGAGGTAATTCGAATAACAAAAATCTAAATTTCAAATCAAATAATTTTAGATAAACCAACCTATTTATTGTAGTAACTATTCTACTCCCGATCTATGATAAGTTACACTTAAGGCCCAGAGAGAGAGAACAACAGTGTGCCATAAGATTAAGCTATGATTTAACTTTAAGGTGCGAAAATCGGGAAGCAATATCCTTGAAAACGAAAAAAGAAAGCGATGTTGTACCTCTCAATAATAGAATAGCGGCTTAATAAGATCCGGATACCGAAGTTTGTTTGGAACAGCGCATCTTACGGCATCATTTGTGGTGATGATCTCCTGAATCTGGCGTTGCATTTTTTAATGATAGACCTTCATCTATTGGTAAAAGAAAGGATATCTTCCCTGATAAGTTGAAACAGGCAAGCCGCCATGCCATTTTTTAGTTATTTTAAAGGACCTATTAAAGCGAGGTTATTCGCTAATTTCCACTGCCAATAAAATATATTTGCTTACGATGAATGACAACAAAAAAAATACTTCTCCGCATATCCTCAGTACGGCATCCAATTTATTGGGGATTTGCTTTATTGTTCTTACTTCACTTAAGTTTTTAATACTACAGGAACAGACACTGGTTGACGAGTTTACAACAGGTGCAATGATACTGTTTATGACTAGTAGTATTCTTTCATTTTTATCCCTAAAAAGCAATGGCAAATTTTCAGAACTTTACGAAACTCTTGCAGAAATACTATTTTTATCCGGCCTTTTATGTTTATTCGTAACTACCATGCTCATCACCTTTAATGTGATCAAGTAAAAAAGAAAACAACCTGCCGGTAAAAAAATTTCCAGACTAAAATGTATCTATTCAACGCCCTTCACGTTCATCTGCAAAGTGTAAACAGACTCCGATGCTGTGATGAACAATGTAGAACGGTGCTTGCCACCGAAACAAATATTACCTACCCAATTGGATGGCACCGCAATGTTACCGATTCTCTTTCCTGATTGACTAAAGATAGTGACACCCTTGCCGGTTAGGTAGAGGTTACCTTTATTGTCAAGTGTCATTCCATCTGAACCCAAATTTGCAAATAGTTGCCGGTTAGCTAAAATACCACCAGCACCTATTTCATATTGATAGGTTTTTCCGGCACGGATATCCGCTACAAATAAATAGCGACCATCCGGCGTTCCAACAATACCGTTGGGTTGTTGCAACAGGCTATCCACTATCAATGGCTTTGCACTTCCTTTGGGTAAATAGTAAACGTGCTGTCCTTTCAAATCTGGCTTTTTTCTTTCCCAGTAGTCTCTTTGATAATATGGATCTGTAAAATAAATACCGCCATTTTGATCAATCCATAAATCATTTGGCCCGTTTAGCCGACTGCCTTCAACAGCAGCAAGTAAAACGGACACTTGCTTTTTTTTCGTGATAGCCAGTAACTCATTTGTCTCATCTGCGCATGCAATCAGGCTTCCCATTTTATCAAAATACAAGCCGTTGGAGCGATAAGTTTTGTCCATAAAAAGAGATAATTTTCCGTCAATACCGTACTTCCATATTTTATCATTTGGCTGATCTGTAAAATAGATATTACCGTTTTTATCTGTGGCAGGTCCTTCGGTAAATTTGAACTGATCTGACACTTTAACCAACATTGCACCTGGCCTTACAAGATTCAGCGAATCAACCCAAGATTCAATGGTTTGTTGGCTACAGGCAATGCTTGAATACATAGCTGCAAGGGTTATTAGAACTTTTACTTTTTTAAACATTTTATGAGGCATTAAATATTAATTAAAATTTATCTCACCCGGTTATCCTTCACTGACATGCAACATAAATTACTGGCTGCATTTTTCCCAAAGAAACGGTAATTATTTAACTGCTAAGCGCAATAAAGCTGAACCGTGTGCAGGGATATTTTGCGCATATTTTTTCTTAAACACTCCAAGGTCTGCCTCTTTCCATAGACCTCTGACCGTTACTTTTCCTTTTAGTCCAAGCGATCCAAAATCAACCGCCACATCCTGCACAGCATCCCCGATATTGAATAAACCAACCTACAAATCTTTACTTCCCTGCACATTGGATACCAAAGCCATACTACTATGGTTTTTATATAATTGCGTTGGATTTTCACCTTGCTGGTTTACGGCCAGCATTTCATCATTGGTAAATAATTTCAATACCAATCGCCTGTTTTCAGGAAGATTTCCACCCAGCATTAATTGAAAACGATAAATGCACCAGAAGTTCATATGGGTGCTCAATTCATCTTCGGTAAAGCACTGAAACGTTCCGGACCAACCGGGCCACGTTTGGACAATTTCCCAATCTGAACCATATCGCAATCCGGCCAATGACCTGGCCTGCCGGTATCTTCCCAACTTTTAGCATAATCAAACATCTGTAATATCATTTTCCAGTTGTCCCAAAAATAATGCGCCATGCGCCACATTCTGGCATGTTGTTTTACATGATCCTTTGCAGACAAAGCCGTTTCACCAGGCGATATACTCAAGGGCATTGGTCTGCCGCAATTGGCAATTGCCTTCTCGTACCCTTCCACTTCTGCAGTACGGTATGGCCTTGCCATATCATCTACCTTTATAAAGTCTACATCCCGGGATACATACAATTTGAAAATCGAATTCGGGTATTCCTGTGCATCCTGTTTACTCATATTGAGACCCTACATATAGATCATCCATGGGCAGGTAAACGAAGTGTCTGCAATCATATCAGCAGTAATTCCATTCGTGCCAGGCACCGGACTTTTTGCCCATACCGCCTGCCTTGGAATACCCCTCATTACATGAATACCAAACTTCAATCCTAATGAATATACGTAATCGCTTAAAGGCTTAAACCCTTTGCCACCAAACGCTGAGGGAAATTTTGTTGGCTGTGGCAGTAGCCTTCCGTATTCATCCATTGTTAACCAGGGCACATAAGAACCATCATGTAATTGCATCTGAAACGGATTACCAATAGTGCTACCAACCGGGTTATCGTAAGACCATAGAAAATCCACCACCACATATTGCCATCCATATTGTTTTAAATTTTTTGCTGCATAGTCTGCATTGGATTTTACTTCATCTTCATGCACGGCAGAGCCAAAACAGTTGTAACTGTTCCATCCCATCGGTGGCGTTTGTGCTACCTGAGAAAAGCAGTTGGATGTGATGCAAATCAGGAGACAAAGAATAACCGGAGATAAGCTTTTAAGTAATTTCATTGCTTTCCTTTATTTTTTTGCGACTAAAATTTTATACATTTTTCCCTTAACAGAACTGAAAGTTAATACATATCCATTGGCATCAGCAACAGATTTTGCATTTACGCCAGCAATGCTGATGGGCACTGCGGTTCTAACTTTACAAATCCCTCCCGAACCAGAGTTGATAGCGGCGGTGGTTAACTGATTGCTTTTCCAGTCAATATCCACTTCAAAATTACCTCTTGCTTTCAGGCCTGTTACAGCACCTTCTTTCCATGCATCCGGCATGGCTGGCAACAAATGAATTTCGCCTAAATGGCTTTGCAATAACATTTCAATCATACCGGCAATACCGCCAAAATTTCCATCAATCTGAAATGGTGGATGAGCGTCAAACAGATTCACATATGAACCGCCGCCGTTTGCATAATTGGTACCCTCCAGCCCGGTAATGTGCAACAGGTCGCCAATCATTTTGTAGGCATGATTGCCATCCAGTAAGCGTGCCCAAAAATTTACTTTCCATGCAAGACTCCATCCGGTTCCGGCATCTCCTCTTAACTCCAACGATTTTTTTGCTGCTTTCGCAAAGTCGGGAGTAAGCACCGGCGATATTTCACGGCCCGGGTACAAACCAAATAAATGCGATACATGGCGGTGATGCGGATCGGTATCTTCCCAATCTTTATACCACTCCTGCAGGTTTCCCTTTTTACCAATGTGCAGCGGAAATAGTTTATCCCGCTTTGCAATAATGAGGTTGCGAAAGGCTGCATCTTCATTCAATTCTTTCGACGCTTCAACCAAATTGGTAAATAAATCCCGAATGATGGACATGTCCATTGTTGTAGCGATCGAAGCACTCCCCTGCTTGCCCTTATCATCAATAAAACTATTTTCAGGAGAGAAGGACGGTGCTGTTACCAGGAAGCCATTTTTATCTTCCACTAAAAAATCCATACAAAATTCTGCGGCTCCCTTCATCAATGGATAAGCAGTCACACGTAGAAATTTTTTGTCTTTTGTAAAAGAATAATGGGTCCACAAATGTTGAGATAACCAGGGCGACCCCATCGTCCAGTTGGCCCACATCGGATCACCTTTGCCAATGTCACCCACCGGGTTACTCAATGCCCAGATATCACTGTTGTGATGCACTGCCCAACCGCCGGTATGATAAAATTCTTTAGATGTAATTGCTCCTGTTGCAGCAGCATTTTTTATAAAGCCCATCAGCGGAAGATGCATCTCAGAAAGATTGGCAGATTCTGCCGGCCAGTAATTCATTTGCACGTTGATGTTGGTGGTATAGTTCGAGCTCCAAGGTGGCCTCAATTCCTTGTTCCAGATGCCTTGCAAATTGGAAGGCACTTCCTTTGTTCTGGAACTTGAAATAAGCAGGTATCTGCCAAATTGAAAATACATGGTTTCCAATGCAGGATCCTTTGCGCCTTCTGTATAACCCAGCAGGCGGTCGTCTGTAGGCAAGGCGGCATTTTTATTATCTGCAGGCGAAGACAGGTTAAAACTTACCCGGTTAAAATAATGATGAAAATCTGCAAGGTGACTGCTCTTCAATGACGACCAGTTCTTTTTAACCGCAGCGTTCAGAAATTGTGTTGCAATTTTTGTTTCATCTTTCCCCTGCGAATCGGGGCATTTATCAAAGCCATTAAAACTGGTAGCCGCCGAAATGAATATCAAAATATCAGTGCCGTTTTTTATGGTAACACCAGCGGTATCCGAACTGATCGTTCCCGCCTTACCGGTTGCTATAATGCGCCAGTCAAACCGCATGCCACGGCAGCCTGTCACATCCTCCTCCGTGATAGGATTCGCTGAATTTACATAGTTCGGTTCGAGGTGCGAAGGCGCTTTTCCTTTTACTTCAATCTCACTATTACTAATTACAAATTGTTGGTGTTTCAATTGACTTTTTGTTCCAATGGTAAGGTTTAACACACCGGGTTTATCAGCAGTCAACCGGATAACAATTACCTGGTCCGGAGCAGAACTAATCACTTCCCTGGTGTAAGTAATTCCGTTGATCGTAAACCTGGTGGAGGCAATCGCATCGCTGATATTAAGGTCACGATAGTAAGATATTGCTACTGTATCTTTTAAATGCTGGTGAATCATTAAGTCGCCCAGCGGCAGGTATGATTCTGAATAATACCCCTGCATTTTTTTAGCAAACTCATAGGCCTTTCCATAATTTTCTTCTTTAAACACGGCTTCCCTCGCCAGCAATAAATTATCGTAGGCTTTTGGATTCACGTTGGTCCTAACCGGTCCGCCAGTCCATAAAGTAGCTTCGTTTAATTGAATCAACTCGTCGGCGACGCCACCAAATACCATGGCACCCAATCTGCCATTGCCAACCGGCAGCGCCGCCGTCCAAACCTTCGCCGGCTTTTTATACCAGAGTTTTTGTGGTTCTTGCGCCTGTATTTCGGCTATCGCTGTTAAAAATAAAATGCATGCAAAAGTCAATCGTTTTATCATGTGTGTTAGTTTATTAATCGTTTAACAATACTGGCAATTGGGGTAAATAGATTTCCTTGTTTATTTGTTACAAGCAGGAGAACATTACTCAACATCGTTGTGTCACTCCCTTGTACCGCATACCATTGAGGGGCATTTTCCACAATATTTGTTATTGCGTTTATTTCATTTTATAGGGCGTTGTCCCTGGCTGCATTATCTCGCCCTTTCAGGGCTTTGTTTGCATTTTTATTTTTTCATAGGGCGTTGCCCTATGCTTTTATATTTCGCCCTTTCAGGGCTTTAGCACAGTTTATTTCAAAGCACTTTTGTTTTCATTCAATCATTGATTCATTCATGAAAAATCTACAACTACCAAAAAAATGAACTAATAATTTGAACAAGAACAGATATTAATTTCATACATCAACAAATCACACATCAGACATTAAAATCAGACATCAAAATCAGACATTGTAGATCAACAAATCAGGCATTGAAATCACACATCGAAATCACACAGTAATAAACCAGGACATCAGCTATAAAAATCAGAAAGCAAAATCACACAACAGCAAATCAGACATCATGCATCAACAAATCAGGCATTAAAATCAGACACCGAAATCACACAGCAATAAACCAGCACCTCAGCTATAAAAATCAGAAAGTAAAATCAGACATCATACATCAACAAATCAGGCATTGAAATCACACATCGAAATCGCACATCAATAAACCAGCACCTCAGGCATAAAAATCAGAAAGCAAAATCACACAACAGTAAATCAGACATCAACAAATCAGGCATTGAAATCACACATCGAAATCACACATCAATAAACCAGGACATCAGCCATAAAAATCAGAAGGCAAAATCACACACCTGAAAATCAGACATCCGATATAAATCAGCGATAACCAAATCAGACATTTAATCCATTTCCACCGCTGCTTTAATTACGCCGGTAGCAGGATCGAGCCAGCTTTCGAATACATCCTTTAGTTCATGAAATTTTACCCGGTGGGTGATGTAGGTAGTTGGGTCAACCAATCCCTTTTTCATCGAATCAATCACATGTTCAAAATCGGCTCTTGTTGCATTGCGGCTACTCATTAGCGTGGTTTCCCGTTTATGAAATTCGGGGTGACTAAAACTGAATGCCTCTTTTTGTAACCCAATTAAAACAAATCTTCCGCCATGTGCCAGGTATTGCAATCCGTTATCAATGGCTTTCAGGCTGCCGGTGGCATCAATTACCACGGTGGGCATATCGCCGTTGGTGATTTCCTTTAGCCTGGTCAACACATCTTCAGTTGCACCGTTGATGGTGAAATCTACCTTCAACCTGTCCTTACAAAACTGCAGGCGCTGGTCGTTGATGTCGAGCGCAATTACTTTTGCTCCTGCAATTCTTGCAAATTCCATGGTGCCTAATCCGATTGGGCCGGCACCAATGATCAATACAAATTCTCCTGGCTGAACATTGGCCCTGCGTACCCCGTGTGCTCCTATTGCAAGCGGCTCCACCAATGCCAATTCATCGTAGCCGAGACCTTCACTTTTAACCAATGCATAAGTTGGTACCGAAAGATATTCAGCCATTCCTCCATCAATGTGAACTCCACACACTTTTATGTCCGTGCAGCAATTGGGCAATCCATTTCGGCAGGCAATACATTTACCACAATTGAAATAAGGAATAAAAGTGACGGCCTCGCCGGGAATAAATCCTTCGGCACCACCGGCGTCTATTAAATCAGCCGCCAGTTCGTGACCCAAAATTCTTGGATAAGTAAAGAAAGGTTGGGTACCCCTGTAAGCATGGAGGTCTGTTCCGCAAATGCCAATTCTTTTTATTTTCAAAATAGCCTGACCGGGTTGAGGTACCGGTTCGTCCCTATTGGTATAATCAAAGGTGCCTGGCTTTGTACAAATTAATGCTTTCATCATTAGACTTAATTTTTTGAAAACTATTTCTAAACCGGATGGATGATTTAACCAGTTGATATCTGCCCTTTGATTGGTGTGTAAAGTTGATTGAGTGATTCAGGAGTTTTATTGTACCTATCCCAAAAACTGGTGCAAATAATAAAGGATTACAATTTATAAAAACTGGTGGCCGTTTTTCCAAAAAAGGCAGCTTGTTCATGGGCTGAAAATCCCGAAAAATAATCATCCACTATTGCTTTCATTTTTGCATAATCAGCAGCCACCAAACATACGGGCCAATCTGAACCGTACATGATCCTGTCGGTTCCAAAAGCTTCTACGATCACATCGAGATAGGGAGTAAAATCTTCAACCTTCCAGCTCTTCCAGTCTGCCTCGGTTACCATACCGGATATTTTGCAATACATATTCTCATGAGCAGCTACTGAGAGAATATCATTTTTCCAGTCGGCAATCAGCCTATCCTTTATCCCCGGCTTTGCAATATGATCTAATACAAAAGGCTGATCGGGGAAAGCGGCTGCCAGCTCTTTTGCATACTTTAACTGATCGGGAAAAATGAGCACATCATAGGTGAATCCATATTTATTTAACAGGCTAATCCCGTTCTTAAAAGCAGGTTGCAACATCAGATCTCTTTGCGGTTCGCCCTGCAGCACATGCCGGAATCCTTTCAGCTTTTTAAACTGTTGGTAGTAGGCTAATTTATCTTCAATATCGGCTGCCTGTAAATCAACCCAACCGACAACGCCCCGTATAAAATCATATTGGGCGGCATTGTTTAGTTGAAATTCATTTTCCTTTTCTGATTGATCGGACTGTACAACTACTGAACCATCAATGCCGTTTTGTTTCAGCATACTTTCAAGGTGTTCTGGTAAAAAATCATTTTGTATGATCGCCATCTCTTCATTGATCCAGCTATCTCTTACCGGATCAAACTGCCAGAAATGTTGATGAGCATCAATTTTATTATCCATAGTCTGGTTGTTAGTTAAGATTCAATTTAATGTTGGCAGAAAAAAAGATGGGTTGCTTACAATATAGCACATGTAGAAAAGTTACTATGTTCATTTTAGCAAAGGTGTTTTAATATTCAATCGTTTTCCAATGTCGTTTACTTAAGCTTTTAGGATTTCATATTTACGTTGACTCTATTTTCTTTTTTGTCTTGATACAACCCTTCGGCTTCGCTCAGGATGAAACAAAAAAATCAAGGCTGCGAATAAAAAGGCTGAAATTTTTATTCGAGGCCGTAAATACTAATAGAAAGACGCACAAAGTAATATTGAATAGTATAAAATATTACAATAAATTTCTTAAGTAAACGACATTCAACCGTTTTTTATCATTGCCGGCCTTAATTTAAAGGACTGTAAACATAAGTTTATTGCCCAATACAACGTACTCCATTTTTCACAAAAGCTTGTTTGATATTACCTTGATTGTTTTGAATAAAACGATGCCATCAGCAACCAACCTTACGCATAGGGAGCCAACCTTTCTGAACGGCTATTGCAATAGGTAGTCCTTTTTCGCCTTGCATTAATTCGATATCTTACCGTATAAAGCTTTTGTCCGAAGAAGAAAAGCGCTATTTAATTTCAACAACATTTCAAAGAAAATAGAAAATGCGTACCATCTTTTTTTCCAGTACCCTTATTTCACTTGCAAATTCAAACGTGCAATCTCAAAACATATTGGGGTTAGCGTGTAAGTATAATTTTTTATTAATATACAATTCGGATACAGAACATATCACTAAAACTTTTTGGATTACGGACAAAATAATATTTGAATTCGATGATTCTGACTATTCAAAAAACTCTTTGTATAATTTTGAAACGAAGACACATAATATCAAAAGATTTGAAAGAGATCATTATAACAGTGTTGGGGAAGGCAGACGTAAAGCCATCATTAGTACATCCTCCAATTTTAATGGAATTAAACTGGAAGTAGATAATGGCGGTATGCACGACCAGGTGTATCTCGATACAAGCATAAGAATCCCTAATTTAAAATCAGGTGATTTTGGAGACTTTCTTGATAATGGATTGGGGTTTCTTCCGGTTAGCGTTGTCCGAAATTATTTGGATGAAAATGGCGGCAAAAGAATTACTGTTGTATCATTATTAGCAAAAGAGCCGAAGATGATCGACACGAGGAAATTCAATATTGATTGATAATTTTCGATTGCAAAAGCTACGGCAAAAAGCAAAATTTTGCTGTAGCTTTTGCTATTCTACCGGTTCATAAGATAAGTGCTGAACTCCGCTATTTCCTTCATTTCATTTTCCACATATTTCCCAAAAATGGTATTGCCCACCTGGCTTTGCAGTGCCGAAATGCCCACATCAATCAACCGCAATCCCGATTGGGTCAGCAGTATATTATCAAAAGCCAATCCTCCGATATTGGAAGGTCTTTTTAAATCACGATGCACAAAACCTGATTTATGTAAGGCTTTCAATTCATCTTCAAAAACATCCAGCCATAGCTCCCTCACCTCTACTTCATAAGCCCGGAAATCGATCGGGTGAATTCGTTCCATTACCAACATTTCAGCATTGATATCTTCATTAAAATCTAACCGGATAAATTTCACGACCAGGTTATTTACTTTATTGGCATACTGCATTTTTTCCGCCTCGGAGCCAATTTCAGACCTGGTATCACCTACGAATAATTTAGCCACCTCGACATCAGTTAAAACAATCACGGTATTATTTGCACCAGATGATAATTTACGTGGATATTTCATTTTCTAAAATTAAAACACTTCTGTTCAAACTCCTGAAAAAGAAATTAATTACTTCGTTTGGGGTTCGTGGCAAATTCGGATTTTTTCCATGGGTTACACCCACAGCTATTTACATTAAAGCCCTTCGGGGTTCCCCTACAGTAATAAACACTGTGACTGAATCATTCTACTCCCCCATGGAAAAGGAAAGCCATTAATTTTTCGCAAATAATTTTTCAGATCTTTCCTATGCAAGGTTCTGGTCATGTCCGGGCAAACATACCCCGATGTAATCCTACTAGCCTTTATTACGCCCTTTAAGGGCTTGATGGGCTATGTTAATTATTCATAGGGCGGTGCCCTATGCTATGATATTTCGCCCTTCAGGGCTTGTTGGTCTATGTAAACTATTCATAGGGCGGTGCCCTATGCTATAATATTTCGCCCCTTCAGGGCTTTTTAATACATCTTTTATCTTTACACAGGGCGTTGCCCTGTGCTGATCTGTTGCGCCCTTTCAGGGCTTGTTGGTCTATGTAAACTATTCATAGGGCGGTGCCCTATGCTATAATATTTCGCCCCTTCAGGGCTA